>DNXB01000147.1:0-9560 GCA_003506995.1 Verrucomicrobiales bacterium
CAAGTTGGGGATGGCACTTCGGAATTTGTTTGGAGCAGTGATGAAACACACTTTGCCAAGCCAAATGGCGGTCGTGGAACGAGCATCTACGAGGTGTCATCCGGCAAACGGGTCCGGCGCCTGCTCGATCAGCGTGGAGGATCCGAGTCGGTAGGCGCATGGCACCCCGCGCTGAATATTCTGGCGATTGGGGGAACGGGAAGAATGATCAAAATCTCGGATCCGGTCACCGGCGTCCTCTTGAGAGACTACATGGGCCACTTGGACGAAGTGAACGCGCTGGCCTGGAGTCCGGACGGCGAGATTCTTGCCTCGGGCAGCCGGGACGGCACGGTCAAGTTCTGGGATCTCGTTCCCATCAAGGAGTCCGCAGTGTGGCAGCAGGAATCGAAGAATTCGAGTGACCTTGCCTGGAGTCCCCAGGGAGAGCGCTTCGCGGTTGCCACCAGGAGTAGCGGCCGTTCTGCGATTGTTGTGTGGGATTCGGTGTCCCGGAAACCGGTTTTTCAGTGGGAGATCCCCATGAGCCGAGACGGGCCGGTCAGTTGCAGTTGGAGTCCTGACGGTAGATTGATTGCTTCGGTGGATGCCTACAACCGGGTCGATCTATGGGATTGCGAGACCGGCGCGCCAGTTGAATGGAATCGTCCGGAAGGAACGAATGGTTTGCGCGGAAACGCGGCCCACATCGCCTGGCATCCTGCGGGCGGTCTTCTCGCATTCGGGGGATTCAGCGATTTCCTGACCGTTTGCGACACATCCGACGGACGCCAGTTGGCCTCGATCCCGGTGCGGGATCTTCGCGGTATCGCATGGCATCCGGCAGGCACCCATCTCGCCGCTGTGTTTTTGGACAAACTTGGCATTTGGGAAACTAAAAACTGGGGAAGCGAAACTCTTCAGACCATCTCCGATGGTGGGGTCTATTCCGTGGATTGGTCGAACGACGGTAAACAACTGGCGCTGGCCACCCGAACGCGAATCGTGGTTTGGGACTTTGCCGGAAGTCGCTCCATGATGGAGCTGGAAGACCATGCAACAAAGGTTCTTGCCGTGGCGTGGAGCCCGGATGGGCGTCGATTGGCTTCCGGGGGCGAGGATCGGACTGTTCGTATCTGGGATGCGGCAAACGGCAAACAGCTAATGGTGCTCCACGGACATGAAGCCTCGGTGCAGGCGCTTGCCTGGCGTCCCGACGGACACGCCATTCTCTCGGCCGGTAGCGACGGCATCCGCCTCTGGGACGCTGGCAAAGCCTATGAGATGGAGGTGGAACGAAACACGAAGTGACGATACCCATGATTGAGGTGTGGAACGGGGCATCCGCCGGTCCTGAGGGCATGTTGGGTTTACTGAGAATTTTGGTTCTCAAGACGAAGCGTGCGTGCCATGCTTCCTGCCACCATGTTCATCCGACCGACTTACTTTGCCGCCGTGCTGGCTCTTGTGATGCCCGTTTGCCTTCCTGCTGAAGAGGCAAAACCCAAGCCTGAATCGCCGCCCGACGAAAAAAAGGAGGACAAGGCGGATGAAAAGAAGGACGACAAGAAGCCGGACGCTGACAAACCCGTGGTGACCGAGGGCAAGGTGACGATTGGCGGCAAGGAGATCGCGTATGAGGCGAAGGCGGGAACGCTGCCAATCTTGAAGCCAGATGGAAAACCTTCGGCCCAGGTGTTTTACACGGCCTACACGATGAAGAATGCTGGCGATGTGAGCACGCGCCCGGTGACGTTCTGTTTCAACGGCGGCCCGGGCAGCAGCTCGGTGTGGCTGCATCTGGGTGCGTTCGGGCCAAAGCGGGTGGATTTGCCTGCGGACGGTCTGACGCCGCCGAAACCGCCGGGAGGGCTGGTCAGCAATGAATTCTCGATCTTGGATGTGACGGACTTGGTTTTCATTGATCCGGTGAGCACGGGTTTCAGCCGCGCGGAGGATCCGAAGGCGGTGAATGAGTTCCTCGGCGTGCAGGAGGACATCCAGAGCGTGGGCGAGTTCATGCGCTTGTGGGTGACGAGGGAGCAGCGCTGGCGGTCGCCGAAATTCATCGCCGGGGAGAGCTACGGCGGCATCCGCGGCGGCGGGCTGGCGCAGCACCTGCAGCAGCGCCATCGCATGTATTTGAACGGGATCATCATCGTGTCCGGCCTGCTGGACTATGCGACGCTGATCTCGGGGCCGCTGAATGACACGCCGTATCTGGTGGGACTGCCCGCAATGACGGCCTCAGCGCATTATCACCAGAAGCTGCCGCCGGATTTGCAGGCGGATTTCAAGAAGGCGGTGGCGGAGTCGCGTGAGTTTGCGTTCGGTGAGTATGCCTCCGCGCTGCTCAAGGGCAACGATTTGACGAAGACAGAACGTGAGGCCGTGGTGAAGAAACTGGCGCGGCTGACCGCCCTGGAGCCGAAGCTGATCGAGGAGCAGGAACTGCGGATCGACAGCGGGGTGTTCCGCGAGATGCTGCTGCGCGACCAGAAACTGGTGCTAGGGGCCTACGATGCGCGGGTGACGGGCAGCGACGGCGATGAGTCGGAAAATCACCCGCAGATCGAGCCCTTCATGCGCGTGGTGGGCAGCATCGCGGCCGCATCGATGAACGCCTATCTGCGCGAGGAGCTGAAGTATGA
The DNA here is from genome assembly GCA_003506995.1 of Verrucomicrobiales bacterium. Lineage (GTDB taxonomy): Bacteria > Verrucomicrobiota > Verrucomicrobiia > Verrucomicrobiales > Verrucomicrobiaceae > Prosthecobacter. The sequence goes on from DNXB01000147.1 coordinate 2,631, forward strand.
GAAGGATCTGCCCTATGAGGTGCTGGCCTCGCAGCCGAGCTGGAATCACGGCAAGGGGAACAGCTACACGAGTGTGAGCGGCATGCTGGCCGACGCGATCCGGCAGAATCCGCACCTCAAGGTGCTGGCGCTGGTCGGCTGGCGGGACTTGGTGACGCCGCCGGACAACATGATGCTCAGCGTGCGCCAGATGCGCCTGCCGGACGAACTGCGGGGAAACATCGAGTTCGCCGAGTATGAGTCCGGCCACATGATGTACACGAACCGCCCGGACATGGAGAAAATGCACGCGGACATCGCGGCCTTCATCGCGAAGGCATTGAAATAGTCTCTGGCGCCCCTGGGGCAAATATCGAGACCCCGACAGGGATCGACCTTCCCACCACGCCACAAAAACTGTTCAAGAGAACAAATTCAGTTTCGCGTTCCGGTCCAACGCGAGACTGAGGCAGTCAAAATGCGCGGTTCCCGGCCGGGAAATGCACCGCCTTTGCATCAAGGCTTGCCGAAAAGGCGAAAAAACGGCACATTTTGTCTAATTGAAGAATGCTCCGGCACGTTCGTGCCAGCGGAAGTCCCACATACTTCATTTTTACACCACCATGAAACAAACCACGAAACTGCTCAGCAGCCTCCTCGTCGCCGTTCTTTTCGCCTCCTCCGCTTTGGCGGAGGTGCGCACTTGGACAGACACCAAGGGCCGCCAAGTCACCGCCTCATTCATCGGACTCGATGGTGGGGACATCATGCTGCAGACCGCCGACGGCGGCATGCACAAATTCCCGCTCACCAACTTGTCGGCGGAAGACCAGGCATTGGCGAAATCGCTCAAACCTTCGGAGCAGCCTGTCATGCTGGCCAATTCAGCGGTGGCCCAGGCATCCGCCAAAGTGGACCTCCTGGTTGCCACGGGCATCGGCCGCGCCAACCCTGAGCGTATCAAAGGCGGCAAGCCGGCCATCACAGGCTTCAACGCCATGGCCAATGACGAGCAGTTTGTTCGGCGTGTTTACCTCGACATCGTGGGCCGCATTCCGAATTATGATGAAGCCACGGTGTTCATCAAGGATTCGAATCCGGCCAAGCGGGCCAAGCTGATCGACATGCTTCTCGACAGTCCTGGTTATTCCGGCCACATGTACAACTATCTGGCTGAAATGCTGCGCGTTAAAGATCGCCTGGAAGGTGGCAACAATGTTCGTGGCATTCCCTACATCAACTGGCTGCAGAAGCAGGTGGAGCAAAACGTCACCTGGGACAAGATGGTGTTCGACATGCTGACCGCCACCGGCAAAATGTGGCACAATGGAGCCGCTGGATACCTCCTGCGTGACTCCGGCATGCCGCTCGACAACCTGGCCAACACTCTGGCGGTGTTTCTCGGCACCGATGTCGCCTGCGCCCAGTGCCATGATCATCCCTTTGCTGACTGGACCCAGTATCAGTTCTATGAAATGGCCTCGTTCTTTGGCGCCACCAGCACACGCTATCAGCGTCGTGCGCCGGCACGTCGCAACAAGGAAGGCATGGAGATGGTTGACATGGGCAACAAGCTCATGCCCGAAATGGAAAAGATCATTGAAAGCAATGGCGGCGACATGACTCGTATCCGCAACGGACTACAGCAGTTCATCGGTGCTAATCGTTATGCCATCACCGACACGACGACCAACTCCATCAAGCTTCCGCATGATTACAAGTATAAGGATGCCAAGCCGCTGGATCCGGTCGCTCCCAAATTCATCGCCTGGAGCAAGGAGGACAGGAGTCTCCCCGCCTACAAGCAAAAAACCAAAGACGAGGAAAATCTGCGTGTCGCTTTTGCCACCTGGACCACGCATCCCAGCAACCCGCGCTTTGCCATGGCCATCGCCAACCGCATGTGGAAGCGCGCATTCGGACAGGGGATCAACGAGCCGGTGACGAACATTGACGATCCTAACCAGTCTGCCAATCCTGCGTTGCTCAAGCATCTCGCTGAAGAAATGAAACGTGTGAAGTTCAACCTGAAGGATTTCATGCGGATTATCTACAATACCCGCGCCTACCAATCCGAGGCCACCACCGAGCACATCGCGATGGGCGAGCCCTATTATTTCCAAGGCCCGCTGCTTCGCCGCATGACGGCTGAGCAGGCATGGGACTCTTACATGACCCTTGTTTTGGGTGATCCAGACAAATACAAAAAGCCTCTGGAAGACCTCTACAGCAAATCGATCGACCTCGACCTCTACAATCCCAAGCTCGACGCTCAAACGGTGCTCATGAAATATGACGCCTACCGGAAAATGGATGCCAAGGAACGTGCGCTCATGGGTGGTGGTCTTGCGTCGGCGGGTGAGGGCATGATGATGGATGATGCCAAGACGTCCGGCAAGGACAGCAAGCCCGGAACTGACATGATGATGGAGAACGCCTCTTTGAGCTACAATGGCATGGTTCTGCGCCGTTCTTCTGAGCTGGATCAGCCGGCGGGTCCAGGGCATTTCCTCATCGAGTTTGGCCAGTCTCCACGAAACATCATTGATGGCAGTGACAAAATTGGATCTGTGCCTCAGGTGCTGATGATGATGAACGGGCGAGCCCAGGAAATGCTTACCAACAACGACTCGCTCATCTTCCGCACCATGGAGAGAGTGAAGCCTGCGGATGAAAAAGCTGATGTGGCGGCCGCCAAACTGGACGCGCTCTTCATGTCGGTTCTCATTCGTCGTCCAACAGAAGCCGAGATGACCACCGCCAAGAAAACTGTTGCAAGCGATTCCACTGGCTATGCAGACATCATCTGGGCGCTCATCAACACCCGCGAATTCATCTTTGTGCAATAAGGCAATTCGAACTCTCTCTTAAACCAAAACACAAATAACGCGCACACACTGACTGATTTATGAAAACTGAACTAAACCGACTCAATCCTATCGCCCGCCGCGAGTTCGTGCTTCGCACGGCTCAGACCGCCCTGGGTGTTTCTGTCATGCCCAGCATGCTTGACGGCGTCCGGGCCGCTGAAACTGCTTCCAAGGCAGGTGGGCCAGGATCCCCTGGTTTCGGCAAGGCCAAAAAAGTCATTTTCCTCTGGATGAACGGTGGCATGACCCACATCGACACCTGGGATCCCAAGACGGGAGGCACCAAGGGGCCGACGGATCCCATCAAGGGCAAGGGCCAGGTGGACTTCCTCGGTGGCACCATGACCAAGATGGCCGCCGTCTCCGACAAGATATCCATCGTCCGCTCCATGAGTTCCAAGACCGGAGTTCATGATGCCGGAACTTACATCATGAAAACCGGCTATGAGCCGCGTGGAACCATCGTGCATCCCAACCTTGGTGCATGGGCTTCGCACTTTTTAGGCCGTGTCAAAGGAGTGACCTTGCCTGACAGCGTGGTCGTGAACAGCGGCAGCGCCTATCCTGGCGCTGGCTTCTTTCCGCCTGCCCTCAGCCCGATTCCGATCTCCAACCCTGAGACCGGGCTGCAAAACCTCCGCCCGACCACTGATGAGGGCCAATTCCAGAAGCGCCTCTCCCTCATGAATGAGTTTGACAGCTCCTTCCGCAATAAGTTCAAGTCCGAGGAGGTCAAGGCCTACACTGAGTTCTACGACGAGACGATGAAGCTCATGAAGAGCGAAGATCTCAAGGCCTTCGACCTTTCCAGTGAGCCTGCTGCTGTGCGCGAGAAGTACGGTCGCAATTCCTTCGGGCAGGGAGCTCTGCTCGCCCGTCGCCTCGTGCAGGCTGGGGTTCGCTTCATTGAAGTGCAATTCGGCGGATGGGACATGCATAACAACATCGACACCGCGCTGACCAGCACGGGGGCCACGATGGACCAAGTTTTTGCAGCCCTGATCGAAGATCTTGCTTCCAACGGCCTGCTGGAGTCCACCATGGTTGTCATGGGCTCGGAATTCGGCCGCACGCCGGACGTTAACGAAAACGAAGGGCGCGACCATTACCCGCTGGCCTACTCCACCGTCTTCGCAGGTGGTGGTGTCAAAGGCGGTTTCGTCTATGGCTCCACTGACAAGGATGGCCGCCGCGTGGCTGACAAGCAGGTTTCGCCGCCGGACTTCCAGGCCACCATCGGCCATGCCATGGGCCTTCCGGTGGACGAAGTGGTCATGTCGCCCTCCAACCGTCCCTTCACGGTCGGCGACAAAGGCACCCCGGTGCTCGATATCTTCGCCTGATTGGCCGAGCCATCAACACAGACCAATCCCACGCACCCGGTCGAAAGACCGGGTGCTTTTTTTTGATTCAGACGGAGGAGTTTCTTCTCCGCTTAATCACCATTAGAGATGCGAGAAGTGTCAGCAACAGGCTCCCAGGCTCGGGAACCACGACTGGACTCAGGGTGAAACTGAAGTCGTCAAAGTAGTTTTTGAAGCTTGCCGCTCCATTGTTCAAGGGGCCACCGCGCAAATCCCATTGCAGTCCTGTGAGCGCGTCCACCGTCAACCCCAATGACTGATTGCTCAGCACATAGGCTTGGTCTCCCAGTGTCAAAGTGTTGTCATCATAGGCTCGCACGGCGATGCCGGCGGTGTTGTTGACCGTGTCCAGGATCACCAAAAGTTCAGACCATCCCAGCGTGCCCATCCGGTGGGATGTGGTTTCCCAGGTGCCGCTTCCCGGGGTTTGGTACTGCAGCATGTTGTCGCCAGTGTACCCCACTTGAAACACCGTTTGTCCCATCGCATCCCGCAGGGAGATGCTCATGATATTGTCCAGGTCATCGTCGTCCCAATCCGAAGGGCAGAGCCAGAAAGCCATTTGGATCAGTTGTCCGTCGGAAGCGCCAGGAGTCATTCCATTGAAATCTCTGGAGTCCAGGGTGTAGGCGTAGCTGAGGCTGGTTTCGGAGGCCAAAAAATTGAGCACATTGGCCCCTGACCTGGCCCCTGGGTAGCGGTAGGCTTGCACATAGTCGCGGGTGAAGTTGCTCCCGTAATAATAAGGAGCGTCGGCGTCTTCGTTCAGCCGCCCGCCCGCCAGTGCCTGCCACAGGCCGGAGTTGTCGGCAATGTCCGCCGCTGTTCCTCCCGGCCCGCCATTGGCGGTGCCGTACTGTCCGGCGTTGTAACGGCTCAGGTCTGCTCCGTGGGAAGTGTCTCCCAGGCTGTTTGGATAGGTTCCCAGAGGCACGACCCCCGTGTAACCGTTTGCTTCAATGTTGTTCAGGTAAAACTGCGCGTCACCCGCCAGAGATGCCGATAGAATCTGCCCATCCAACGGAATGCGATAGCCATCCTGCTCCTCGAAACTGCCTAGATAGGCACAGACCGACCGGGGCCACAAAGTGGCTCCCAGCACACAGGCACAGAGGCAGAGCTTGAGTTTGAGCGGTGTCATCGACTAAACATAAATTTAGTCATACTGAATATAAATTCAATGATTTATAAATTTATAGGCATAAATAACACCGCACTCCCCGCATAGGACTCTCGACTGCTCCCCATTGCCTCATTCACTCAGGTTACGACGAATTGCCCCAACATGTCTGAAAGCAATGCCAGCCCCGGCTTTTCCTGCTTGCGGCTCCCTATGATCCCCTGATAATGGCGGCCCCTTTGACCCTGCGTCAGAGCGTCCTTTTCATGAGCAAGCCCAGCCCCCAGACCGATCCTTCCTTCGAGGACGCCATGCAGCGTCTGGACGAGATCGTGGCAGGCATGGAGGACAGTCAGTTGTCCCTCGAAGAAATGATTTCCAGCTACGAAGAAGGTGTGCGCCTGCTTAAGCTCTGCCGCCAGCGCATCGACGGGGCCCGCCGCCGTGTGGAACTCATCAGTGGTGATCTGGAGGGAGGCAAAGCCGTCATCTCATCTTTTGAAGAAGCCTCTCTTGACGAGGAATCTCCCGAATCTGCGGATAAATCCCGCACCCAAACACGCCGCCGAAAGCCCGCCGATGCCGGAGGCGAAGAAATCCGACTTTTTTAGACCCTGTGGACACCGACCTGCCAGCCATCACTTCCCCCGCCGATCTCAAAGCCCTGCCGCTGGAGAGATTGCCCGATCTTGCGGAAAAAATCCGTCAGACACTCATTGAAACACTCAGCCTGACTGGCGGCCATCTGGGACCGAATCTGGGTGTCGTCGAGCTGACGCTCGCCATGCATCGGGTTTTTGACACGCCCAAAGACCGCTTCGTCTTTGATGTCGCGCATCAGGGCTACATCCACAAGATGCTCACGGGCCGTTGGGACCGCATCCACACCATCCGGCAGCACGACGGTCTCAACGGTTTCCTTCTCCGCACTGAAAGCGAGCACGACTGCTACGGCGCTGGCCACGCTGGCACCGCCCTTTCTGCCGCGCTAGGCATGGCCACCGGGCGTGATCTTGCCGGTGGTGACGAGCATGTCGTCTGTGTTGCAGGTGACGCCGCCTTCACCTGCGGCCCGGTGTTTGAGGCGCTCAACAACGTCGCCGCGCACACCAAGCGACTCATTGTCGTCCTCAATGACAACGAGTGGTCCATTGATCGCAACGTCGGCGCCATCGCGAAATATTTCAACTCCATCGCCACCCATCCCGCCTTCGCGAACCTGCATCAGAAAGCCGCGAAATTCGTCGAGTTCATGCTCGGCGAAGGTGTTCGCCGCTTCGCTGAGAAAGTCGAGGGCAATGCCAAAAACATCATTCTTCCGCAGAGCCAGACGCCAACCAATCGCAGTGTTCTTTTCGATGAGTTCGGCATCCGCTACTACGGCCCCATCGACGGCCACAACCTCCCGCTGCTCATCCAGACCTTCGAGTTTCTCAAGACCCAGGATGAACCGGTGATCCTGCACATCATCACTGAAAAAGGCCGCGGCTACACCCCCGCGCTCAACGATCCGGGCAAATTCCACGGTCTTGGCAAATACAGCGTCGAAACCGGCGAAACCGCCGCCAGTGACAAGCCCACCTATTCCCAGGTCTTC
>DNXB01000147.1:9600-14764 GCA_003506995.1 Verrucomicrobiales bacterium
CTTCGACGTCGGCATCGCCGAGGAACACGCCGCCCTCTTCGCCTGCGGCCTTTCCACGCGCGGCCTGAAGCCCTTCCTCACGATCTACTCCACCTTCATGCAGCGCGCGTTCGACATGATCCTGCATGACATGGCCATCCAAAACCTCCCGGTGCGCATGTGCATGGACCGAGGCGGCCTCAGCGGCGACGACGGTCCCACGCACCACGGCTTGTTCGACATCGCCTACCTCCGTGGCATTCCCGGCATCGTTCACATGCAGCCACGCAACGAGGACGAGTTTGTGGACATGCTCTGGACCATGGCGAATTACGAGAAGGGCCCCATCGCCATCCGTTACCCGCGTGGCAACGGTCCCGGCGTCACGCCCAAGGACAAACCTGTCCTGCTCGAAATCGGCAAGGCCGAGGTCGTCGCTGACGGCAGCGATGTCGCCCTCATCGCCCTTGGCGACATGTTCCCCATCGCCGAGGCCGCCAAAAAAGAACTCGAGGCCAGGGGGCTCTCCGTTGCTCTCATCAACCCGCGCTGGATCAAGCCCCTCGACATGCCCTGCATCGAATCCTTCGCTAAAAAAGTGAAGGTCGTCTGCACCCTCGAAGACCATGTGCTTCGCAACGGATTCGGCGCTGGCGTCATCGAGCAGCTCAGCGACGCGGGCATCCACACCCCTGTCGTTCGCATCGGCTGGCCCGACCAGTTCATTGAGCACGGCAGCGTCCCCATTCTTCGCAAAAAGCACGGCCTCAGTGTCGAAAACACGGTGGCGAAGGTGCTTGGTGCTCTGGGAAGATCATAAGCAGGCGTTCACGTCGCTGCCGAGAAAAGCCGGGTTGGATCGCGTATCCAAGGCATGCGCATTTCGCTCATTCTACTCGCCTTCACGCTGTCTGTCTCCGCTGCGGACACGCCTCTGCCCCTCACGCTGCAATCCCGCTCGCCCTCCGGCAAGGCGGCGCTCGTCAAAGAGCAATGGCTGCCTTCCCGCACCGCGATCATCGTCTGCGACATGTGGGATCTGCATCACTGCAAAAACGCGGTGACACGCGAGGGTGAGATGGCTCCGCGCTTCAATGAAGTGCTCGAAAAAGCCCGCAAGGACGGCGTGCTCATCATCCACGCGCCAAGCTCCTGCATGAATCCCTATGAAGGAACTCCGGCACGCGAACGCGCGAAGTCCGCGCCCGCCGCCGCGCGTCTGCCGGATAAAATCGGCGAATGGTGCAAACAAATCCCTGCCGAGGAACTGGCCGTGTATCCGCTCGATCAAACCGACGGCGGCGAGGATGACGATCCTGCCGAACACGCGGTTTGGGCCAAGGAACTTGAAGCCAAAGGACTGAATCCGAAGGCTCCATGGACGAAGCAGATCGACACGCTGCGCATCGACCAGCAAAAAGACGCCATCAGCGACAGTGGCGTGGAGATCTGGAACCTGCTGGAGTCGCGCGACATCGACAACGTCATCCTCATGGGCGTGCATCTTAACATGTGCGTCAGCGGCCGCCCTTTTGGTCTGCGGCAGATGGCGAAGAACGGCAAGCACGTCGTGTTGATGCGCGACATGACCGACACGATGTACAATCCCGCCCGCTGGCCCTTCGTCAGTCATGTTCGTGGCACGGAGCTGTTCATTCAGCATGTGGAGAAGCTGATCTGCCCCACGATCACCTCGGACCAGCTCATCGGAGGTCAGCCGTTCGCCTTCAGTGCGGCCACGGCGGGCAAGAAGCGCCTGCAAATTATCTTGCTTGGCGACAGCACCACCGAGGCCAGCATTCCAAAGAAGCTCGCCTCCGACGAACCGCAGATTGAGGACACGCTACGCATCTTCCTTGCCTCCAATCCTGATCTGCCCCCCACCGATGTCTATAATGAAGGCGTCAGCGGCGAGTACATCCGCCGCCTGCTCGACACCCGCTATGACAAGGCGGTGAAGACCAAGCCGCAGGCCGACTGCATCTTCATACGCTACGGCCTGAACGACCAGGCGAAGGTCAAGGACTTCAAAACGCAGTTTCCGAAGGACTTCAAGGAACTGCTCGCCCGTCTGCGCCAGGATCACCCGAAGGCCATGCTCATCCCGATGACCGCCATACCGTATGCGCTCAACAACCTGCATGAGGATATCAACGCGCTGATCAAGCAGGTCGCCGCCGAGGAAAAGCTCACGCTTTTCGACATCGCGCCGCGCTACCTCGCCGAGTTGAAAAAGAACCCCGACGGCCTCAACTACCGCCGCTACTCGCTTTCCAAAATTCCCGAGAATCTGCGTGCCTTTGCCACGCCCTACATCCAGCCCGGCGCTGATCCGCAGGTCGTCGTGCTCGACAACCGCCTGGACGGCGTCTTCGGCCACCTTCCCGGCTGGTCCAGCGACCGCCACCCGAGTCTCGCCGGCTACAACATCATCGCCGACGAGACGGCGAAGTGGCTCGCTCCGGTGATCCGCAAGGCACTGGCGCGGAAGAATTAACCGCTGTCCGATATGAAGCTCACCACCAGGCTTGCGCTTGCAGCCTGCTCCGTCGCCTTGGCTGACGATTTGTCGCCACCGCAGATCTCCGATTTCTATTGTCAACTCCCGCTCAAAGCGACCTGGCGCGGATAACGGCCTCTAATGAACAAGACCCTAATGAACAAGACCCGGAAAGCCGGATGCGGGAAAACACCCGTCCGGTTTGATGAGGGGCAGGGGAGCTTCGGCTCTCCTGCCTGCTCTACTGAGACCGATCTTGACGATACTTCGGCAATGGCATTCGAGGTTTGCCTGATCAGTTGAGGTGGTTAAACTGCCAGCATGAAATCGCTCACCCAATGGCGCGGGGGCTCCTGGCGCCATGCGAGTCCGATGAACCTGAGATCAAGCTGGCTCGGCCACATCGTCTGTAATATCGCAACCCGGACCATCACAAACAACGGCCGCAGCTTCCGCGTGTGCATCGAACTGTCCTGATCCCTTTTTCGACGATGCCCTACCCCGGCCCAGCCTCACCTTCACGCCTGCAACGGGTGCTGCACCCGGTGCGGGAGGCGTTGGTGGATCTGATCTACCCGCGATTGTGCGGCGTGTGTCATGTTCCTCTGGGGCAGGGGACTTCGAGCAGCGGTGAGAAGGCGTGGTTTTGCGCGGTTTGCGCGGAGGGGCTGCCGCTGGTGGAGGCGCCTTACTGCCGTGTGTGCGGGGAGATGTATGACGGGGCGTTCACGCATGAGTTCCGCTGCATGAACTGCAGCGGGCGCAAACTGGAGTTCGAGTTTGCCGTGGCGGCCTGCCGGGCGGAAGGAGCGGTGCGGGAGCTGGTGCATCAGTTCAAGTATGACCGCCGCCTGCAACTGCGCGGTGCCTTGGCCGCGCTGATGCTGCGGACGCTGGAGGAACCCCGGCTGGCCGGGGAAAATCTCGCCGAGTGGCTCCTCGTGCCGGTGCCGCTGCATCGCGGCCGGGAGCTGGACCGGGAGTTCAACCAAAGCTGGGAGCTTTGCCAGCGGCTGGCGCAGTGGACGGGCATCCCGGCGGCGAACGCGCTGGCCCGCATTCGCGAGACGGACACGCAGGCGAGCCTGGACCGCGATGAGCGGCTGCGAAACCTGCGCGGGGCGTTTGCACTGCGACAACCGCGGCCCTGGCAGGCCCAAATCTCGCTTCAGGGCCGCCGCATCCTGCTGGTGGACGATGTTTTCACCACGGGCGCGACGACGAGCGAGTGCGCCCGGGTGCTGCGGCGTGAGGGTGGGGCAGAAAAAGTGGTGGTCATCACCGCGGCACGCGGCTAGGATCGGCCCCGCGTCCGGCTCTGGCCGGGCTTGATAGTGCGAACGCCGGGCGGATTCGATCCGCCGCGACACCTCCTGCGACATGCCACTCGGGGAGACGCTCCATCAGGTCCGCCTTCGCAGGACGCCCACACCGACCGACCTACCATGGGATTTTTCAAAAAACGCACCGTTGACGCACTGGGTGAAAAGAAACGCGACATGCCGGAAGGCCTCTGGACGAAGTGCCCCTCTTGCAATGAGAGCCTCTTTGAGGACGCGCTGAGCAAGAACCTCCGCGTCTGCACGAGTTGCGGCTACCATTTCACCATCGCCTCCGGCGAGCGCATCGCCAGCATGGTGGACGAGGGCAGCTTCGTCGAGATGGACCAGGGGCTCGACTCCGTGAACGCGCTCGGCTTCAAAGGTTACCTGGACAAGGTGAAGGCCTACCAGCAGAAAACCGGGCTGACCGAGGCCGTCGTCACCGGACGTGCCACCATCGAAGGCGTGCCGGTGCTGGTCGCGATCATGGATTTCCGCTTCCTCGGCGCCAGCATGGGCAGCGTGGTGGGTGAAAAAATCACCCGCGCCATCGAGGCCGCCACCGCCGAGCGCAAGCCGGTCCTCGTGTTCTCCGCCTCCGGCGGCGCCCGCATGCACGAGGGCATCCTGAGCCTCATGCAGATGGCCAAGACGAGCGGAGCGCTCGCCCGGCACGCCGAGGCGCGTCTGCCTTACATTTCCATCCTCACGCATCCGACCACCGGCGGCGTCACCGCCAGCTTCGCCACGCTGGGGGACATCATCATCGCCGAGCCGAAGTGCATGATCGGCTTCGCCGGCCCGCGTGTGGTGAAGGAAACGACCCATGCCGACCTCCCTCCCGGCTTCCAAACGGCCGAGTTCATGATGCAGCACGGTTTGGTGGACATGATCGTGGACCGCAAGGACATGCGTACCACGCTGGCCCGGCTGCTGAGCTACATGACGGCGGCCAGGGCGGCCTGACCGCTCAGGAAAGAACCGGCCTGCATGCCGCTGCGGATGATCTCAGGACACTCGGCCATGCCTCCCATTCGACCATGCCTCCAATGGGAAACCCGCCGGCTTGCGTTCGCGGCGATTTGAGGGCATGAAACAAATGACATCGTCAGGACAGTCGCATGCCTACCAAAGTTGTTTCCGAAACCTGCCCAGCACTCGCGTTGGCAGGTGTCTTGGAAGAGTGATCAGGGAAAAGCGCATTTGAGGAGGGCGTTGCGCTGGCATGTTCAGTTAGAGTAGGTTTGCTTTTCTCCATCAATACCGTCGCCAGTGCTGTGAACGATCCGTGGCCGCAAGTGTGCGAACGCTGGATGCGAGGACTTCACGGAGCTGCTTCAACATAGGAGCGTTCGGAACCGAG
>DNXB01000479.1 GCA_003506995.1 Verrucomicrobiales bacterium
TTCGCAACGGGTGCTGAATAGTTACTCTTGCCCGAACGAAACACAGCCGCGAGGTAGTTCGGGCGGTTCGAGTCGAGGAGGTTGAGGTCATTGATCGTGCCCGCGCTGAGGATCTGCGACACGGCACGCTCGACGATTTTTCCCGGCACTGGATCAGTCGTCTGCTCAGCGATGGCCACACGCTTGCCACCTTTGATCAGCTTTGCGATGTAACCCTGCGACGAATGATGCGGCACGCCGCACATGGGCACGCCGTTGCGTTTCGTGAGCGCCACATTGAGGATGGGCGAGGCGACCTTTGCGTCCTCGAAGAACAACTCATAGAAGTCGCCCAGACGGAAGAACAGCAGCACGTCCTCAGGAAGCTCCCGCCGGATGGCGAGGTACTGCTTCATCATGGGAGTGGTGGCTGCGTCGGACATGGGAGGCGTGATGGTCAAGAGGGGCGAGGGAGTGGTCAAGAAATGACGAATGACGAATTCAGAATGACGAATGGCTGAGGTGACGTTGAAGCGGAATGTCCTCACGCCGTCGTTTTATGGAAGCCTGCGCAGCCGTGGCGCTGCCGGGGGGTGTTTCCCGTGCAGCGGAGGCTGCGAAGCCGTTTTCATTCATTCTGCTGGGCGACCTGCACTACGACAGCCTGGAGCATCATGATTTGAAGTGGTTGCGGGAACATCACGGAGGCGACCTGAGCCAGATTCAGAATTACTCGCGGCTGACGGCGGAGTTGATGCCTGGAATGTTTGCCGCCGTGAAGCAGCGCATCGCATCGCTGCGGGAATCGGCCGCGCCACCGGCGTTTGTGCTGCAGGTGGGCGATTTGGTGCAGGGTTTGTGCGGGAACGCGGAGCTTTCCGTGAAGCAGAACCGAGAGGCGCTGACGTTTGTGACGCAGCAAGAACTCGGTGTGCCGTTTTTGTTCACGAAGGGCAATCATGATGTTACAGGCGACGGAGCCAAGGAGGCGTTTGATGAAGTGCTGCTGCCGTTCATGGTCGGCGAGACGAAGCGGGTGGATGCGGCGGCTTCGCACACGAAGGCGAATCATCTGGTGACGTTCGCCGAGTCGCAGTTCGCATTTTTTGACGCGTATGACAGGACGAGCCTGGAATGGCTGGAGGCGGTGGTGACGAAACGCACGGCGCGGCATCTGTTTGTGATCGTCCATCCGCCGGTGGTGCCGTATGGCGCGCGGGCGACGTGGCATCTGTATGCGGGCGAGAAGTTGAAGGCGCAGCGTGAAAAACTGCTCGATGTGCTCGGACAGCAAGAGGCGATGGTGCTGGGCGGACACTTGCACAAGTTCAGCGCGCTGACGCGGGCGGCAGGCGGCAAACGCTTTTCCCAGCTCGCGGTGAGCAGCGTGGTGTCGGCCTTGAATCAAGCGCCGAAGAACGAACTGCATGGCATCGCCAGCTACAACGGCGATCAGGTGAAGCTGGAACCGAAGCACTCGCCGGAGACGGTGGAGCTGAGACGCGAGCTGTATGAAACCGAGCGGAAACTGGTGACGGCGTTCGAATACGCGGACACGGCGGGTTATGCGGTGGTGACGGTGAATGGCGGAAACGTGCAAGCCGCCGTTCATGCGGGATCACGAACCGAAGTGTTTCAGCGGGTGAAGATTTCCGTGTGAAAAAGTGCGGGCTTGATCGCGGGAAGGGTTCTTGCCAAGATGGTTTCATGACCCAGAAAAACCGCGAAGCCTTGTTCGATCTCCTGACCCTTTCGATCTATGCTGACGCGCATGTTTCGCTCACAGAAGAGCGGCTGGTGGAGTCGGCTTTTATCGCGGAGGGCTGGGAGTCGGAGTATCCGAAGAGTCTTTTTATTGAGGAGTCGTTTGCCCGCGCCCGCGAGGCGGCGGACAGCGATGACGCGATGTTTGATTACATCAATGAGAAGGCGCAGGTCTTCACGACGAAGCTGGCGCAGAAGGAGGTGCTCGGCGTGGTGAGCAACATTCTCAAAAGCGACGGTGAAACTCCTGAGGAGAACGAGTTTTACAGCCTGCTGGTGCAGGCGCTGCCGAAGCCGGTGAAGTAATTTTCTGTTCCCGGTTCGCCGTTCTCAGTTCGAGGCTTTCTTTTCGCCGAGGTGCTGTTTGAAGAAAGCGGCGGCGATTTCGACGGTCTCGGCACACCAAGGATCGCTCATCCAGAAGGGATGCGGGGCGTGCTTGAGGGTGTGGACGGCGGTTTCGATGCCGAGGGCTTTTAATTTCGCCATCATCTCGGCGCGGCCGATTTTGAGCGTGTCTTTTTCGCCCTCGATGAAGATCGTGGGCGGAACTCCGGCGCGGACGTGGGTGATGGGCGAGGCGGCCTTGTAGATCTCCTTTTCGTCGGCGCTGGCTCCGAAGAAGAGCAGGGCTCCCTCGTTTTTCTTTCCGGTGCTGGCGGCGATGAGATCCTGGGTGGCGGCCATGACGACGCAGATCAACGGCTCATGCTTCCGGTTCTACGGCAGAATCCTCCGCGGGCGGATTCAGTTCGATCTGGATGTCACGGTGATCGAGGCCCGCACGGATGGATTCGATCTCATCGGGGGTCACCTTGAGCCAGAACAGTCCTTGGTCCCGCTCGGGTCCGACAGGATCAGGCGTGACGGAGTGCAACGTGAATCCGAACCGGCCAAAGAACGACACGGCCGCAAGGCTGGTGCTCACCCAAACAGGCACAGCATCACCCTCGTGTTCGAGCAGCGACAGGCGGGCCGCAAGCAAGGTGGTGCCGAATCCTCTGCCATGAAACTGCCGATGGACCAGGCCGTAAACCAGTGTGGCATGGCCCGAGTCGCCTGCGAGTTCCAGGCCGCCGCAGGCGATGATTTTGCCATCATGCTCGATCACCAAATAGTACGAGGTGCCGCGCGCGAGGAATTCGACAAAGCCGTGAATCCCGCCTGGCTCCAGGTAATCGGGCTCATTGGAGCGATGTATGTCGAGGCAAGCCTCCAGATCATCCTCATGAAATTCACGAATGCGGCAGCGCACCAGCTTGGGTGCGATGACCTCCATCAAACCGGGTTCTGCGACAGGATCACTCGAAGACATGAGATGCAGGCGAGGAGTTCAGGCTCAATCCTTGCTTTCAGGCGGTGGCGCGGGCTTTTTGCCGCCCGCAGGTCCGGCAGGCTTGCCGAGGAAGCCGGGGAGCTCGATGCCGGCGTTTTTGGCGATGTCGTGCAGCGGCGGAACGGCGCCGACGAGCCCGGAGAGGAAATCGGCGGTGCGGGTCTTGCCGTCCTCGCCGGTGCGTCCGGAATCCCAGACGGTGAGCTTGTCGATCTTGATGCCGGAGATGGCTTTGACCTGCTCGGCGACGAGTCCGGGCAGTTGCTCGGTGACCATGAGCTGCGCGGCCTTGTCGGCTCCGCCAGCGGCATTGACGATGGATTGGAAGCCTTTGGCGCGGGCTTCGAGCTGGGCCAGGGTGCCTGCGGCCTCGGCTTCCATGTAGGTTTTCAAACCGGCGGCCTCGCCTTCCTTGAGGATGCGGATTTTTTCAGCGTCAGCCTGGGCGACGAGCTCAATGCGGCGCTTCTCCGCCTCGGCCTCGAGCTCGATGCGCTGCTTCTGTGCCTCGGCGCTGATGCGGACACGGTTTTTTTCAGCCTCGGCGAGCACTTCGATCTTCCGCTTCTCGATGTCGGCCTGCACGATGATGGTGGCCATCATCGCGGCTTCTTCGCGCTTGGCGCGCTGGCGTTCGGCGGATTCTTCGGCGAGATAGGACTCTTGCAGGGCCTTGGCGCTGGCGACTTTTTCAGCGGCGGTGCCGACGCGTTCGGCCTCGGCCTCGCGCTCGCGACGGGAGGCGATGGAGTTGGCGATTTCGACCGCGGAAAGGTTTTCGCCGGTGACGGCCTCAGCCTGGGCCTGGGCGACGCTGATGCGTTTTTCTTTGTCGGCCAGCGCGGCGCCGATGTCGCCATCGCGCTCCTGCTGGGAGACTTTGATCTTGGCCTCGTTGATGGCGCGCGCGGCGGCTTCCTTGCCGAGGGCCTCGATGTAGCCGGATTCGTCGGTGATGTCCTGGACGTTGACGTTGATGAGACGGAGGCCGACTTTTTTGAGCTCGACTTCGACGCCGTTGGAGATGTTGGCGATGAGCTTGTCACGGTCGGCGTTGATCTCCTCGATGGGCATCGTGGCGATGACGACGCGCATCTGGCCGAAGATGATGTCCTTGGCGAGTTCCTGGATCTGCGGCTGCGTTTGACCGAGGAGACGTTCTGCCGCGTTTTCCATCACACCCGGCTCGGTGCTGATGCCGACGGTGAAGGTGGAGGGCGTGTTGACGCGGATGTTCTGCTGCGAGAGGGCGCCACGCAGCTGGATGTCGATGGGCATCGGCGTGAGGCTCAGGTAGGCGTAGTCTTGAATGACCGGCCAGACGAAGGCGGCGCCGCCATGGAAGCAATTGGCGGACTTGTTGCCGCCGACCTTGCCGTAAACGACGAGGATGCGGTCGGAGGGGCAGCGTTTGTAGCGCGAGGCGAAGAACGCAAGCGTGGCGAAGACAATGATGGCGGCGATGCCGGCCATGAGGGTGTAGAATGAAAAGTCAGGCATGGTTATTAGGTTGGTTTGACGACGAAAGTGTTGGGCGGCATGAGCGCGGTGATTTCGACGCCATGTTGCGGCGCAAGCGCGTGATCGGCATCCGTGACGGCGCTGGCGGTGATGAGACGGCCCTGGAGCAGCACCTCGATCTGGCCAAGACCGGCACGGGCGGCGGGAATGGTGACATAGACCTGGCCGCGCAGACCGATGGCGTTTTCGTAACGCAGGGTGCCGTCGTCACGCATGCCCATGAGCAGGCGCATGGTGACGAACATGAGCAGCATGAAGACGACGCCGGAGATGACCGCCGCGCCTGCCGTGGCCCCTGGAGGCATGCCTTGCCGCTGCGCCATCACACCCGCCCAGCCGAACCCGACGAAGAAGGCCACCAGAACGCGGAAGGAAAACAGCTTCACGCTGTCCGCCGTGCTGCCGTCCTGCGCGTCCACACCGTGGTCGAAATCCGCGCCACTGCCGATGAACGCGCCGATGAGCAGGAAGGCCTGCAGCACGGACGCGAAGATGGAAATGATCCAATACAGCTCCGCGCCGGCGAATAAATCTGACCACGAGGCATTCATTGCCGCAGGTTGTAGCGGGCACAGGAGATCAGGGCAAGCCTGGATGTGTTCCTCTTTGCCGCCGTGTTTGTAAACCGGCCCCGCACGCAAGCCAGCATCACAGGCCCGGCGGCCGCTCGGAGGCCTTGCGCAGGGCCTTGGACTTCGCGGGCGGCGCGCCGGGGTCGAAGTACTCACCGCCCACAACCTGCGCGCCATCACGCGTCATGACGAGCGATGGCCGGTTGCCCTCCGTGTCGCGGTAGTAGCTGCGTTTGTGCAGCTTGCCGTCAGGATTGATGATGGCGTGGCAGCAGATCTGCGGCTTGGCGAGGAAGAAGATGTGCAGCTTGTTTTTGGTGTCGATGCTGATCTGCGGCTGCACGGCCATGTTGACGGGGCCGAGCAGGAAGGTGGCGAGGTAGGCGCCGCTGCGCTCGTCGGTGACGCGGCAGTAGAGCTGCAGGATGTCGAGCTCCCGAAACAGGATGACCTGGTAACGACGCGAGCGTCCTGCGTTCTGATAACCCTCGGGCACGCCGTAGGGCTGGTCGAACATGTTCGGCTTCGCGTCGGTGATGGTCATGCGCTCGCGGTTGGAGGTGTAAAACTGGCCGGTGAGGGGGTGCAGCACATTGGCGATCATGTGGAAGGTGCCGAGGTCGGCGGTGGAGTAGCCGCCGGAGAGCTCGACGGTGTGTCTGGTCGTGCCACCCGCCTGCAGTTTCAGAGGCTCCTCCGAACCGATGGTGATGGGCGAGAGCACCCGGCCGGTTGATTGTGTGATCTCGAAGTGCAGCCAGTCACGCGCGCCATGCCCGCCGAGGATCACGTCGGCGCCGGAGCGGTTGATGATGGTGACGGTGGCCACCACCGGCTCCCCGGTGAGGTACTGATCCTTCGACAAGGTCAGGTTGGTGACGTACTGCGCCCGGGCGGCGGTGGCGCACAGGCAGAGAATCAACAGCAGTAAAAGGCGGTTCATGGCGGTCAGGATTTCGGTTGGGCGGGAGACGCGGCGCTGGTGGCGGTGCGGAAGCCGCGGGCGAGTGTAGCCTCGTTTGCGGATTCTGGAAAGCGCCGGTCGGTGAGAAGCTGGTCATTGGACTTCACCCCAAAGTGGCCGCCGCGCACGACGGGCACCTTGATGTCGATGAAATCGGGATGGGCGGGCCACTCGCCATCCTGGGTTTCACCGCTGGTCCATTCACTGACATTGCCGGCCATGTCGCACACGCCGTAGGGGCTGACATCCTGGATGACGCGGCTGATGGGCGCCCAGAGGTTGTAACCGTCGATCTTGCCCCCACGCCCCTTGGGCTTGGCATTGTAGTCGTCACCGAGATTGGCGGCGTTGTCTCGCGGCTGGTTGCCCCAGGGATAGCGGAGGCCTTTGTCACCACGGGCGGCTTTTTCCCACTCCTGCTCGGTGGGCAGGCGCTGATTGTTCCATTTGGCAAAGGCATACGCATCCCACCAGTCCACCTGCGTGACCGGGGTGTTCAGGGTGATGCCCTCGTTGTTGAAGGTGGCCCCGGACTTGGCCGCGGCGTGGGATGCCTGCCATTGCGCCGGTTCGTGGCTGGTTTTGGTCTTGGGCTGAAGCGGATGGTCAAACTCTCCCGGCCTGGCGGTTTTCAACGCGGCCAGAAACTCCGCGTACTGGCCGATGGTGACCTCGTGCTTGCTGATCCAGAACTCCGGCAGCCTCACTTTTTCATTTTTCTGATACTCGAACTCGCCCGCAGGGATGCGGACCATCTCGACCGGCAGCACGGAGACTCCACCGCCCGGCATGAGGTTCGAGCCGTTCATCAAGGCGCCGAGCGCGGCGATGATGAGCAGGATCACGGCCACCGCCGCCCACACCCACCAGGGTTTGCGGCCGCGCACCCCCGCTGGCAGGCTCTCCGCCTCGATCTTGCGCACGATGCTGCGCTCACGCATGTCATCACGCAGGTCGTCGAGCGAGGCCAGCAGGCTGGTCCAGTCATGGTTCGCCTCGGAGAGAGATTGCAGCAGGCCCCGCGCCTTGCCCTCGGCGGCAACGGGGCGCAGCAGGTCGAGAAAGGCCCGCACATCCGCCCGTGCGTCACGTCTGGCCACAATCGCAGGGCGGAAGATGTTCACGATGCTGGCCTGGTGCTCGGTGTCGATGTAAATGTCACGCGGCGCGAGGCTGCGGTGGTGGTAGCCGCGCTCGGTGGCGTATTGCATCGCCTCGGCCACGCCGAAGAGCACCTCGGTGAGGCGCCGCTCGCTCAGCATTTCATCCGTCATCTCGATCTCCGCCAGGCTGCGGCCACGCGGCAGCTCGCGCGTGTAAAACAGCCAGCCGTTCACCTCGCCCGCCTCGTACAGCGGCGCGATGCGCGGATGCGTGAGGGAGGCCTTCACACGCTCACGCTCTTTGAATTTCTCGACGATGTCCGGCTTCTTCAGATGCTCCGGCTTCAGCAGCACCAGCGCCACCGGCCGCTGCACCGCCACCTGCAGGGCGCGGTAGGTTTCGGACTCCTTCTCAATGTAAAGCCGCTCCAGCACCTGGTAATTTCCCAGCACCGTGCCCGTTACCATGACCGGCGGCGCTTGATTTGGCTCCACCGGCTGCGCCAGCAGGGAGCGGATGCGATCCAGCAGCTTTTCCGGCTTGTACGGCGCGTCCTTCAGCACCAGCGCGTCATCGATCTGCGCCTCGAAGCCGCTCAAATCATAGCGCGTGGTGAAAAGCACACGCGTGTTTGGGAACCGGGCGCGGGCCGCATCGCGCAGCGCAAAGCCCGTCTCCTGAGAGGGGAAAATGGCCTCGGTGACGAGGATGTCGAGCGTGTCCGTTTTCGCGATCCACGCCGCGGCCTCCTTGGCCTCGGGAAAATCGACAATGGTGAAGCCGGGGAGATTATCCCTCAGCCAGATGATGCGTTGGCCACGCAGGGCGGCGCTGGAATCGACAAACAAAAGAGTCATGCGTGCGGGGGCGGGTGGCGATCATCTCCCCATGGGCGGCGGGAGGAGCGGATTCACGCCTGCGGGTGCGGTGCCCGGCGCGGATCCGAACTCCAGGAGATCGCGGGGCTCGGCGGCCACATCCTGGAGTTTGTTGTTATAGTACAGGCGCAGCATGTATCCGTAATAGGAGCGTCGGCCATGCTGCTGGATTTCGGCGGTAGAGAGCGCGGGCAGGTGGTACACGACATCCAGCGTCTCCTCACCGCTGCCGCTCCAGTCCACCGGGGTGGACTGCCACGTTTCGACCGGTTCCGGCGCGATGGTCTGCGCCACATGCACCCCGTTCACCCGGTCAAAAAAGAACACCTCAAGATTCACCGCCCTGCCATCCACCGGCTGGCTGCCGGCGCGGGAGATCGGCACGCGCACCGTGTAGCGCTCCCCGTTGTTCACGGAAAAATCACGCGCCACCTGGCAGGCGCCCAGGCGCAGGTTCTTCTCGCCTTCCATCCCGCTCGCGCCAGGCATGGCCAGGGGCGCGGACGTGGCCGCAGGCCCGGCCCCGAGACGGCGGGAGGCCAGTTCATAAAAGCTGCCCGCGTTCGTCTCCCCGAGAAGCTGGATGCGCCGCCAGGAGTCCGTCGCCTTTGAGGCCACGCCCATCTGCTCATATGTCTGCGCGATCTCCGCGATGATCGCCGGATGATCCGGGGTCAGCTCGTCGGCCCGCTTGAGCATTTCCAGCGCTCCCTGCATGTCGCTCATGCCACGGATTTCCTTCGCCGTGGTGACGACGTAGTTCACGTCCTTCAGCAACTGCGTGGCCGGGTCTGGTTTGAAAGCGGATGCTGGCGCTGGAGCCGGTGTGGAAGGCTGCGCGGGCACAAGGGGTGGCGGCTGACTGGATGAGACAGGGGCAGGCATCGGGGCCGGTGGTGGCGTCAGAACAGGTGCCGGGGCCGGATTCGCCTGCTGGAACGAGCCAATCGGCGGCGGAGCGCTGAAAACCGGCGCGATAGACATGGGAGCTGGTTGCGCGGCCAGAGAACCAGGCAGCGGCGGTGCCAAAACCGGTGCTGGCGCGGCGATCTGGCCGATTTCCGGCACCACGCTTGCCAGGGGCTGCGATGGCGCAGGAACTGGCTGCTGCATCGTAACCGAAGGCGTTTCTGCCAAATTGGAGGTCGTCAGCAGTTTCACCGCGAGCCCGATCTGCACCACGGCCAGCACACATAACGTGCCCCACGCCGCCGCAGAGGCACGTTCGCGGTCAGGGGCGAGGATGGTGGAAGGGGGAGTCACAGGTTGCTGGAAAAGGCGCTTATGGTACGATTCGGGCCTCCTAGTGTCAACGATTCAGGGTTCTTCGTTCAAAATGCCGGAAGGTTCCGCCCTTCCGCTGTTCGTTCATGCCTTGGAAACGTCGCCGCACCACCATCGGTGTGATTTTTCTTTCTCCCCGGCCGAAATTGCGGCGCAACTGTGCCATCGCGAAGGTTTCGTCTGGATGGACTCCTCCCTGCCCATCCCCGGAGCCATCTCCCTGCTCACCGCCGAGCCGGTCGAGGTCTTGCACGGCCACATCGACCACGACTGGGAAAAAGTCCGCGCCGCGTTGCGCACCCCCCGCGCCGCCGCCGGTGGTTTGTACGGCTGGGTCGGCTACGACGGCCATTTCACCTTCGGCATCTATCCCCACGGCCTCATTTACGATCACGACACAGCAAAGTGGTATGAATTCGGCCATTTCAGCTTTCAGCTTTCAGCTTTCAGCTTTTCTCCCTCCCCCCAGCTCCACTTCCAGCCCCAAGTCCCCCGCGAAGACTTCATCCGCAGCGTCCAGCGCGCACAGGAATACATCGCTGCCGGAGACATCTACCAGGTCAACCTCTCCTACCCCTGGAAAGCATCATGGCCGCAGGATGCGAACGCTTTGGCGCTCTATTTAAAACTGCGCACCGTTTCGCCCGCGCCGCATGCCGCCTTCATGCAACTGGCCGGAACGACGGTGCTCTCCGCCTCGCCCGAGTTGTTTTTAAACATGCGCGGCTCCCGCATCGCCACCCGTCCCATCAAAGGCACGCGCCCGCGTTTCGTCGGCGATCCCGCCCGCGACAGCGCCGCCGTGCGCGAGCTCACCGCCTCCGCCAAAGAACGCGCCGAGCTGCTCATGATCACCGACCTTGAGCGCAACGATCTCGGCCAGGTCTGCGAGTTCGGCAGTGTCGCCGTGCCCGAACTGTGGCGGGTGGAAAGCTTCGCACAGGTGTTTCACCTCGTCTCCACCGTCACCGGCACGCTTCGGCCGCATGTCGATCACGTCGATGCCTTCCGCGCCTGCTTTCCCGGCGGCAGCATCACCGGCGCGCCGAAAAAACGCGCCACCGAGATCATCGCCGAGCTCGAACCGCATCCCCGCGGCCTCTACACCGGCGCCATCGGCTGGTTCGGCTTCGACGGCCGCAGCCAATGGAACATCGCCATCCGCACCGCCGTACAAAAGGGTGACGAAATCACCTTCCACGTCGGCTCCGGCATCGTCGCCGATTCTGTGCCGGAACATGAGCACGAGGAGACGCTGCACAAGGCGGCGGGGATTCTGGCGGCGGCGGGGTGAACGTTTTCTCGAATGCGCCGATCAACGTGCTGGCGCTCAAAGAGTCGGGTCACTTATGGAGCCAACTCCAACAATCAACGGGCGCTTTCTGAGATGCACGCAAAGCGTCATGCACTCGTGGTAGAAACTGAAGCTCTCAAATGAGAATTCATGATCGTCCCCGTTATCATCTTTCAGAATCACTGACTCACATCCCAGGGGGCCTCCCTTTCGAGGCAAGATGTAGCCAGAAATCGAATTGAAGACATGCATTTCCGCAATCGAAGAGAACTGCGCAGCGAAGGCATCAGATCGAATGAAGTGACGGCATGGATTGGCTGGATCGAACTTTGGCGAGGAGAAGCGCGGATGTGGGTGATGATGCATCACCCCGACAACAGGCTTGGTTATGCCAATCGTTTCCACCAGTCGCCAAAGTGTGCTGGCGTATGTGTTGCCAAAGGAGTCGGCCATTCCCTTCACCAGCTCTACGGATGGCGCTGAGTCCAGCGCCTCTCTTGCGAATCTTTCACGCAGAAACAAGAGTTGGCCTGCTCCGTAGTTGGCCTCGGCTTCAACCTTGTCGAGACACGACTGCTTCATTGTTACATCAGTATCACCCCGAAGCGCCAATTCATGCCAGTCCAGGACATCATGCATGATCTCATGACCAGTCGCCCAGCGATGCTTCTTTTTCGGAAGCGTTTCATCAATCAAGATGCGTTTTCGATCAGGAATGTAGAGAGCCTTGATGCTAAACTTGCGCAACGCATCAAGAAGGATCGTCGGCCTTTCGATGATCTGCTTTCCCGCCATCGTGAGGCGATGAATTGTCTGGTGAATCAGGCCGTCACTGTCTCCCTGATAATAGCCTAAATCGAGTCGTAGTAGTTCACGGACATCATCCAGCCGCAGCGGTGGTTCCGGCATGTCGAGGTCGTGCAGAATCTTGTCCACACGCTTGTCGATTTTTTGCCGAATGCTCGGCTGGAGGATGATGTTTTGCATTATGGGTCAGATTCTTCGACGATGACTTTGAGGAAGGCTTGAAGCGCCGTGTTTTCTTCCTCCGTGAGTGGCTCTTTGGATTCGGAGCACGCAGCAAATCGCACGCTTTCCTCTCTAAGTCGGGAACTCCCTCCTTGGGTTAGACCGGCCATTTTAACGAGATTCTTGGCTGGAAGATTAAAGGTCTTAGCCAGTCCGAAGACGGTGCTCAGTTCAGGCTCATGATATGGGTCACCTTCAATGACCAATAGTTCTTCTGGAGAGACCTCGGCCACAATGGCAAGGTCGGAGACGGTCCAGCCTTGCTTGCGTCGCATAACCTCTACGAAGCGACCGAAGGTCAGATGTTGGCTGATTGTGTTAATGGAAGACTCTGCCGCAGGCACGACACGAAGCGCGGGCCTGCCAATGTGTTGAAGTGCGCCAGCTCCGATTTCCAGACCTTCTTCCAGGTGTGCTTGGTTTAGGAACCAGTCTTTTGTGATGTTGAGTTGCATGGTGTGTTGGCGGATGGGTATTGAACTGAAATGACTTTTTCTCAGGTTTCGCCACAAAAGGCTTTGGCCTGTGATTCGGTCATCTCGAAATAGGTGAGATTGTAATAGTCGTTGTCTGTGCCGAGATCGGTCATGCCACAGACATTACGGTAGAAACTTGTTGCTTGGCCGAGAGCGTGAAGGCCAAGTCGTCCTCGGAAGCCCTCGTCGAGACTGACCTGGATTGCGGCACGCACCATGATCTTGCCCACACCATGAAACTGCTGCACTCCAGCGATCTCAGGGCGATTCCACGGCGCAGTGGAAAGATAGTCGATATAGGCAAGGTCCTTCCCCCACTGTGAGGCGATGCGGGCTGAGAGTTTGGTGAGATTCACAAGCATCAGGCCTTGTAGAGCGCCACAGCAGGTGATGGCAAACCGTTGAAGCGACAGGAATCGTCGGCTCCAATCTGCCTTCTTGTCCCAGTCCCAGTGAAGATCCTGGGGCCATTTGTCTCGCGGAATGCCTGCTTTTTGGAGCCGACTGATGGTGCTTTCCACCATAGGCGTCCATGTTGTTCGCCACTGTTCGAGATGAAAATCAGTGATGTCGTCCCAAAGTTCGGCCTCCACCGCTTCGCGATTTCCTGATCGTTGCAGGTATATGAGGGATTGTTCCATTTGAATCAGAGAAACATGAGTTCGGACTTAGCCTTGGTCATTTCATCCTCGATGAAGACCTTTTTCCCTTCGCGAAGGCGCTGATCCACCATTTGGTAGAGACGGAGTGCTTGCCGAATCACGACGGTCTTGTTGAGGTCTTTCTTGGTGGCTAGCTCTTCGAGAGCGCTCATTTCAGCGTCCGTCAGGTTGAGAGTCATTGTGCGTTTTTCGGCCATGATTTGTGGGTGAGTTGGACATGAAATAATCACAAAATATGGAAAAAGTCCACAAACTTTCCATATTTATGTTGACGAAATAGCCAAACGTTGGCTATTATTTGGCCTATGGATAAAGTCAAGAACACAAAACAGGGCCACGGCACCGCCGAGGCGAATCATGCGCAGAATTGCAGCCCCGCGCCAAAGTGGGCTGCCATTGTAACGGACGCACTATTCCCAATGCCTCGCCGCCAGCTCGTAGCTCGAGACATGCTTCACCAAGCGGGCGTCGGGCTAGACTTCGTGCTCGTCCGAGACCACGGCAGCCCGAACGATGTCATCCTTGCCGACGACGCGCTCGTGGACCTCGCGGAGGGAAATGTCTTTCGTATCATCCCACGCTGCGAGGATGCACCGCAGACACCCTGCACTGGACCGGCAAAGCTGGCGTTCGTGTGCGACGACGAATGGGAGATCACGCTCATCGGCAAACAGACAGGCCATTCGCTCAAAGGCTTGTTTGGCCTGCCAGGTGACGCGGTTTTGCTCCGCGATTTTGAGTCACCGCATGACCAGTCAATTGCAGACAGTGAGACGGTGGAGTTCCGCGACGGGCCAGTATTCACTTGCCGGAATAAATCGGCGTCACGGGAGACGAAGATTGTCGTCAACGGACGCGAGAAAGACGTCGCTGGGAAAACCATCTCGTATGCCGACCTTGTAGTGTTGGCGTTCGGGTCGATTGACCCCAACACGATCTACACGGTCACGTTCAAGCACGGGCCGCCTAGCAAGCCCGAAGGCAAAATGGTCCAGGGCGACGTCGTGAAACTTCAATGCGGGATGCACTTCAATGTCACACCAACCTGTAAATCCTAGTCCTGACATCGTCAGGCTCCGCAACGAGGGCTACGAGGTGGAAATCAGGGGGACACACCTCCTGGTTTCCCACGTCCCCTGCGTCAACGCGTCCGGGCAAATCGAGTTCGGCACGCTTGTATCCACTCTCGCATTGGCTGGCAATGCCATCACTAAGCCGGATACGCACGTCGTTCATTTCATTGGACCGCACCCGTGTCACAAGGACGGCTCCATCATGTCCCAAATCCAGCACAGCAGTCAGGCTCAGACGCTGGCGGAGGGAATCGTCGCGAACCACTCGTTCTCGCACAAACCCAAGAACGGCTACCCGGACTATTACGAGAAGATGAACCGTTATGCGGAAGTAATCTCGGCACCGGCACAGTCGCTCGATCCGGCGGTTACAGCGAAAACGTTTCGGGTGATCGAGGCAAAGCCCGAAGAG
>DNXB01000106.1 GCA_003506995.1 Verrucomicrobiales bacterium
CGCAACAGGAGGAAACAACATGAAACCAGACATCTACGAACAGGTCACAGACCGCATCATCACCCAACTTGAACAAGGAGTTGTGCCATGGAAATCGCCATACTTCTCGAAAGTCGGATTTCCCCGCAACTTCTCCACCGGCAGAGCCTATCAGGGCATTAACGTCTTCCTGCTTGGAAGTCTGCGCTTCACCTCGCCTTTCTTCCTGACCTTCATTCAGGCCAAGGAGCTTGGCGGACATATTCGCAAAGGTGAACACGGTTCGCTTGTCGTCAAATACGGCACCTACACCAAGCACGAGAGCGAAGCCCCCGCCATTGAGGACGAGGCAGAGACACGCCGCTTTTTGAAGGCCTACACCGTGTTCCATGCTTCGCAGATCGAAGGCATCGAATTCCCGCAGCCCGAAAATCTGCCCGAGCTTACAATCACTGAAAAGACAGACCGCGCCCGCGAGATCATCGCAGCCATGCCAAACGCACCCGCCATCCATGACGGGAACGCGGTTCCTTGCTATCGCCCCAAAACTGACAGCGTTCACATGCCGGAGCGCGGATTTTTCGACAGTGAGGAAGCCTATTATTCCACCCTCTTTCACGAGTTGAGCCACAGCACTGGCCACGCCTCACGTCTTGCCCGTAAGTCTCTGCTTGAGAACAAGGGTATTGATGCCGCAGGCGACACGGCCCGCAAAGTATATGCCGAGGAGGAACTGGTTGCAGAAATGAGCGCTTCATTCCTGAACGCTCACGCCGGCATCATGGAGGACGAACTCAGCAACTCCGCCGCCTACCTGCAAAGCTGGATCGATGCCCTCAAAGGCAAGGACGCCAAGAACTGGATCATCCGCGCCGCATCACAGGCGCAGAAAGCCGCCAACTACATCCTGAACATTCAGCCGGAGGTTCTGCCATGAACACCTTGCTTGCCCTATCTGATGCCGAACTCATGGAGTCGGCAGACCTCACCGATACGGAGTTTGACGAGCTGGAAAACCAGCTCGCCATCCGCGCCGGATGCCTTGGCTGGACCGGTGACCCGATGCGCCAGCCTGTTGACACCGTCGCCGCCATCGTGCGCAGCATCATCTCCAAACGCATCCGCTAAAACCGCACACCATGAACGCACTTGTTCGAGTCACCGGCCCTCATGCGGCAGCCGTTAAAGTCGAAGGAAAACCCCGCTTCACTTGGTGTGTCGCCGTCATTGAAACCCAGAACCGGAAGCCGCAAGGCAAGGTTTACCACTGTCTCAGCTACCACCGAGCCGTGGCGTTGTCCTGTAATATGGCACATGACAGGAAATTGCATCTCCACTTGGAAGCGCTGCCCCGCTACCTGTATTCGGTTTGAAGTGGGAAGCGCCAGCAGCCTTTTTCATGGCACGCTAAAACCCCCACCGGACCGCTCAAGCAGAGAATCGGTTCCCCCTGGTGGTCTCCCCCAATTCTCCGCTGTGCGCGGTAGCGCTCTGCTCCGGTTCGAGGGGCTTATTAATTGCTGCCATCAGGCCGCGATAGGCGCAGCCCGAAAAACCTAAAATGAGAACTATCATGACCAAGACATTCACCACCAATTCGTCAAACGCCAATCCCGCCTATGCTACACGTAACGAGAGGGAAGCGCTATACGTCAAGCTGCCCCAAGCCCCCGTCACAGCCAGCCCGGTTCCTGAACTCACGAGTTTGTACTACCACGACAGCAAGGAAAAATATGGAGATCGTCGTTATCCCGGCAATTGCGGAGGAGAACTGATCCGTGACCTCATCACATTCTTCGCCTCGCGGAACGTGCTTGACCCGATGGCCGGTAGCGGCACCTGCGGCGAGGTTTGCCGGGATATTGGTGTCCCCTGTGTTTCACTGGACATTCGACACGGCTTCGACGCCACCAATCCTGATAGTTTTGCCAATCATCTAGCAGGCCAGATGTTTGACCTGATTTGGGCGCACCCACCCTACTGGAAGCAAAAGCTCTACACTTCCAACGAGCGCGATTTGTCCAGGGCCACTACGTTAGCCGACTTCCTTGAACTCTACACGTCGTTTATCCGAAACTGTGCGGATGTGCTTATGCCCAAGGGCAAGCTGATCATCCTAATGGGGGATCATTTCGACCGCCAAGCCGGGTTCATCCCGCTCACTCACTACACCAGACAAATCGCCTTTGCCTCCGGCCTACGCCAGCATTGCACTGACATCATTCGGTTCAGGCACGGGGCGGCCAGCAGGAAAACGATTTATCCAACCAGCTTCATTCCCGCCCTGCATGACACATGCATGGTGTTTGAGCGCTAGATCATCGCGTCATGGAGGTTCTTGAACACGAGCATCCATCGCTATTTAAGATGCGCGGTTTCATTTACCCCACATCTCCACCGCCTGAATTCGCCCCACAGGCTGCTTGAGCTTCGCAACCTCGCGCAGCTCCGCGCCATCCGGCTTCATCCTGAAGAGAGTGTTACGAGTCGCGAAAACCACCACGCCAAGCTCGCGCATCAAAGCTAGCGGAGCTGACTTGTCGTAGCCGACAAGGTATGGTTCGGCCAACACTCGCTGCGGTTCACTGCCAATGGTTTTGAGCCAGGTGCCGCGCAGTTTCATGTCCGGGATTTCCCGTGAATAGATCAGGGTGTCGTGGCTCACCCAGGTGATATTGTCGGCTTTGATCTCCAGGCGCTCGGCTTTTTTTGCCTGAACATCCACCAGCACAAGCCCGTTGCCGCCAAAGCAAAGCAAATACCGCCCATCCAGCGACGGCATGGAAAATTTCTGGCAATCAAAAGGCAATGTCGCCACTTCCTCTATCGTGCCCTTTTTGCGATCAAACACTCCCACCGTTTTCCCGGCCAGGAGGAACGCGCAGGCATCATTGTTCAGCCATTGATAATCCGAGACCTTGCCCGCACTTTTGGGGAACATGGCGGCTTCCGGTTTGTCGATGTCGAAAGCAAAGAGGCTTGCTCCCTCCTCACCCAGCATGACCTCGCAGTCTGGCGAGCGGCGCTTCATGTTATAGTGCAGGGGCAACGATATTTGCTGCAAGTCACCCGTGCTCAAATCTACACGCAAGAGCTTGTTCTGTTGGTTTACCAGACAAGCTTTTTCAGAGGCAAGCGACAGGTTCGCAGAGAAGTATAGCGCATTGAACTGGCCGTAATGAGTGGCTTGTCGCTCGTTGATAAACTTGAATGCGGTCCAATCAATACCCGCGATCCAGATGTCACCGTCCTTCACATACATGGCCTGGCTGCCGTCATTGGTAAACGCAGGAGGCGTTTCAACACCCATCACACCATCCTGTTTGCCATCCAAACCGAACCGCATGATGCCGCGCTCTGCCTGCGCCATGAGATGCCTGCTTTCAGGATAGTAAAACACGCGCATCGGAATGCCCCGCAGCCAATTCTTGAAGATCACTTCACCTGTGCTGATGTCATAGAGGTCGCCGCCAACCAGGGCCAGCCAGCCCAGTTTATCGGGAAGCGCGTCAGCTTTCTTTTTGATCTCTGCCACCACGGCGGGATCAGGTTTTGCAAACTCCCAGCGCGGCATCGTGCGCTTGAAGAACCACCATGCACCAAACAAGCCAGTGCTGAGCGCCACCACGCCGACCGCTATGGCATATTTCGGGAACGCCTTGATGATGCGCCAGTTCATGCGGTTTATTCAACGGCGGGTGTTTCCTCAGCGAAGCCCTTCGGCGGAGTGATGCTGATCTCTTCAATAAAGCATTCATTCTCCTTATGGTCCTGAAGATCGGTGTCCGCTTCCTTCACCCAGGCAACCCGTTTGCCCTTCACGCCGTTGAAGATCGTGCGCAGGCCACGGCCTTTGATCGTCACCAGGAAACCGCCGAACTCCAGATCAATGCAGCCGCTCTCCGGGTCATGGTTGAACCACAGCAGATCCGTGTAGCTGAAACAGGTTTGCAGCCCGTTGCGGAACTGCAATTCGAGGAAGTTTTCCTGCATCCCTTCGCCGATCAGAATGGAGAAGAACTTGTCGCCATCAGGCGTCAGTTCGGTTGGCTTTTCAGCCGCCTGTCTTGCCTTGAGAATTTCGTCAATTTTATCAGCCATGGTGCCTCATTTTTTGATGACCACAGGACGCGGCGCGGCCTGCTTTGTCTTGGTTTCATTCTTCGTTTTAGCCTGTCCCTCGCCAGTCTTCCTAGCACTTGCTGCTTTTTCCTTTTTGGAATGCTCCGCAGCCCGGTCCGCGTTGTTTTTCTGCAACGGTTTTACTTTTGCCCTGCCCATCGTGACCTCTTTTTCTTTCCCTCCTGGCGCAGTTCTGCCACGCACCTTGTCCGCGACTTTTTTGAAGTGGCTGGCCGCTGACTCGTAGGCTTTCACGAGCCGCTCTTTGCGATCTTGAGGGGCTTTCGATGTCGGAGGTTTTTCTTGAGCGGCTCCTGTCTTTTTGGCTTCATGCGCCGCCTTCAACTCAGCGATCCTCGCGTCCGAGTGCTGGCTGATCTTGGGCCGTGCGATGCCTTTGCTTTGACTGCCCTTTCTCGGTTCTGAAGGATAGCCCTTGGAGCGGCTTTTGCCGTCCGCGCCAACCAGGTTCCGGCGCATCTCGACGTAGCCCTTCCAGTCGATGACCTCGCCTGTTTTGCGTGGTTCGACCTTCCGGTGCTCGGTGAGCTGCTTGACGAAGGTTTTGGCACCGTCCAGCCCTTTGCGGCTGTGAACAGCCTCCCGCCATTGTTTTGCACCCAGTTCGCCGTTCATGAAGTTGGAGAGTTCCTGCGAGGTCAGTTCCGCCAGTTCCACGCCGGACATCCGAGTGGACGTGTTGCCGACCGCCTGCTGCAATTCGCGGCGGTTGTCAGTGTAGATGCGGAGGGTTTGTTTGCCACGGCTGCATGACACATAAAATTGTTCACGAGAACTGGCAAGGAACGAATCGGCGCTTTGTGCCACCAGCACGTCGCGGACGCTCCGGCTCTGGCTGGAATGCGAGGTCTGGCAATAGCCATGTGCGATATGGCCGTGGTTTGCCGGAAGAATGGCCCCGTTGCTGAGGATGATCTCGCCCTTCCTGCCGAACTTCTCCACAGCTAAGAGGTTGCCGTTGTTGAGGCGTTTGCCGTTCGTGCTCTCCCCGTTTCGTGTGATGCGAATGCGGTCCCCCTTTGCCAGGGCGATCTCGCGTTCCTCATAGACCAGAAACTTTGCGGCCTCGTTGAGGGCCAGCGTGCGGGTTTTGCCTGCCTTATTCTGAATTTGCACCGTGCCGTTTTCGCCCTGCCCCAGCACCTTGAAAATTTCGCCGCGCTTCACACCCTTGGCGTTTTGATGGAACTGCACCACCAGACCGGCACGGTAGTTCTCAGAGAAGCTGCCGTTCTGCTTCCTCCCACTGCAAGTTCTGGTATTGAAGGAACTTCTTTTCCGCGCCGAACTGGCCCGCCTCCCGGCGAGCCTCACGAATGGCGTTCGTGACCTTGGCGCTCTCCGCATGGGTCGGAGAGACGACCAGCGGAAACTCGCCCCGTCGCCCGAGGGCGATGTAATCAGCTGCAAGTTCCCGGTGACGCTGCACTTCATCCGCGATCTCCACGAACGCTCCCAGGCTGTCCAGGCGACGGAAACCGGTTCTGAGGTCACCTTTGCTGATGGCTTCGATGGCCTTCTTATAATCTTCGACTTCCTGCCGCCGGATCTCCGTCACTTCCGCGACGCGAAGACCGGCATGTTTTTGCAGGATTCGGAAGGCGTCACCTCGCGCCACCGGCGTATGCTGCGCGGTGTCGCCAGTGAGGATGACGCGTGTTTTATGCCCGGCGATTTCCATGATGCGCCACAGAGTCCCTTGTGCCGAGCAGGCCCGCCTCGTCGATCCAGATGACCTGCCCACGAACCTGCTTTTGCAGCTTCGTGTTGAGCATCAGATGGGCGACCGTATCGGCACCCGCGAACCCCGCTTCACGGAGGGTTTCACGGGAAGCGACGGCGGAGGGAGCAAAGGCGAACACCTTCAATCCTTGCGCCTCAATCGCGGCCACCGCGTCTTTCATGAGCGTGGTCTTGCCCACGCCTGCGCCGCCGCGAATCGCCATCACCTGATCGGCGCTGGTGAGCAGATGTTTGACCGCTGCCCGCTGTTCCTCGGAAAGCTTTTCAGAATATGAAAGCCTGCCCTTGCCGCCCAGCGGCATTGCCGAGTTCCGGCCAGCACGAACAAAAGCAAGGAGGGCGATTTCTTCCGCCAGAACATCCACGGAAGTGCAAAGATGCTCATCGCCGATCTTGCGCCCGATCAACTGCCGCCGCTCAAACTCAGCTTTGATCGCCTCCGGTGACGTTTCCCCAACCCCGAAACGAAGCGCCGCCGCCAGGATGTGGCCGCGTTCCACGACCGATTGCCGCTCGAACAGTTTGGAAATTGCATAGTCCACGGCCTGCCCCGCAGTCACTCTTTCGGCTCCACCCTGCCCGCGCTCATAGCAGACCTTGGAGATTTGCACCTTTTCGTCATCGGTGAGCCGGACACTCCACGCGGCCAGCAGGTCTGAAAACGTCATGCCGTGCCGCTTCCCCTCGCGGCTGGCAGCCCCAAGCGCGTCCTTGGCTTTGGCGTCCTTGATGCCCATTTCATCGGCCAGCCGCTCAATTTGAGCGGTGCGCCGCGAGAACTTGGCAATGACGCTGGCGGGCATTCCCTTGATTTCCCAGCCGCTTTTCCGGCGCTCGATGGCGTAGCCTTGAGCCACGAGGCTTGCCGTCAGGCGGGCGTGAAACGCCGCTTCCGCATAGTGCGCTTCCCGCTTGATTGCGCCGAACTCCGCCGCTTTCCATCGCGACTCCGTTTGGTCGAAAGTGGCGTTGAAAGTGAAGCAGTGGACGTGCAGATGCGGATCGGGGATGCCACCCACAGGGCGTGAAGTGAAGTGGACAAATTCTGCCCAGGCGAGGTTTCCCGTGATGCGGTTTTCCCGCGCCCCCTTTCTGCGAACCCGCGTTTCTGCCCTCGCCTCAAGTTCCGTCATCGTGTCAGAAACCGCCTGCCGGAACGCCTTCAAGACATCTTTGTCCTGCGTCAGCGCATAAAGCACGGAGAGACTTTTTGGCGCGTGAAAATTGAGGTCATACCCGACGCGGCGACCTTCCTTCGTGCGGGGTGTCAGCTTCTCTCCGGTGAGCGGATGATGGTTCTCCACCAGCGCCGCGAACTGCTCCCGATCCACGTCTCCAGACAGCCCCAGCAGGCCAGCAGCGCGGCCATGCCACTTGCCTACCACCTCCTGTTTCTCGGAGTAGTAGTCCTCGCGTTTCAGACCTTCCGCATAGTATTTGCGGGCGGCTGCCGCGCTCGTGTGCGCCACAACTCTGAGCATCGGTTCATTCTACCACATCTGATTCCGTGAATCCATTTTCGCCGACTACCCGGCAAAATTTGCCTGCTAGCAAGCTATTGAGCGAGCCAGCAAGGCAGCGAACTTGCCACCTTGTCAGGTTGCGAGCTAGCAAGCTGGGAAGGCAGTTTCCGAGCAAGTTTGCCGTCTAGCAAGGAGGCTACCGAGCTAGGAAACTAGCAAGCTAGCAACATAGCAATATGATCTTCAGACATCTCTCCTTAGCAGTGCTAAGGCTGTGGTTTTTGCTCGCCGCAGAGCGGCTGCGCGGCTAGCTTGCAGTGATCCCAGCACCCTCCCCTCATGGATGAATTCAGCCTCGCCAAACGTCCCCCATCTGCCCCAACAGGAGCAAAACGAAACTGGCCCGACGACGACGAGGCGCTGCTGGAACTGAGCGCAGACGGCAAGACCAGCAGGGCGGAAAACTACTGGTGCCTGAAGGATGCCTTTGAGGGAGTGCAAATTTTGGGCGCGACCGGTTCCGGCAAATCGTCAGGCAGCGGGCAGGCGCTCGCCAAGGCGTTCATGGAGTCCAATCTTGGAGGGTTGGTTCTGACCGCCAAGAACGACGAAGTGCTCTCATGGAAGCGTTACGCCAAGGCCGCAGGGCGTGAGTCAGAATTGCTCATTGTCGGGCCGGACTCACCGCACCGGTTCAACTTCCTGCGCTACGAATTGAAGCGGCCAGGAACCGGGGCAGGGCACACCGAAAACCTCGTGAACCTGTTTTGCAGCGTGCTGGAAGCTGCCGAGCGAAAACAAGGGCAGGGTGGCGGGCAGGATGCCTACTGGCAGCGCACGCTGAAGCAGCTTCTCAGAAATGCGATTGATCTTGCCGTTCTCGCCCTGGATGACATCGACCTGCCATCCCTCTACCGGATCATCACTTCTGCCCCGCGCAGCAGCGAGGAGGCGGACAATGCCGACTGGCAGAAGAAATCGGCCTGCTTCGCCCTTTTGGAAGTGGCAGCCGGGAAAACCAAAGAGAAGGGCAGGGCGAACGACTTGGAACTGACGCGGGACTTCTGGCTGCGCGAATTTCCCAACCTTGCCCCGGAAACCCGTTCCGTGATCGTCTCCACCTTCACCAGCATGGCCGACTGTTTTCTGCGCGGCCTGCTGCGTGACCTGTTCTGCACCGACCTCACCTTCACCCCAGAGGATACATTCAACGGCAAGATCATCATTCTCAATCTGCCGGTGAAGGAGTTCAACGAGCTGGGCCTGTTCGCCCAGGTGCTTTTCAAGTTCATCTGGCAGAGGGCCGTTGAGCGGAGGATTTCTGCGGACATGAGCCGCGAAGCAGCCCAGGCCGCAGCTCGCCCCGTTTTCCTTTGGGCGGACGAATCGCAGTTTTTCGTCAATTCCTACGATGCCCTTTTTCAGAGCACGGCGCGAAGCTCCCGCGCCTGCACTGTTTACCTGACCCAGAACCTCCCCAGCTACTTTTCGGCCTTCGGCGGGCAGAACTCCCGCTCCGATGCCGAGAGCTTCCTTGGCAACCTTCAGACCAAGATTTTTCACGCCAACGGCGACCCGACCACGAACAACTGGGCGGCGGACTCCATCGGCAAGACCCGACAGGCCACGTTCTACGGTGGACTCTCCGAAGCCATGGCACGCGGAGCCGGAGGACTCAGCCAAAACGCCGGAGGCAGCATGGTGGTGGAATACGTCGTGCAGCCGCAGGAGTTCACGATGCTGCGCACCGGCGGACCGGAGTCAGAATTCCTTGTGGACTCCATCATTTTCCAAGGGGGGCGGCGATGGCTCGCGACAAAGAAGGGCGAGCCGGTCGCTCAGAATTTCATCCGGCACGTCTTCTCGCAAAAAGCATAGGCAGGGCAACTGCTGAACACATTCCCCCATGAAGGACAGGCAAATTCAATCCACGGGAGCGCAGCCGAGCATCCCAATCCTCAGTCCCATCCTGCACTGGCTGGCGATGCCGGCCATCGTGTTCCTGCGCTCCAGGTTCGGCTTTTCGTTTCTCAGTCCCAAAAGTGTTTTCTTTGCCTTCGTTTGGGCGCACCTCCTGTTCTCGATCTACGCCTGGATAGAGCAGGGCGCTTGGTTCAAGTATTGGGCCGTGGCGAGCTTCGGTCTTGGCGCGGCGGCGTTGTATCTGCTGCACCTCATGCTGGCGTTTTCGCGGGAAGTGGGCAGGCAGGGCAAGCACGACTTCTATTCAGGGACATCGCACCTGCTGCGGCTCCCCGGCTTCAGCCAGCTTCGCGGCAACCCGCGCTCTGAACTCATCCTGCATCTCTGGATCGAGCCTTTTCTGGCCTTGACCGCCGCAGCGATGCTCCGCGCCTTTTTCGCAGAACACCGCCTTTCAACATGGCTGGTCCTCGTCGCCGTCGCCATGTGGCTGAAGGAGTTCATCAATTTCTGGTATGGCATCCGTTCCGAGAAGAAGCATGAGGACATCATTGAAGACGCCGAAGAGAAAATGCCAGGGAGCGGCGCTGCTGAAGTGCCACTGCCAGCGGCAGGCACACGCAAACCAAGGGCGAAGCGCCCTCCCCAGAGAGCCGAGGATGAGCAGGCAGTGAAGGCTTTGGAATTCCGCTTTGCAGAAGCGCTGCGACTGATGCCGCCCTATTCGCTGGAACAAGCCGAGCAGAATTACCGCCACCTCATCAAGGTAGTCCATCCCGACCCGAACAACGCCGAAGCAGGAGCGACCGAAAAAGCAGCGACTTTGAATGAGGCCATCGAGTATTTCCGCCGAACTCTAGGCGGCTGATTTTCTGCCTTTCGTTTCGATGCGAACCGAAGTCACCGGATGCCCCATCGACTGCCATGCTGATTCCAGCTTGTGTTTGAAATTGGTTTCTACCCAATCAGCCACGAATTTGAGGTTTGCGCGATAGGTGAGGGTGCCATCCACCAGCTCGCCAAGCTGCAACCTTTCCAGCCAAGCTTTCACTTGGTCTGCTCCAATTTGTTTGCGCATCAACTCCAGCACGTTCTCCCAAGCTTCTTCCAGAGGTGACCGCTCAATGAGCACGAGCTGCGCCTCTTGAGCCGGAGTGTTCTTGGCTTCAATCACTGCCCGCTTTTCTGTGCGTTCCATGAGAAGCATGTCTTTGCCTTGAGCTGAACTCACATGCTCCAGACGGAAACCCGGCAGGTCATTCTTCTTCACCAGCTTTCTGAGCGTGCTCGCATAGTGCTTGTATGCCTGCTGCGAAGCGGATTTCTGGTAAAGGCTCTTGAACGTCTCTTTCCAGACGCCTGTCGGGCCTCCTGTGGCTTTTCGCGCATAAAGATAAAGCCAGCGCTCCACGCTGCCGGAAATATCAAAATACCGTTTGTCGAGAGTCAGCACATGGAAGTCCTGAATGCTTTCAAAGAGCCATTCGGCCAGCACGACTTCAATGCCGCGAATTTCGCCTTTTTCTTCCGTGATCTCCCACTCTGAAATCCACGAGAACTGCCTGATGCGTTTGCGACTACGCTTGCCTTGTTCGGATCGGATGGTGGTTTGAATGCTCGTCATCTTGAGGCGGTGCAGGGCATCTTTGAGCCGCTGATATTGCCCGCCGCCGGGTTCGCGGTTCATCCATGCGAGGAACTGATACGGGGTGAAGTGAATTCGACGTGAAGGCTCAAGTCCCTTCCTTTTGGCTTCTATCCACTGCGAAATGGCATAGATGAGCAAATCCTGATCATGGATCGTGGCAATGCCGTGTTCACCGCTGCCGGTGATGCGAACCGTTTCAGTCTGGCCCGATCTGGCATCAACATACTCGTGCTGAATGGCCTCAGTTCTTCCGGGTGTCAGGCTGAACCAGCAACGCGCCATCAAATCAATCTGGTCTTTGGGGGCGATGTCAGCCGAGGACGCTATGAACCTTTCCAAGTTCTGATGTTCTTTGATCCCACCCTCAATCATCCTGCCCATGCCCTTCGGCATACCATGATTGATTTGAAAAAACAATATCGTCATAGCAGCGACCTTGGGGCGAGATTTATCCAAACTTTTCAACCATCGTCAGACCAGCAACCCTTTGAATCGTCATGTCAGCGACCGTATCGTCAGAGCAGCGACCAACCCACGTCAGGCCAGCGACTTTGCTATCGTCACAGCAACGACCTGGCATCGTCAGAGCAGCGACCTGAACCGCCCTCAAGCCCAAGCTGGCTGCGCTTCCCCATCTCTCTAAACCTTACTTAAACAGTAAAGAATAAAACCTTTAAACCCCGTCGGCAGCCGACGCGCCTTTTTGAAAGGCTCGTCTGCCTCCGGGTGTCTGGCAGGTAAGATTCAACAAAACTAGCAAGCTAGCTAGCAAGCTGTGTTGCAAGTTTGCAACCCTCCGAAGAAAAATGCAGGCACGCAGCAACAAGACGTTCGGGATGCTATCGACGACAGGAGTGAATCACTATTCTGC
>DNXB01000273.1:0-2420 GCA_003506995.1 Verrucomicrobiales bacterium
CCTCCAGCACGAAGAGCAGCGCCAGCCCCACCAGCGCCATGTGGTGGTGCCAGCCGCGCCATTTGCGCACCTGATAGTCTGCCATGCCCGCACCACGACCGGGCCGTTTTCGGCGTCGCGCACTTTGACCCGGCTCATCGGCAGGGTTTTGAGCTGGTCCACCCGTGTGGCGCCGGAGGCTCCCACGGCTCGTGGACGCTGCTCGCCTTGCGGCTTTTTGGTCCACACCTGTGTGTCGCGCGGAATGTCGGCCACGAAGATGAGTCCTTTGTCGGCGATGCGTCCGAGGAGTCCCTGGTCGCGTCCGTAGAAGCTGTCGCAGCCCACCAGCTTGAAGCGCAGCCCTTGCTCAACGGCCTGATCGATGAGGTCGCTGATGTGCTCGATCTTGCCGCGCGGCTTGATCTGCTCTTCGGGCATGCCGGCTTTGAGGCAGCGCGGCTTGTCGGCGCTCCATTCCTCGGGCACGAAGAGCCGGCAACCCACCAGGGCGCGCGCTGAGCATTGACGAGAGCGCCAACGCCAAGAAGGGCGCCGCCTTCGTGGGCGTCGCCCGGCAATGGAACGGACGCCTGGGCAAAGCAAGATCGACCACGCCCGTGAGCTCATCCTGGAGGCGCGCGCCAACGGCATTGAGTTCGCCTGCGTCGCGATGGACTCCTTTTACGGCCGTGACAGCACCCTGCGGCGATTGCTGGAGGTTGCTCTTGCGGAGGGCTCACAGTGAGAAGATACCCGCAGACTTTTCGCGAAGTTTGCGCATCTCAGGATGCATCGCGTAGTCGGGCAAGTCTCCAAGCATGAGATAGTATCTCGGAGCATCATCGAGCCGGTTTTCAGCCAAAGCGGCTTTGGCTTTGGGCTGGAAACGGTGAAAATGAGTGGCTTCAGCACTTAACTCGGTGGCCGACCGAGGTTGTGCGAGAGCGAAGTGGCGATGCCTTGTCGTTTCGCGCAGGTCTGAGCGAATGAACTGATGTTCGGCCTGCTCCGCAGGCGTGATGGTTTCGAGTGGCACTGCTGCCAGTGATTGTTCCGCATCTTGAATGCGACCTTCATAGGCCCATGCCCAGGCCAGCAGGCGAGCGTGACGCCATATGTGAGCAGGCGAAACAGACAGGCGAGTCAGCCCCGTTATCATCGGTGCCATGCTATGCCCAGACGACTTGGCCTGGAGCATGCCCGTGTTGTAGATGGCCTCGAAATGAAACGGATTCTCCTTCAAGGCTTCAGCCAGCAGCCGTGCTGCTTCTGCATCACGCCCTACGTCCAGCAGAGACACAGCACGATTGTTGAGCGAGTCGGCGTGGAGAATTTCTGGATCGCAGGCTTCGAGATCAGTGTCCTCGCCAAACAGGTCTTTGTAGGCAGTGAGCAGCAAATCGACGATGGCATCGAATGACTGAGGTAGGTTCCGTCCTCGAAGGCAATCTGGTCGTCGCCTCTGGCGGCGGATTCTCGGGAGTGTTTGGCGGCATGCATGGTGGTGAAAGGTGATTTCAACAGCACCTACGGAGTTCGCCAAAAATCGTCAACCAACCGGGAGAAATATCCCAGAGCAGCCACTGAGGATAGTCAGGCGAACGCCGCAGCGTCGGCGACGAATCCGGCCACATCAGCCTCCGTGGTGCGCCAGGAGCACATCAGGCGCGTGCCGCCGCCGATGAAGCTGTAAAACACCCAGCCGCGCTCCTTGAGGCCGGTTTTCATCTTCTCCGGCAGCTTCGCGAAGACCGCGTTGGCATCGACGGGATAGAGTATCTGCACGCCGGGCAGGTGGCCGAGGGCGTCGGAGAGCCGGCGGGCGAGCGTGTTGGCGCTGCTGGCGTGTTTTTTCCAGGTGTCGTTGGTCAGCATGCGCAGCCACTGCGCGGAGATGAAGCGCATCTTGGAGCAAAGCTGCCCGGCCTGCTTGCAGCGGTATTGAAAGTCCTGCGACAGCTCCTTGTTGAAGAACACCACGGCCTCGGTGACGGCCATGCCGAGCTTCGTGCCGCCACAGCACAACACATCGACTCCGGCACGCCAGGTGATGTCCGCCGGAGCGGTGTTCAAACCGGCCAGCGCGTTGAAAAAACGCGCACCATCCATGTGAATCGCCAGTCCATGCTGTTTGGCGAGCGCACCGAGTCCGGCGATCTCACCGGGGCGATAGACGGTGCCCAGCTCGGTGCTTTGGCTGATGCTCAGGGCGCGAGGCTTGGGGAAATGCACATCGTTGCGGCTGGTGACGATGCGCTCCACGTCCGCAGGGTCCAGTTTGCCCAGCGGGCTGCGGGCGAGCAGGATTTTCGAGCCGTGGCTGAAAAACTCCGGCGCACCGCATTCATCCGTCTCCACATGCGCCTCATGCGCGGTGATGATGCTGTTGTAGCTGCGGCACAGCGTGGCGAGCGCGAGTGAATTGGCCGCGGTGCCGT
>DNXB01000273.1:2476-24062 GCA_003506995.1 Verrucomicrobiales bacterium
GCCGGAGGTGTTGTCGGAGGCGAAGTGGTATTT
This sequence comes from Verrucomicrobiales bacterium, assembly GCA_003506995.1. Classification (GTDB taxonomy): domain Bacteria; phylum Verrucomicrobiota; class Verrucomicrobiia; order Verrucomicrobiales; family Verrucomicrobiaceae; genus Prosthecobacter. The sequence goes on from DNXB01000273.1 coordinate 2,510, forward strand.
GAGTTCGGTGCTCATGCCTTGGATTTCGGTTTTCCATGCCACACGAGCACAATGCCCGCCGCCAGCAGCAGCAGATCGCGCAGAATGAGGTCGCGGTAGTTGGAAGTCGCGTCCGAGTGGCCGAAACAACCGCAGCGGATGTCGATGCCGCGCCACCATGACAGAGCGATCGCGCCGAGAAAGACCAGCAGCGAGGCGTTCAGAATCATGAGGCCGCCGGAGCGCATGAAACCGCTCATCACGGCCAGTCCGGCCAGGATTTCCAGCCAAGGCAGCCCCATCGCCACCCATGCGGCCCAGGGATCGCCCAGCAGGTCAAAACTGCGCACGTCATCGAGGAAGGAAATCGGGTCGGCGACCTTCAGCACGCCTGAATACACAAACACGCCGCCGAAGAAAAAGTGAAGAAGGAGTCGAAGCATGGGGACAACACTTACGGCACCAGTTCCGCCATCGGCAACAGGCAGATGACGAGCTTTTTGTCCTCATAGTCTTCACCGGCCTGCGGCAGGCCGCGCACCTCCACCGGACGTCCGAAGAGCATGCCAAGCTGCGTGGCAAAGCCAGCCCTAGGCGATTGGGCACCTCCGCCAAAGCTGAGCTGCGGATCGTCGAAGACGCGCAGCAATCCGCCGCCATGCAGGACAATGGGCGACTTCGCATCTTGCTCAATGCCCTGGATGGACATCAAGTCCACGCCCTCATCGCCCAGCAGCCGGGCGGCGTTGAGAGGATCGAGCCTGCGGCTGAGATCGCCGGAATCCGCCTGCTCCAGAATGGTGGCGTTGATGATCGGCGTCTCGGTGCTGGCGAGGCGCGGGAATTTTTCACGCACCCGCTTGTTCACCGCCAGCGCGACGGCTTTCATCGCCTCAGGGGTCCAGTGGCTGTCCTGCGCGAAGAACACCTGCTGCCGGTCGCGGAACTCCCACAGCGCGTCGGTCATGTCCATCACCTCAATGCCTGCCTCTTTCAACTCCGCGACTTTGGCTTTCTCCTCCTTCAGCCGCACCGGGCCCGTGTAGCGCCCATCGCGGATCTGCTCGGGGTAAAGCGCCGCGCGTCCGGGGATCAGCACCACGAGCAGGCTTGTCTCCTGTGCTTTCAGACGCGAGGCCAGCGCGGTCAAACGGGCATGGGTCTCGTTGCTCTCGCGTTTCGCATGCAACAGACGGTCGATCTCGGCGTGGGGAAACAGCCAGCCCTCACGCGCGAGATACACGTCGCGATTGCCCTCATGCAGCGCACGCGTCAGCATCCACTGCATGCCGCTGCGCACACAGGCGGCGGCCAGATTGGTCTTGGCTGGCGTGAACCACGCCGCGATCTCAAACCCCAGCGGCACCACGAGCGCGATCACGAACACTTGCACAAGTCTCAGCGCCTCCTGGGGGCTGAATTCCGGCTCCGGCGGCACCACGGTGCGCTTGGCGGGGTCGATTTTGGGCAGGGCGGGCTTCATCACGCGGGAGGGAAATGAGTCCACAGCATCGCCATGGCGAGGAAGAACACACCGAGGCAGATCGCACCCTTCCAGAAGGCGGGAGTGCGCAGAAAGTCACGCGAGTAAGGCAGGCCAAGAAAACAAGCCAGCGCGGCGACCATCGTGACGGTGTGGTAATCACTCCACACCCGCGCTTCCTGGAAGACTGTGGCAATCGTTTTGACCGGAGGCGTGAACAGCGCCCGCAGATGCAGCCAGGCATCGCCCAAAGATGCCGCGTCCACCGACAGGCTCAGGACCGTGAGGAGAATCAACAAAGGAAGCAGCCGGAAAAGTTTTCCAAGTGTGAACCTCCGCAGATCAATCAGCGACTGCGCTTTGTCATCGACCTTGAAGCCCAGCATTCCGCCGAGACCGGTGATCAAATCTCCCGCGCTCGTGAAGGCGAAGTGCAGGCTTAGCAGCCGCGCCAGGAATCCCATCCATGCCACGCCTGTGCTCAGGCTGTCTGTGCCACCACGCATCACCATGTTGGAGAGGTGCCACAGCGGACCAACCAGCAGCACCCACTTGCCAAAGCCCAGGCAGAAGCGCATCACGCCCTGCGCCACATCCAGCGTGGCCGGTCGCGGCTTCAGCGCCATGCGCGCCGCCAGCGCGAGCGGCAGCAGCACAAACAGCAGATGGTGGGTGGTCGGAAACACGGCGTATGCAGATGGCGACGGCTTCACGGCAGTCAATGGCGGAATCTTGGGGGACCGCGAGGCAGGCTTGAAATCTCCGTGAGCGTTTGCTAAGCTCATTCCCATGAGACTGTACGAAGAAATCGCCAACTTCATTGCCAGGACAGCCGCACCGGAAAAGTTGGCGGCATTTCGTCCTTCCAAAGCTGCTTCGCGCAGAGTCGAACTGCTCGTGCAGAAGCACAAGGATGGTGAGATCACGAAAGCGGAGCAGGCCGAGCTCGACCACTGCCTGAAAATCGAGCACATGATGCGGATGGCCAAGGCGCGCGCCCTTCAAAGGCTCGTCTCAGCATGAAAGACGCCGTCTCAGCGGCCCTGCGTGAGCGGGTGCGGAGCCGAGCTTACGGCGTGTGTGAATACTGCCTGATCCACCAGCGGCAGGCGTGGTATTCGCATCAAATCGATCACATCATCAGCCGCAAGCACGGCGGGCGCACCACTTTCGACAATCTCGCACTGGCGTGCGGCATCTGTAATAACGCCAAGGGATCTGACCTCGGCTCGCTCACCCGCCGTCAGGCTGTGCTCATTCGATTTTACCATCCTCGCAATGACCGCTGGGCGGAACACTTCCGCCTGAATGACGACGGGGTGATCGATCCCATCACTGAGATCGGCGAGGTGACGTGCAGAATCTTCGGTTTCAATGCCCGCGAACGATTGCTGGAACGACGCGCGTTGTTGCGTGCGGGAGACTTTCCCAGCATCGAGGCGCTGGCGTTGATGCGTGAGTGAATCCGGCCTGCTGTTTCGTTTGAAGGGCATGCATGATCTCGACCCCAGCCTCCCCGAACATCTCGTCCGCCGCGATTTCTTGAAGAAACTCGCCGCAGCCAGCACGGCTGCGTGGATGACCGGCGCGCCGAAGGCGATCTGGGCGAAGTCTGGCAATAAAGTCACGCATCCACCCGCGAAGGCTGATGCCTGCATTCTGCTGTGGATGGCGGGCGGCATGGCGGCGCCGGACACGTTTGATCCGAAGGGCTACCTGCCCTTCGAGAAGGGTCTCGAAGTGAAGCGGATGCTCAGCACCTTCCCGGCGATCAACACTAATGTGGATGGCATCAAAATCTGCCAGGGGCTCGAAAACATCGCGCAGGTGATGGATCGCGGCACGCTGATCCGCAGCGCGGTGCAGCCGGACCTCGGCAGCATCTTGCACTCGCGGCATCAGTATCACTGGCACACGGGTTATGTGCCGCCGCAGACCGTGGCGTGCCCGCACATCGGTTCCTGGATGGCGAAGGTGCTCGGCCCGCGCAATTCGGTGATGCCAGCGTTCATCAACATCGGCCAGCGCCTCGAAGGCGTGGGCGAAAGCGAGGAACTGAAGGCCTTCACCACCGCCGGATTCTTCGGCAGCGAGTTCGGGCCGATGAATCTGCCCTACCCCGAAGAAGCCGCGCAGTCCGTGAAGCCGCCGAAGGGCATGGACGCGAACCGTTTCGCCAATCGCGACCGTCTTTTCCGCAAACTCGTCGATCAAAGCCCGCAGCGCGAGTTCATGAGCGACTACCAGCAGGAATCCATGCTGCGCAGCATGGACAACGCGTATCGCCTGCTCAGCGCGAAGGAGCGCGAGGCCTTCGACATCACGCTAGAGCCGAAGGAGAGCTACGCGAAGTATGACACCGGCCGTTTTGGTCGCGGCTGTCTGCTGGCACGCCGTTTGGTCGAGGCCGGAACGCGATTCGTCGAGGTCACCACCGAGTATGTTCCCTTCTTCCAATGGGACACGCACAAGGACGGCCACACCACCGTGGCGGCCATGCACAAGGAAATCGACCGCCCCATCGCCCAGCTCGTGCTCGATCTGGAGGCGAAGGGCCTGCTCGACCGCACGCTCATCATCATCGCCAGCGAGTTCAGCCGTGATGCGCTCATGGAAGGCAAGCCCGGCTCCACCGCGAATGATCAAACCACCTTCAAAGTCGATACGCTCAGCGAAATGAAGCATTACGGCCTGCACCGCCACTTCACCGGCGGCACCAGCGTCATGACCTTCGGTGGCGGTGTGAAAAAAGGCTTCCTCTATGGCGAAACCGCCGACGAGCGCCCGCTCATCGCCACGAAAAATCCCGTCAGCGTCATGGACCTGCATGCCACCCTCATGACCGCCATGGGCATCAGCCCGAAAACCGAATTCGAGATCGAGGGCCGGCCGTTCTACGTCACCGAGGACGGGAAAGGCAAACCGGTGACGGAAATCTTCGCGTAAACGATTGTCAGCGGCGGTTTGCCCCGTTTAGGCTGGATCATGAACGCGCACCGCCTTCTCCGCATCGGGGTCACGACTTTGGTCCTGGCCGTTTCCTCCTCACTTCTTGCTGCCGACGGCGACGCCGAATGGCAGAAGGTCAATGACACCATCGAGGGCATCAAAAATCCGAAGGAGAAGCCGCAGTCACGCGAGCAGGCCGTCGAACTGCTCAAAACCGGCCTTGTCAGTTTCGACGCGGCTTACGCGGCGGCCATGAAAGCGGCCCCGACGAATGCCGCCCGGTATGACGCGGCCTTGTTTGAGGCGATGGTGGGTCGTGCGCGTGAGATGGCCGGCGTTCCAGCGCCTGCCAAGGCCGCCATCAGCCTCGACGACATCCTCAAGGCCGAGGATGCCAAGCCCGAGACCAAATCACAGGCCAGCCTGATCAATGTCATGGAAGCCGCCGAGGCTGCGGAAGGCCCCGAGGGCGACACCGCCGCCTGGATCGTCAAGGCGGAGAAGCATTTGAAGGATTTCCCGGAGGAGAAGATGAACCGCATGGTTGAAGGCAAGGTGAAGAGCATCAAAGCCGCCGCCGAGATCAAGACCAAGCCGCTGGAGATGAAATTCACCGCCGTGGACGGTCGTGAGGTCGATCTGGCGAAACTTCAGGGCAAGGTCGTGCTCATCGACTTCTGGGCCACCTGGTGCGGACCATGCGTGGCTGAGCTGCCAAACGTGATCAAAGCCTACAAAGAACTGCACCCGAAGGGCTTTGAGATCGTCGGCATCTCGCTCGATTCCGATAAAGCAGAACTGGAAGCCTTCGTGAAGGACAAGGGCATGGAATGGCCGCAGTACTTCGACGGCAAGGGCTGGCAGAACGAAATCTCCACCAAGTATGGCATCAACTCGATCCCGGCCATGTGGCTCATCAACAAGAAGGGCATGGTCGTCAGCACCAATGCTCGTGGCGGCCTGGAGGAACAGGTGGCGAAACTGCTCGCGGAGTAAGCTCATGATCCAACGCTCGTTATTCACGACCGTCTTGCTGGCCGCCTCGTTGCTGCATGCGCAGAAGGCGGCTCCCGAAGTCCAAAAGAATGTCATGGTGGCGATGCGCGATGGCGTGAAGCTGGCCACGGACATCTACCTGCCCGCAGGAAACAAGGACAAGCTGCCCGTCATCCTGACGCGTCTGCCTTACAACAAGGACGGCGCGAAGAGTTTTGGCGAATACTTTGCCGCGAATGGCTACGCTTTCGTCGCGCAAGACACGCGTGGTCGTTACGCCTCGGAAGGTGTGTGGCATTGGATGACTGATGACGGTCCTGATGGCACGGATTGCGCCGCGTGGATTGCCGTGCAGCCGTGGTCGAACGGGAAAATCGGCATGGTGGGCACCTCGTATGTCGGTGGCACGCAGCATGCGATGGCTTTGGAAAAGGTACCGCAGCTCACCACCGTCATTCCCGTCGATGCCGTGTCCAACATGGGCCGGCAGAGCATGCGCAACGCGGGCGCGTTTGAGATGCGCTTCTGGAACTGGATCATGCTCAATGCGGGCAAAGGCAGCAACGCCGCGCTTGATCCGGCCACGCAGGCCGAGTTGAAGGAGATGGCGGACAACCGCTGGGATTATCTGAACCATCTGCCGTTGCGTCCTGGCTCGACGCCGCTCAAGCTCGCCCCCGAATACGAAGACTGGCTCATCCAGGCCATGCGCCACGGCAAAGACGACGATTTCTGGGCGCAGAACAACATCCTGGCCGATCCCACGCGCTACAAGGACATGCCCGTCTATCTCGTCGGCGGCTGGTATGATTCATGGGCCGGCAACACCTCCGCCAACTTCACCGCGCTCTCGAAGACGTTGAAAAGCGATGTGTATTTGATCATGGGGCCGTGGATTCACGGTGCGCAGACGAAATCATCACACGGTCAGGTCGAGTTCGGCAGCGAGGCGGCCATCGCGGATCAGCTCGCCTGGCGGAAAGAGTGGTTTGATCACTGGATGAAGGGACTCGACAACAGTGTCGGCAAATCCGCGCCCTTCGCCAAGAAAGTGCGCATCTTCATCATGGGAACCGGCGACGGCAGCAAGACCAAGGACGGGCGTCTCAATCACGGCGGCCAGTGGCGCGATGAAAACGAGTGGCCGCTCGCTCGTGCGAAGCCCACGCCGTTCTATTTGTATTCAGAACGCCACGACCCTGCAGGTGGGCTGTTGAGTGATGTAAAGCCGAAGAACACATGGGCAAGCCGCGGTTATGATTTCAATCCGAGTGATCCGGTGCCCACGCTCGGCGGCAACATCTCCTCCGGCGATGGCATCATGCAGCAGGGCGCGTGGGATCAACGTGGCGGCGAAAAATTCTGGAACTGGCCGAAACCGATCCCGCTTTCCGCTCGCCGCGACGTGCTCGTGTTTCAAACCGCGCCGCTTGCCGAAGACATCGAAATCACCGGCGAGATCGAAGTGAAGCTCTGGGCCTCGTCTTCCGCCGTGGATACCGATTTCACCGCAAAGCTGATCGACGTCTATCCTCCCAGCGCCGACTGGCCGCATGGTTTCGACCTGAACCTGCAGGATGGCATTGTTCGCGCGCGTTTCCGCGATTCGCTCCAGGAAGAAAAGCTCATGGAGCCGGGGAAGGTCTATCCCTTCACCATCAAGCTCTACCCCACGAGCAACGTCTTCAAAAAAGGCCACCGCATCCGCGTGGACATCAGCAGTAGCAACTTCCCACGCTTTGACGTGAACCCGAACACCGGCGAGCCGCTCCAGCAGCACCGCCGCACGGTCATCGCCACGAACACGATCTATTACGGTGCTGGGAATCCCTCGCACATCGTGCTGCCGTGGGTGCAAAAGTGAAGCACAAGCCCAACGGGCTTGCGTCATCCAGCCCAGGGTTCGCAGAACCCTGGGTCCACAATGGAAGGAATCATCTGCTCAAGGGCGAACCGCAAAAGGGGTTCCGTCCAGCGTCGATGCCAGAGGACGGAACCGCGTTGCGGTTCGCCCTTGAGAACATTGTATTCATTCGGCCAGACCCAGGGTAGCGCTTCGCGCAACCCTGGGCTGTATGACGGAAGGCCCTTGACCTTCTTCGAGTCAGCTTAATTGAAGAGCTTGTCGCACCATGCCCATGCTCGCATTTCCGCCCGTGAGCACGCAGGCGACGCGTTTGCCTTGCCATGCATCGCGATACTTCTTCAGCGCCGCATAAGCCAGCGCGCCCGCTCCTTCGGCGATGTTGTGTGTGGCCTGGATGATCTCACGCATCGCGGTCACGGCTTCGTCGTCGTTCACAGTCACGATGTCATGCGCATGGCGGATCACATGCTCCAGCGCATCTTTGTTTGGCGTTTTGCACGCCACGCCTTCCGCAACACGCGTCGTGCTCGACTGCTCGACAAATTGACGCTGCTGAAACGACAATGCATAAGCTGGCGCATGCTCGGACACGACGCCGATGATCTTCGTCTTCAATCCTAGCGCCTCGCGGGCCGCCGCGATGCCGCAGAAGCCGGAACCGAGGCCGATGGGCACGAAAACCGCGTCCAAATCCTCCACGGAGCGGAACATCTCCAAGCCATACGTCGCCACGCCGCGCACGAGCCACGGATGAAACGACGGCACGGCATGCAGCCCCTCTTTCACGGCCAGTTCGCGTGAGAATTCAAGGGCTTCTTGAAATTCACGACCATGCTCGACGAGTTCGGCGCCCAACGAGCGCATGGCGTTGTTCTTTTCCGGGTTGTTGCCGTGCGGCACGACGATTACAGCCCGCAAGCCGTTGAGTTTCGCCGCAAACGCGATGGACTGGCCGTGATTGCCTGTCGTGGCTGCGATCACACCGCGCACATCGGGTTGCTGGCGTTTCAATTCGTCCATGTAAACCAATCCGCCGCGAATCTTGAAAGCGCCAACGGGTGTGTGGTTCTCGTGCTTCAGCCACAGCTCGCAGCCGAGATTTGCTTCGAGCAGCGGCCAGCGATAGGTCGGCGTTTCACGAATGTGCGGACGAATGAGCGTTTTGGCGGCTTCGATTTCGCTCAGGGTTGGCAGAGGTTCCATCCGGCACGGCTAGGCATGATCTGAGGAAAGTCACGCGCTTGTCATGCCTCCGCACCGCGTTATTTTCGCGCATGGACATTTCACCTGACCGCATCCTGCAAACCGGCCTCGCTTTCTGGAACGCCAAGACACTGCTCAGCGCGGTGGAAATGGAGATCTTCACCGAGCTGGCGAAGCATCCGGGTGATCTTGCCACGTTGCAGGGTCGCCTGGGGATGCATCCTCGTGGAGCGCGGGATTTTCTGGATGCGCTCGTCGCGCTTGGCTTTCTTCAGCGCATCGACGGTGTTTACAGCAACACGCCTGAGACGAGCCTGTTTCTCGACAAGGCGAAGCCATCTTACATCGGCGGCATCCTGGAGATGGCGAACCATCGTCTTTATCCGTTCTGGGGCGGTCTGACGGCAGCCGTGCGCACGGGCGAATCTCAAAACGAGTCCAAAGGCGGCCACGATCCGTTTGCCGCGATTTACGCTGATCCAGCGCGGCTGCGCGAGTTCCTGCGGGCGATGTCCGGTGTCAGCCGGGGTGCGAACATGGCCATCGCGCGGAGGTTTCCGTGGTCGCAGTATCAAAGCTGCGCGGACATCGGCACGGCGCAGGGAGACCTCGTCACCCAGATCGCGCTGGCGAACCCGCATTTGAAGGGACTGGGCTTTGATCTGCCGGAAGTGGGGCCGGTGTTTGAGGATTATGTGGCCGCAAACGGGCTTGCCAGCCGCGTGAGCTTCGCGGGCGGCAGTTTCTTCACCGATGCGCTGCCTCAGGCCGATGTGCTGCTCTTCGGCCACATCCTGCACGACTGGGATCTCGACACGAAACGCATGCTGCTGCGCAAGGCGCATGCCGCGCTGCCGCCGGGCGGCGCGGTGGTGGTCTATGACGCCATCATTGATGACGACCGCTCGCAGAACGCGTTTGGCCTTTTGATGAGCCTGAACATGCTGATCGAAACTCCCGGCGGGTTTGATTACACCGGCGCGGACTGTGTCGGCTGGATGCAGGAGACCGGATTCAAAGACTGCCGCGTCGAGCATCTGGTCGGCCCCGACTCGATGGTGATCGGCATCAAATGAGCGGCTGCTCTTCCGGGCCGTCGTCCTCAGGCGCTTCCTCCGCTGGTTTTTCCAGCACCACCAGCTCCGCGCCCTTCAGCAGGCGGCAGAACTCCTTTTTCGTGGCCTTGTGCAGCGTGCCTTCCTTGGTGAGCGGGTCTTTCATGCGCTTGTACTCGATGGAGAGCCGCGCCCATTCGACGATGCGCAGGTACTCATCGCCCTTTTTCCAAATCTGGCCTTGTTCCAATTTCATCGGCTCCATTAGCTCCCGCCGTTCGGCTTTGCCATGAGATTTCCCGCCAAAGGTGTGATGTCCTGTTTGGAAGGCGCTGAACCGCGCGTTCTTTTGCCATGAAGCCCCTCTTTTTAGTAATCGCTCTCGCTTTCATGTCCTCGCTGCATGCCCAAACATCCTTGATCAGCAAACCCGCCCCAAAGCGCTGGCCGGCGCAGATCACGAAAGTCGGTATTCCTTGTAGCGATGGCGCGACCCAGGCGGCGATGTGGTTTGCACCGGCTTCGACGGAAAAGAAGCCTCTGCTGGTGGGCCTGCACACCTGGAGCAGCAGCTATGCCTCCGCCGGTGGGGACGCGGTGTATGCGGAATGGTGCGTGGCGCAGGGCTGGGCTTTTGTGCATCCTGATTTTCGCGGACCCAACTGGACGCCGCAGGCGCTTGGCAGTGATCGCGCGGTGCAGGATGTGGTGGAGGCGGTGGCTTGGGCAAAACAGCAGACGCAGGTGGATGAGACGCGAATTTACCTCATCGGCGTGAGCGGTGGCGGGCACATGGCGATGCTGATGGCGGGACGTCATCCAGAAATCTGGGCCGGGGTGAGCGCGTGGTGCGGTATCAGCGACCTTGCGCAATGGCATGCGGAGCACACGAAAAACGGCGTGCCAGACAAGTATGCACAGAACATCGAGGCAGCGCTCGGGCATGCGCCGATGAAAGATGATCCTGAGGCATGGCGGCGCTCGCCGTTGAGCTGCTTGAAACATGCCGCCGCTGTGCCGCTCGACATCGCGCATGGCATTCACGATGGCCGTGCGGGCAGTGTGCCGTTCACGCATGCGCTGCGGGCCTTCAATGCCGTGGCTGCGGAGGCGAATCGTCTTGATGCGAACGCCTTCCCGTTGTTTTACGAGACACAGAAACTGCCGCCTGGCTGGCAGCCCGCGCCACCGGATGCGAGCTATGGCGTGAAAGCCCCGATCTTCCGCCACATCAGCGGCAACACCCGGCTGACGATCTTTGAAGGCGGGCATGAGATCATGCACCAGGCCGCGCTGAACTGGCTGGCGCGGCAGTGTCGTGGGCAGCCGGTGGTGTGGGACGTGCGGGACTTCATTCCGCTCGATGTCGAGGGTGAAAGTGGCAAATGAGGCGGAGAATGCCTGACATCGGCCCGGATGCTGCTTCTCTGTGCCACCCTCATGTATTCATCTTCTGTTCCCTGGAAAGTCCTCTCCTCCAATGTCGCCCTCAGTGTCCTCACCGAGGGCTGGAGTCTTGATCAAATCTCGCCGGATGAGGTCGAGATTCGCAGCATCACGGTGGAGGTTTTTTTCGACTCGCCCTTTTTCGCCGTGCCCGTCGTGCAGCTAGGGCTCACGGGTTTTGACATCGACCAGCGCGACAGCGCGCGTCTGACGCTCAAAACCGGGCTCATCACCGAATCCGGCTTTCAGGCCATCATCACCACCTGGGCCAACACCCGCGTGTATGCCGCCGAGTTCAACTGGCTGGCCGTCGGACCGTGATCAGGCTTTGCGGAAGCACCAGGAACGGTAGGACAGCTCGCGTGATTTCAGCGCGTCATACACTCGCGATCCCGGCAGCCCGGCGAAGTCGCGCCCGAGCGAGTGCAGGAAGCCGGGCAGGCGCTGGCAGATGAGCGTCTCGCTGCGTGCCGCGTTGGTTTCCATGCCGCGCAGCACTTCATCGCGGATGTCGCGTGTTTGCACGATTTGCAGCGGCGCCTGGGAGATGGCGGTGTCCCATTCGGCGAACTGATCGCGAAAACGGAAGTCGGCATAGAGAAAGTGGCCGCCGGGCTTCAGCACACGCGTCACCTCGGCCAGAAAGCCGGGGAAATCAGGATAACAGTGCGATGCCTCGACATTGATCACCGCATCGAGTGATTGATCAGCGAAAGGGAGCTTCTGCGCATCGCCCTGTTTGAACCTGAGGCCGGGCACCCGATGGCGCTGCTGGCAGAAGGCGATGCCGGTGGGATTGAGGTCGAGGCCGGTGTAGCTGGCAGGCTGCAATGTGCGCGTGAGCCAAGACGCACCTCCTCCGTGGCCGCAGCTCACTTCCAGCACGTCTTTGCCACGCAGGTCGGCCTGTGTGGCGACGTGATGATAAAGCTGGATGCAGGCGCGGTTCGGTTCGTCTGCGGGATCGAGCTTCAAACCAACCGGAGGGTCGGTTTCAAAGGCGTAGTTGAGAAACAGCACCTCCTCGCCACGCAGGCGGCGTGTGAGGAAGGGATACCACAGCCGCCAGATGGCCTTGCGGACAGTCGGGATGGAGAAGAGGCGTTCGAGGAGTGACATGAGGATGAATGGGGCGCGAGGTGTCACACCGCCTGTCGTCTTCAAGCCTGCGGGTGGCGAGGTCTAAGTGCGGCTGTTTTTTCGAAAACAAACCACCCCCCTGACGCAAAGATCAGGGCGGCCATGCGTCCATTTTTGAATCGGAGGCCAGGGGCCGCGCGTCGTATTCAATGGTGATGAAAACCCCAACCCAACCCCTGACCAACCATGAAACATCTACCTCTTCTGCTGTGCGCCGCGCTTTTTGCCGTGGCCACACCGGTCCCGACGGCCCGAGCCGATGTGACCGTTTCCATCGACTTCTTCTACGATGCACTCGATCCGTATGGCGACTGGATTTACACCCGCAACTACGGTTATGTTTGGGAGCCTGACTTGGCTCGAAATCCTTATTGGGCACCCTATTCGGACGGTTACTGGGCCTACACGGATGCGGGCTGGGCCTGGATCTCAAACGAGGACTTTGGCTGGGCCACGTACCACTATGGCCGCTGGATCCGCATGTTTGACCGCTGGGTGTGGGTGCCCGGCTATGAATGGGCACCAGCCTGGGTGTCCTGGCGACAAACCGATGATTACATCGGCTGGGCACCGCTGCCACCCGAGGCGCGCTGGCACATCAGCATCGGGTTCCATTGGTGGACGGACAGTTACTACGATGTCGGCCCTGCTTACTATAGCTTTGTTCCGATTCGTTCGTTCGCCACGCGCTCGTCGCTGCGCCCCTTCATCGTGGATCGCAGCCGCAACTACACCTACATAGATCGTTCGGTGAACATCACCAACATCACGTATCAGCAGAACGCCGTGAACAACATCTTCGTCGGCGGACCTGACCCGGCCCGCATCGACAGGCTGGGTGAAAACCGCGTCCGACGTCTGACACTCCGGCGTGATGAAGACAGCTTCCGCCGTGACTGGCTCAATAATCAGGGAACAAGCCGTGGAGACGCCCGCAGCCTCTCACGCATTGAGAGCGACCAGTTGGTGGTTGCCGCCCCGTCCGTGAGGAGGGAAGAAACGCCGGCCTTGCCACCACGCGTGCGCGAACGCTTTGACCGCCCGGAAATTGACCGTGGCTGGAGCGGGCTCGGTGATGCCCATGCCGCAGAGCGTCTGCGCGTGCGGCAGCGTGAAGAACTCGCGAAGCTCAAAACGGAAAAGCTGCCGGAGAAAACCCCCAGGGTCGCCACCAGTCAGACGCCCCCGCCGGCTCTGGGTCGTGCTCTTCGGCCCGAGGAGCGCTGGGGCTCTATCCAGCGTCCTGATCCCCGCCGCTTTGATGAGGAAGTTCCCAAAGCCCAGCCCCTGACACCCGAGCGCAAACCCGGGGTGAAGGAGGAACCGCCCGCGCCCGGCGAGCTGGATCGTCCCGGCCTGCCGGGCCGTGATCGGCCCGCTCTTGGGCCGGAGAGTCGTCCAGATCTGCGGCCTGAAGGCCGCCCTGGGCGCGGCCCCGATGGTCGTCCCGACAGCGAGGGTCGGCCGCCCTTGGTCCGGCCAGGAGAACCGCCAGACCGTCAGCCCACCGCCCCCCAGGTGGTGCCAGAGCCTAAACTGACGCCTCCTCAGGTGAATCCTGGTCTGCCTGGAAATCGTGATGGCAGCAGCCCTGGTTTTGTGCCCGAAGGCCGTCGCCCTGTGGCTCCCGATTCGCCGCCAAGCACGCCGCCTAAGGCACGACCCGTGCCCATGCCGGAACCCCAGTCCGAACCCAAGGTGCGCCCCAGCCCGATGCCCCGCCCGGAAGTTCCCAAAGTAAAACCGGCGCCCATGCCGCAGCCAGCTCAGCCGCCGCAAGTTCGTCCTTCAGAGCCGCAGCGACGCCCGGCTGTGCCTGAGAAATTCCGTGAGAAACATGCGGAAGCTCCGCAGCCGCGCCCTTTCCAGCCCCAGGCACCGCCACTCCAGGCGACACCGCAGCCGCGTCCTGCGCCGCAAGCCAGGCCGTTAACCGCGCCGCCGCCTCCGGCACCTCAACCTCAAGCCGGGCAGGCCGCTCCACAGTTTCGTCCGCCTCCTCAGGCGAGGCCGGCACCACCAACGCCGCCGCCAGCGAGCGTGCCCGAGTCCGCCCCGCAGGGGAAAAAGCCTGAGGAAAAACGACAGCGTTGAACGAGTGCGCGTCTCCCTCGTCGAGAAAAAATGGCTGCCTTCTCGACGAGGTTTTTGGCTGGGAAAGAGACAATGAGAGTGGTGTTCCTGCCAGTTCGCCGAAGTGAGGGCTTGTGCATGCGCGTGGCATGGTTTCTCCTCCTCATCTATGAGCCAGCCTGCCTGCCCGATGTGCGAGATGAACGATGTTTTGGACCACTCCGACCGCTTTGAGTGCATGACCTGCGGTCACGAATGGCCCAAGGAGGCCGCGGCGGATGAGCCGGACGCCGAGCGTGTCGTGAAGGACGCCTACGGCAACGTCCTCGCCGATGGCGACATCGTGGCGATGATCAAGGACATCAAACTGAAGGGCTCCTCGGATGTGCTCAAGGTCGGCACGAAATCCAAACCGATCCGTCTTGTGGATGGCGATCATGAGATCTCTTGCAAAATGGACGGCGTGCTGATCGGCCTGAAGGCCTGCTTTGTGAAGAAGGTGACGGTGTAGAAAGTGAAGCACCAAATTTCTTGCGCGGAGATGGTTTTCGGCGACTCATCGCTCCGATGAAAATCACTTCATTCCTCCACGCCGCCGCCTTGCTGATTTGTTCCGCGATTGCCCATGCCCAGAGCGACACGGCGCATCACCGGGCAGTTTACACTGAGATCAACGCGAAGGAGAAGTCCTTCAAGAAAGTAACGGCCACGCATCTTGATGAGCCGACGGAGTTTGCACTGACCGGCTTTCTGGATGGCGGCGAGGTAAGGAAAATCGTCGCGCTGTGCGGCGACGACGGCGCTGGTGTCACGGAGTATTACCTGGAGGGCGAAAAACCGCTCTTTGTCTTCAACACCTACTTCACGGGTGCCGAGGGCGCGAAAAACAGACCCAAGGTTGAGGAGCGTCTCTATTTCAAAGACGGCAGCATCTTCAAGTGGCTCACGACCGAGAAACCCGCGCCGGTTTTCCACGGCGAGGACTATCAGGCCACCACGGAGCTTTACACGACGAACTGCGAGGCCTTCGTGGCCGCCTTGAAGAAGGGCAAGGCCGCTGGCAGGCCACAGGCGGCGGCCAAGCTGACAGACGGCATCTTTCTCGGCATTGAGGAGGGCGATTACTTCCACTGGAAGATGCGAGCGGCGGATGGCGACGAGATTTCCTACTTCATCCTGAAGCCTGACGCCTCCGTGGACAAGGTGCTCGAAAATCCCGCCGCTTACGCGGGCAGGAAGTGCCGGGTGACGTGGAAAAAATCCACGGAGAACATCCCCGAGGCCGGTGGGAAGATGGAGATCGAGCAAATCCTCAGCGTGGAGTGGCTTGGCAAGAAATAGCTTTCCTGTTGCCAATCCAGCGCGGGTGAGTGGAACGTACCATCATGGCTTCCCCTGAAAATGTCCAGCTCGCCGCCAACTTCGGCCTCTTCATGCTCGCCGCAGGCGGACTCGGGCTGATCAGCGGCACGACTTTGGCCCGCAGCGGCATGGTGCGGCGTGCGGACAAGCCGGGGGAGTTTTACACCACCTGCGTCTGCCACCTCGCGGTCGGTGCGTTCTGCTACTTCGGGCAGTTCTTCGCGCAGACGGCGTAGGTGTGGGAGTTGGTGCAAAAGCATCGCGCCTGGAGCCGTAGGCTTGCACCATGCCGCAATCTCCCAGCTCCCGACGTTCGTTTCTGAAAACAGGCTCCGCCTTCATGTTCGCGCCTTTGCTTGGGGCGCAAGCTGCGGAGAAAAACGGCCGACTCATGGCCTATGTCGGCACTTACACCTCGCCGCTGAAGAACATGAGGGCCACGCAGGTCGATCTGCCGCCTGGGAACGGACGCGGCATTCATTCGTTTGAGGTGGACCGTGCCACCGGGGCGATGACACCCGCAGGTGTCTATGAAATGGGCACCAGCCCGAGCTGCCTGGCCTTCAATGCGGACAAGACACGGCTTTACTCCGGCAACGAGACCGAACGTGTCGGTGAGAATGAATCTGGAACCGTCAGCGCCTTCGCGATTGATCCGAAAACGGGCGATTTGACACTGCTGAACACCGTCAGCTCCGGTGGCAAAGGGCCGGCGCATCTCAGCGTGCATCCCGGCGGCAAGTTTGTGCTCGTGGCGAACTACTTCGGCGGTTCTGTGGCCGTGCTGCCCATCCAAGCTGACGGCAGTCTCGGCGAAGCGACGGATGTGAAGAAGGACGCGGGCAAGATCGGCCCGACGAAGGCCACGAACGCGCCTCCCGGCAGCTTTGCCATCAGCGGTCACGATCAGACGCATGCGCACATGATCGAGGCCGATCCTTCGGGCCGGTTTGTCATCCACGTCGATCTCGGACTCGACCAAATCCTCGTCTGGAAGTTCGACGTGGAAAAAGGCTCGCTCACACCTGCCGAAACGCCCTTCGTTGCGCTGCCTCCCGGCGACGGGCCACGTCACTTCGCCTTCCATCCGAACGGACGTTGGTTCTACTCGATCCAGGAAGAAGGCTCGACGGTCGTGTTGTTTGACTTCGATGCGCAAACCGGCCGCCTCACTTCCCGTCAGACGATTTCCAGCCTGCCGCCGGGTTATGCAGGCAGCAATTTCTGCTCCGAGATCATCGTCTCCGCCGACGGAAAGTTCGTTTATGCCGGCAACCGTCTGCACGACAGCATCGGCATCTTTGCCATCGGTGCGGACGGTACGCTCACCTTTGTGACAGAGGAGTGGACGCATGGGGATTATCCCCGCAGCTTCACCTTCGACCCCACAGGAGAGTTTCTGTACTGCTGCAACCAGCGTGCGGACCACATCGCCGTCTTTCGCGTGGACAAGAGCACTGGCAAGCTGGCTTTCACGGGCCATTACACGCCCGTGGGGAATCCGTCACAGATCATCTTCCGCGACTTTGCGAAATAACGGCGTGATTGCGCCACACGGTTGGTTTCCAGTGATAGACCACGGATGCTCTGTCGTTGCATTGGTCCCCCAATGAAGTCCCTTGTTTGTGTCGGTGCCATTTTCTTGTTCGTTCCCTGCTTGCAGGCTGATGATGCGTCTGCGGTCGATCCCGACCTGCCACAGCCGATTGATTTCAGTTTCGCGGACGATTTGCTGATGCATTCGCCCTTCACGCGTGCCGTGAATCTGGAGAAATCACTTCAGCTCACCGGCATCGCCTACGTCGATGGGCATCCGGTGGCCACGGTGCTGAACACGGAGACCAAGCAGCGCTTCGTCGTGACCGAGGAGCCGAACGCGCTGGGCTGGCAGCTCATGACGGCCAGTGCCGGAGCGGACATGCATCAGACCCAGGTCGAGATGAAGGTGGGGGACGAGATCATCGCCATGCACTACCAGGGGCAGCAGCTTGCGCCGGGAAGCGCTGGAAACGAGCGCTCGAAGGCGCGGATGGCCGGCTCCAGCAAGAATGATGGCGACAAGGTGAAGCCGTCGTCCTTCCTCGGCGAGCAAGGGCGAGAGATGTACGCTTCCCTCTCATCCGAGGCGCGTGACAAGTTCAAAGACCTCCTCAAGTCGCGCCTGGAGAAGCACCCGGAACTCACGCCCGAGCAAAACTCGGACTATGCCAGGAAAGTCTTCACCAAGATCAAAGCGACCGATCAATCGCCGAAAACTCCCAAGCCGCCCAAGAAAAAGACCGGTGCCTGATCAAACGCGCGGCCGGAGTTTTCTCCCCGATGGCCGGGCGGCTGCCAGTCTTGATTTCGCTTTGCCAGACGCGCCGTCTTCCGCAACGATCCGCGTCTGCGGTCGATCACCGCAGCCTTCAAACACAATCACCAGACCATGCGGAGCCAGAAACAAAACAACAAAGCGCCACGCCCCTTCAAGAACAAGAATTCCGGTCGTGACTGGTCCGGCGGCAGCGGGAGCGGTGGATTTATCCCCGGCCGCAAGGTGCTTCCGCGTGTGAAGAAGCCGGACGCATCTCCTACGACTGAAACGCCGCCGCCTGAGCTGGCGGTCTGAATCACCGCACCATCATCCAAAGGGTGCTGGCACCGTGCCCCGGCGGGAAATCCACCTCTCCTGCCGTGCGCGTGTATTCCGTGGTGCGGCGCTTGATCTTCGCGCACCCACGCGCCTGACGTTCCAGGACGGTCGGATTGAGCTTGGTGCAGTTGGTGGACAGCAGGATCGCGCAGGTGGGGCCGGCCACCTCCAGCGCCGCGAGCATCAGATCTTCAAAATGCTGCTCCACCTGCCACAGGCGGCCGTTGTTGCCGCGTGAGAACGTCGGCGGATCAAGGATGATGGCATCGAAGCGCTCACCGCGATGTCCCAGCTTCGGCAGCAGGTCCAGCGCATCATCATTGATGAAGCGATGCCCCGCCGCCGTGATGCCATTGAGGGCGAGGTTCTGTTTGCCACGGTCCAGCGACTTGCGGGATAGATCCACGCTTAGCGTCTCCGCGCCCGTGAGGGCTGCCACCACACTGAAGCTGCAGGTGTAGGCAAAGGTGTTCAGCAGGCGCTTTGGCCGCAGCGTTTTGAGCATGGCACGATTGGCACGTTGGTCCAGGAACAGGCCGTGGCTGTATCCCGTGCCGAAATCCAGGCCATAACGGATGCCCGCCTCCGTCACCACGGTCGTGATCGGCAGGGAAGCATCGCCAGAGCGCAGGATGGGCGACACGCGCTCATGATTTTTCAATGGCAGGAATCGCGTGAAGACTCGCGCCGGTGTCCACTGGGCCTGAGTGCTCCATGCCTCCAGTCCGGCGGCCAGCTCGGCCAGTGCCGCGTCATTCTTGTGCGAGATCATCGCATCATCGCCCAGCCGCTCCACCCAGCCCTCCGAACCCGAGGCCAGCCGGTGAGCCGTCGTTCCCGCCGTTTCAAAAACGGAGCGCTCACCCGGAGCAATCCAGGTTACGGGTTGGATGGCATGGCTGCGGGAGGGAAATGAATTCACCCGGCAACGCCTGCCCTAGGATCGTCGCCCCGGCAACACATCCTCGTGATTCGGCGCGGGTAATTTGCGGTGAAGGAGAACATGAAATCCAGCATCGTGCGGCTGGTTGTCCATCTGTCTCCGCGGTCTTCTCACCTTTTGCGGTGTCAATTCCCGGTTTGGAGCTGCGGTCAGGGGGCAGTCAGGCAAACGGCAACGACACAACGCAAGACGAGGCTCGCGGGCGCGTTTCCACCGCCCTTCATGAAAACGCCTTCTTGCTTTCTTCGACTGTCCCTCTTTCTGCTGGCCCTTGCCTTGAACCCCGTGCTTTGGGCTGGCAGCCCGGACTACCAGCCCGAGTTGTTCAAGAGCACCCAGCTCGTTTATGCGGACAGCTTTGACGGTGAGCTGAACTCCGACTTTTGGGAAGTGCGACAGAACACCACCTGGGTGATCAAAGACGGCGTGCTGACCGGCGGCCCGTCCTCCAAGGAGTTTCAGGAGAAGAAAAAGGCGAGCGATGACCCCTCTCACGCCGGATTGAAACCCGTGATCTGGCTCAAGAAGGTGCCGGAGAACTTCGTCTGCACGATGCGCGTGCGCTACGACGGCGAAGCTTACAAGAAGGGCTTCCCACTTCTCGACATCGGCCACCACATCCACACGATCACGTTCAGCGAGAAGGCCACGACGCTGACGATCAAGAAGAACTTCGAGACGCTCCCGGTGGAGTCGCCGCTTTTCTCGCTCGACCAATGGCATGACGTCGCCATCGAGCTGAAGAAGGGCGCGCTGCTTCTCACCATTGACGGCAAGAAGCACCGCTTCGAGAGCAAGAACATCGACATGACCGGCCAGGCCCAGATCGACTTCAAGGCCCTCGACTTCGGCACCTGCCAGATTGACGACGTGAAGCTGTGGGAAGGGCGGTGATCAGCCCGGAAATCATGCTGGCCTTTTTCCAGGATTCGAGAGAGCATGACGATATGAAATCCCTTTTGCATTCCACCGACTTGAAGTTCCTCAGTCGCCGCGAGATCCTCCGCGACTTCGGTGCCACGGCTGCGCTTGCTGCTTTCCCCAGTTTGCGGGCAGCCACCACGGACAAGGATTCCTTGCCGATGCAGTTTTACAAGAGCCTCACCGAAGAGCAGCACGCGAGGATCGTTCTGCCGGTGGATCACGCGAAGCGGAAGTTCATCAGCAACTGGTGGTACATCTGCCCTGAGCAGCGCCTGCACACCTTTTACACCAAGGATCAGCAGGATCTCGTGAAGCAGATCTTCGAGTCACTGCACGCGCCGGAGTATCGCGAGAAGATGAACTGGCAGGTGGAGAAAGATCTCATGGGCCAGATCAAGAACACGCCCTCGGTCGGCTTCTTTGGCTCCCCGAAGGACAAGGACTTCGAATTCATCTACACGGGGCATCACGTCACACGGCGCTGCAATGCGCACACGGACCAATGCCTCGGCTTCGGTGGTGCTCCGATCTTCTACGGCAATTTCGCCAAGGCTTTCCGCGAGACCAAGGATCACGAGGGCAATCCCTTCTGGTATCAGGGACTTCTCTTCAATGAGTTCCACTCCACCCTCGACGGCAAACAGCGGGAGAAAGTGCTCGCCGGTCGCGAACCACGTGAGGAGAATCCCGCCTCAGTCATTCTAAAGAGGAAGACCGATCTCCCCGGCATCAGCGGCGCGGACCTCAGCAAGGATCAGCAGGCCAGGCTCCTCGACACCATGCGTCGCATGCTCGCGTGCTTCCGGCCAGACGATGTGGCCGCCACCATAAAAATCATCGAGGACAAGAAGATGGTCGAGCGGCTCTTCATCTCATGCTACGGCGGTGCGTTCGACATTGGCAATGACAAGGTTTGGGACACCTGGCAAATCGAAGGACCGGAGATGGTCTGGTATTTCCGCGGCATGCCCCATATCCACGGCTATTTCCATCTGGCGGCGTGAGTGACGGGGACGCAGGGCAGATTTTGAGGAATTAATCTTCTCAAGGCCGCGCCCTCTCGCGTATTGTGAAAGACTGCGACGTTAAACTTCCTTCAAGCAATCCAAGGAGAAACCATATGACTACCGAAGCCAAGTGCCCCTTCAATCACGTCGCCGGTGGCGGCACGTCCAATCGCGACTGGTGGCCGAACCAGTTGGATGTGAGTGTGCTTCATCAGCATAGCGCAAGGGCCAATCCTCTTGGGGAGACGTTCAACTACGCGCACGAATTTGGCAAACTCGATTACGTTGCGCTGAAGCAAGACCTTCAGGCCTTGATGACAGACTCGCAAGAATGGTGGCCAGCCGACTGGGGCCACTATGGCGGGCTGATGATCCGCATGGCCTGACACGCGGCGGGCTCCTTCCGCCTGGCCGACGGGCGCGGCGGCGGCGGCACCGGCAACCAGCGCTTCGCCCCCCTCAATTCCTGGCCGGACAACGTCAACCTCGAC
>DNXB01000264.1 GCA_003506995.1 Verrucomicrobiales bacterium
GCGATAATACGCGTCCAAATGGTCCACCAGCAGCACCACCGGCCGCCACAGGCCCAGCAGGCGCAGCCATGTCACCGGCCCCTCGTTGGTCGTGTCTGCGGCCAGCATGCGCAGCACGGCCATCTTGGACATGCCGCCGTCGAGCGCGTGGTTCAGCATCGCATGCACCCAGGATTCCAGCGCGACCGGGATCGCAGGCACGCGCTTCATCGCCTGCTCGGTCATCGGCCTGCGCAGTTGCGCCTCATGCCGCCGCACCCATTCGCCAATCAGTCGCGCGCCGCCGCTCTCGTCGAAAACATCCATAGGGTCGCCATTCAGCACGCGCAACGCCTGGTCCGCGTTCGCGCAGGGCAGAGCGCCGCTTTCGATCAAGCGCCGCACCAGCGCCGCGCACACACCGGCGCAGGCCTCGCGCAGCTTCGTCCAGCCCTCGCGCGACGTTTCCGCCCGCGCCATGGACTCCAGTCCCCGCACCGCCACGGCCGAGATGCCGATTTCATCCTCCAACCGAAACGCCAGCGGCACCAGCACCACCTGACCACCGGCGGCAGCGGCAAGGCGTCCAAGCAGATGCGTCTTGCCGTAGCCAGCGCGTGGAGCCGTCAGCAACAGCAGAGGTTGGCCGCCCGCGCGGCCCACGCTGGCCTGCCGCTCGTCGATCGTGGTCGTCAACTGCCCCAGAATATCCGAATTCAAACCTGGCACGGAGCGATTCTCCTCCACGCCGAACGGCCCGGCGCAGACATCGTCCGCGAATGGGTTCAGCCGCTCCGGCGCGGTGAGCGCGGGAGCTGGCAGAAAGGAAGCCGGGGGGGGCATTTCTGAGTTTTCCACAATGAATGAGGTTTCAGCGTTCTGAATCAGAACCGTTAAGATGATAATTATGCCAGACACCGGCTTCCACAAAGTAAGTTTTTTGGCTGCAAGCACTTCTTCAACCAAAAACGACCTGTTGTTTTCACAATGCCTCAAAAGAATTTGTCCCTGTCTGCGAGCTTTTTACTTGGCAAAAAAGCTGTGAACTTTCAGACTCACGAGGTTTATGGAGACCAAAAGCAAAAGGCTAGGCGATGCATGTTCCGGCCGTGGGCACGATCCTGACCATTTGGATCTCCTACTACGTCATCCGCGCATTCCTGGAAAAAGTGTCTATGTCATCGGCTCCGGTTTTTCCCGTCCTCTTGAGACCCCTGTGATTGCCGATTTTGTGTCTCTAGGTCTTGCGATTTTGAAAGGACGAAAAGAGCCGAAAGACGACAGATGGAAAAAGCATGAGACGCTCATCAGGCGCATCGTGGAAATTGCCAACAACTGCCGACGAAAACTCTCCAGCGTTCAGGACAAAGAGCCAGATCTCGAGGATGTCTTTTGCATGGCCGATTTGCTGCACGACAAGGTTGATCCCACCGAAAAAAGCGCCACTGGCAAGATCAAGCAGAGCACTGACAAGATCGAGCAGAGCTTGGTGCTCGCCGAATTTGTCCGCAAAGTCTGCCATGAGGCATTTGATAGTCACCGAAAGCTTCCTGTCGCCCAGCGTTCCGTACCCAGAGCCCACCTGTTCAGCAAAGACTACGACACTCCATCACACGAACTGACGGGCGAGGCCGGCTCGAACATCCCTGGTGTATGCCTCTATCATGCATTCCTCTCTCAGGTGCTTTCCGAGCAATGTTCCCCCGGAAATTTTGAAAAGCCCGAACTCAAAAGCTATGCGGGTCCTGCCATCGTGAGCCTCAATTACGATCTGGTTGTTGAGAAAAAACTGGAGACGCTCGAAAACAAACGGCGTGCCAGCTTTGAGAAAATCGGATGCTTTTACGGACGTCACGTCTGCAACGGTGATCCTGAATGGAAGGATGGCACATGCCGACTTCCGCTTGTCAAGCTTCACGGCTCAGTGGACTGGGAGCGGTTGAGCGAGTGTGGCTGCTGCATCAAGAGGATGGAAGATTGGACCACCCTTACCGCGGAATCTTCCGGTGCGAGTGAGCGCTGGCCCATGATCTTCCCTTCCTGGCAGCGTGCTTCGCTTCAAGGCACTGTTTTTGCCAAGCTACTCAATGAGGCGCGCATTCACCTGCGACTCGCTTCTCGCATTGTTTTCATCGGTTACTCCATTCCCGCCACGGATCGCTACATCCGCTACCTGTTGGCCGATGTGTTTGACACCGCCGAGATGCCGGAGATCGAGGTCGCCAACCTCTGGCAACACGGCGAAGCGCTCCGCCATGTGACGGCCATGATGGGAGTGCGCGCAGCAAGAAGCATGACCAAGAACTACCCAGAGGGTCTTGTTGGCTTGGTAAAAAGCAAACGTGATCCCAGCAGCGTCGGCAGTTCAGTTTGAAACCTCCGAAGAGAATGAGCGATATTGACACAAGCTCCAACCCCGCATTTCATTCCCTGCCCACAGGGATTGTCACGTTGGATGATCTCCTCGCGCCGCCTGCTCAGGGGCTAAAAGAGCGTGTGGCAGGTTTCGCCCATCTTGCAGCCGCCGGATTCTGTGGTGTCATCTTTGGAGCGTCAAACTCGGGGAAATCCATTCTGAGCCTCGAACTGGCCTGCAGATTTGTTTCCCTTGCGGAAAAAGCCGGAGATTTGATCAGGAAGTCTCGTTCGTTGCCTGATTACGCCGCATGGCTGGGTGATAGACCGAGCATTCGGAGAGCTGTCGAGTCGATCTGCTTCGATCTGCTTTGCGATCATTTCAAAGGTGTTGCGCTAAGGGAAAATGCCCGCGCGTTGCCGGGCCAGGGCTACCGGTCGTTCTCCATCTTCATCACCCAAGAGCATGTGGAAACCGCAAAAAATCGCATTCTCACCAACTTTGGTTTTTTGGAACCGAATCAAATCGGCTTTTCCTTGGACGAACTGGATCCGGAACTCGAGGGAATTTCCAAGATCATCCTCGTGCAAATGCCACTGAACCCGGAGTTGCAGCAGGCACGGTTCATAGATGTCTTTGAAATGATTAACTCACGCTTCTGCTGCTCCGACCCAAAGAAATGGGGCGGGCATGAGGATCCCAAGGAGCGGGTTTTGATCGTTGTTGACAATGCCGAGACGATCCGCGCCGAGGCCTACATGCACCTCATGGGAACGACGAGCGCCACGCTACCCGATCCGCGAACTGACCCAGGCCGCCGAGAGTTCTGCAAACTGCTGCGCGAGTACTGTGCCAGACACCGTGTGAAAACATGGTTTACGTTTGAGGAGAACACCACGCAGAACAGCGGGGGGACTCCCCACAACGTCGCGACGGCGGCGGAGACTTACGCGGCGGATGCTGTCATCCGGCTTGGAGCCGCCATGCTGGACGGCAGTTTTCAGGAACGCTGTCTGGAGATTATCAAGGCGCGTGATCAATTCTACCGACGTGGCCCGCACCACTTCTCAATACGGGGGCTTCGCTCAGGCGGCTTCAGCGGTCCGTCAGCAACTGAGGATCCCAAACATAGCGGGATTATTGTGTATCCGTCGCTTCCCACACAACTCCACCGGCTTTCCCGCGAAGGCGATTTAGATGTGGAGAATCCGGGTGGCAAACGCTGGCTGCTTGGCATTCCTGAAATTGACAAGGTGGTACTGGATAAGAACGGTTTCATAAACACCAGCAACCCTCTCAACGGCTACCTGGCCTGTGGCACCGTTTCAGTGCTCGTGGCGGATCTGGATTCAATCGCCACCGATTTGGCACTGCATTTCGCCGCGCAAACTCCCGTGAATGAAAACAACTGGCTTTATATATCACTCCATCACGAGCCGCACATGCTGCGCAAGATTGCCAAAAGCTACGCACATACGATTCGCTGCGTCGATGAGCTCGAAAATGAAACGCGTTACGGTCAGACAAAGGAAAGCCGCTGCCTGTTCTTCCCGCCGGAGTACATCAGCGAGAGCAAGCTGCTTCATGACATCAACATTAAGATTCTGGAGTTGAAAGCGCGTCAAACCCCGGCAGATCACCCTCTGAGAGTCGTCGTGGACGATCTTTTTGCGCTCGACAAGCACTTTCCCCTGCTGCGCGACAAGGACGACTTCATCGCCGCGCTCTTTGAGCTTTTCCGCAGACGAGGTGTCACCGCCTTGGTGGTTGACACAACCGAAGTCGGTGAAGGCCGCAATCCCCTCGAAAAATCCGTCAGTGCCGGCATGGCGGACCATGTGTTCCTCCTGCGGCACATCGAATTTCAGACCCACACGCGGAAAGTGTTTTCGGTGCTGAAGCTGGCTGAGTTCGATGAACCGTCATTGCACTGGGAACTGACCAAAAGGCTTGTGTACGAGTCAAAGGGGCACACGGACGGAAACAAAAAGTTACAAGCCGACGCGAAACGCTTTCAGTTTTTCAAAGGTCTGCTCTCTGGCCGTCCGGAGCCAGTGCAGATCATGCTCTCGCTCTACGCTGACTCACCCAAATCGCCCCGCCACAATCATCTGGTCATTCAGCAGGAAATCCTCGCCAAAACATTTGGACAGCAAATCAAAATCCACCCCTGCCACCCGGATTCTTATGTCACACTCCAGCAGACCATAGGCCAGACTGGACTGCCAGTGCTCGGCGACTGCCAGATCATTTCTGTGGATGAGATATGGCTTCACGAACTGATTGAAAAAAAGAGGCTCAAGCAGTTTAAAGTTGCCCCTGACGAACTGGAGAAAGAAGAGGATTGGAATAAAACCTCCTGGGTGACCTGTGCCCATGATCTGGCCTGCGAGAGCAATCCCGACGTGCAGCCCAAAGATGACAGCCACGAGCGCATTCACAAAGATGACGGTCACGAGCGCATTCATTATGCCATTCCTGACCGCCATAACTGCGGTGTGCTGGCGTTTTACCCATTGTTGTCTGAAACAAAATTGACGCCACAGCAGCGCACGGAGCTTTCGGAGTGGATGTCTGTGAAGGGACTCAGTTGGGAGAATATCGCCAGGCTACAGGACACTTATGTGAGAATACAGCATGAGGAGCACCAATTTCACGGCGACAATGCGCCATCATTCTACCGCCTTCGAGAGCCAGACCCTAAAAAAAGTGAATTGCAAGATGGATCGGCCTCCCATTCTTCCTTTGCCCCGTCACCCGAATCTTGGGGCGTGTTTACCTTCAGCATGGAAAACAGCGAATGCTGTGTGAGCTTTTTACTCGAACTTGTGCTCGGGCACCTGGGAACCCACGACCACCTCATTGATGGAAATGGCGCGCTGGTCTGGGATTTCACCACTGTGAAAGGCCAGCCATGTGTGGTGAAGGGCCAGCCATGGGTGGATGCCCTCCTGCTGATGATGCGCCTGCTCGATCCTTGGGATATTCAACGGCTTGCTGAGGGATGGTTTCGTCCCTGTGAAAATGAGCGCCCATGCCTGCTTTCACGTCAGTGGTTTACCAGTTGGGGTGCCCTTGGGTTGCGCTTTCCTGGATTGCAAGTCATGGAATTGCCCACAGACGAAGATGGTGTGCCACCCACGGTTTCAGGCACCTGGTATCTGGCCATGCTCGAAGAAAGTGACGCCATCAGTGCCGGGAAGGCTCTGATTCGCATGCTGGCATCCGCAGACGACGAGTTGCACCGCCTCAACAACGGCGTCGGTCTCCCGACGAGAGAAGGGATATACAAAAAATATGCCAACAGGTTCGAAATGAGTGTCGTCCCCACGCTGCCCTATGCCAAAGAATTCGCCAAGGTGCCCGGAATCCTCGAGAACACCCGCCAACTAGCCATCCAGAACAGATCTGCTCAGCAACGCCCTTTCCATGAGGCTTTGCGAAAGAGCAAATGTCCTTTTCATCGGCCAGCTATCAATGGTTATAAAGAAATCTCACCTGTTCTCATGGGCCTAATAGCCAAAG
The DNA here is from genome assembly GCA_003506995.1 of Verrucomicrobiales bacterium. Classification (GTDB taxonomy): domain Bacteria; phylum Verrucomicrobiota; class Verrucomicrobiia; order Verrucomicrobiales; family Verrucomicrobiaceae; genus Prosthecobacter. The sequence goes on from DNXB01000264.1 coordinate 5,861, forward strand.
CAGCAAAAGTTGCTATTGAGGATAAGAGTCAGTGGGCGATGAGACGGAAAGGCGTTACGCCTGCTCGTATTGCCAGGAAATTCAAAAGCTTGGTGGAGCACTGTGCAAAGCAATGCGGCATCGTCTCGGAAAGTCCTCGTCCCAAGACGCGTTAAGCCTGCACACTCATGAATCTCGCCCTCCGCCCTGCCACGCACGAAGCCCTTGAACGTTTTCGTCTGCGCCGCCAGCAGCTCCTTCAAACCCGCGCGGTTCTCTGTGGCCTCGCGATTGCGCTCGTCGCTTTCACCCTCATCGCGCTGCTGGATCGCGTGTGGTTCATGCCGGATGCGATTCGTCCGTGGTTTTCGTTGCTCGTGTATGCCGGGGCCGTTTTTGCCGCGTGGAAAGTCGCCTGGCGTTTCATCGCTCAGGCCAGCGGCAAGGAAGGCACCGCGAAGCTGATTGAAGCTGCCGAACCCGCCCTGCGTGAGCGCATCCTCGCCGCCGTCGAACTCGCTGATCCGCGCGATGGCGTGAACGTGAAGGACTCCGTCGAGTTCCGCGAGAAATTGCAGGACGACGTGGCCGCGTCCGTCGAAGGCATCGACTGGAAGTCCAAACTGCCCACCCGCACGCTCAAGCCGTGGTTCCTCGCCGCCGGTGGTGCGGTTCTCGTCATTCTGGTGCTCAGCTTCGTGCCCGGCCTGCACCTCAGCGGCTTCCTCGCCCGCGCCGCGCTGCCCTTTGCCAATCTCGAACGTCCTGCATCACTCAAGATTCGCATCCTGGAGCCGGTGAAAGCGAATGCGCTCGCCCCCATCGGCTCCGAAGTGCCGCTGATCATCGAAACTGAAGGTGCGAACACCGAGCTCGCCACGCTCGAACTGCAAACCGAAGGCTCCAAGCCGCGCCGCAACGAGCTTTCCACGGTTGGCACCCATCGGTTTGAAGGCGTCGTGCCCGTCGGTCAAAGTGACGTGCGCTACCGCATTCATGCCGCCGATGCCATCACGCCCTGGCGCACGCTCAGCGCGCGTGCGCGTCCTCGCATCGTTGAGTTCAGCAAAACGATTATCCCGCCTGCTTACACCGGAGCCAAAGAAACACAGCTCACCGAGGATCATGGCGATCTCGAAGCGCTCGACGGCTCCACGATCAAGCTCACGCTCAAAACCAACCAGCCCGTCTCGCAGAGCGACATCGTCATCAATCCTGACCTCAGCGAAAAAATCACCGCGGCGGCCAAAACCGACGACGGCGGCCTGCTCACCACCGAGATCCCCATCAAGGCCGCGCACGGCACCTGGCAGATCGCGTTGAAGTCACAGGAGACCGGCTTCACCAACGAAGAGAGCACGCCCTGGCGCATCACCACGGTCCCCGATCTGCCCCCGACCGCGCAGATCAACGAACCCGCCGAACAGATCGAACTCCTCGCCGATGAAGCCGTGCGCCTCGCCGGTTTGACCACCGACGATGTCGGCATCGGCGGCGTGAAACTCGCCCACGCCATCAACGGCGCGAACTGGACCGAGAGCGACCAGCCTTTCACCCAAGGCACCAAAGAAGCGCCGGTGCAGGCCTTGCTGCCGCTCGCCCCGCTCGGCGTGAAAACCGGCGACGTGCTGCTCATCAAGCTCATCGCCATCGACCTCAAAGGCCAGAAGGCCGAGTCACCACCCGTGCGCGTCATTATTCTCGAACAAACCATCGACCCGCGTCAGCGTGAGTGGGCCGAGTCGCAGCGCCGACTCGCGCAACGTGCCGAACGTCTCAACGAGCAGACCCAGGAACTCCGCAAAGAGCTCGACAAGGTGCGCAAGTCCGAGCGCAACGTGCGCAAAGATCCCGACAAGGCCAAGAGCGAAGCGGACAACGCCCTCGCCAGCGCCCAGGAGAAATTGGAGCAGGTCAAAGCGCAGTCCGAAGAACTGTGGAACGCCTTGAAGGAAGCCTCACGCGACGCGCCGAACCAGCTCGACGCCTCCGAGGCGCAGATNNGCAGCTTCTCGGCGAGCGTCTCGCGCAAATGCGCCGTGAGCAGCTCGCTGAATTGGAAAAACTCAACAGTGATGCGATTGAAAATCCTGAGCAGCTCAAAAAGGCCGCCAGCGAGGCCGCCTCCAACGCCAACATGATCGCCGATGCCGCGCGCGCCTTCGCCGCCGAGGACACCGCCAAGATCGCCGCCAAGGAATCCCAGCAGCTTCAGCGCCAGTCGAAGCTGCTCACCGAAACCGCGCTGCCTGCGAATCGCGATGCCGAGCAGCGCCCCAAGTGGCAGGAGCAGCAGCGGGCGCTCATGGCGCAGGCCAAGACGCTGCAAAAAGACCTCCAGCGGCTCGATGAAGCGCAAAAAGGCCGCAGTCGCGGGCAGTTGCAGGACATCGACAAAAAGATCACCGAAACCTCCGCCGATCTCGCCACCAGCCTCGACAAGCCGGATCAAACCAAGAGTCCCGAACATCTCTACGGCGCGTCCGACAATCTGCGCAGCCGTTTGCAGCAGGCTGCGGATGTCAGCCGCAGCATCGCCGAGCAAACCGCCAACGTAGCCAATCAGCGCCGCGAAAATCTCGCCCGTCAGGACAACCCCGCGCTCGCCAAGCTCGAAGAGGCCAAGAACAACCTCGCCATGGCCGAGAACGCCGCGCGTGATCCACGTCAAAACAAGCGCAATGACCGCGATGGCCTCACACCCGCCGAAAAAGCCGAGAAGCAGCTCACCGAAGCCGCCAAACAACTTCAGGACCAGGCTGAATTGCGTGAGCAGAACCAGGCCACCAACACGCAGGCCGCGCTCGACATGAACCGCGCCAGCCGCGCCGCCGATGAACTCGCCCGCCAGACCGCCGAAGCGAAGAAGATTCCCCTGCCCTCCCAGGAAGAAGCGGAAAAGGCCCGCAAGAGCAACGCCCCGCCATCCGAAGCCGCCAAGGCGCTCGCCACATTGAAGGAACAAGCCACACAGCTCGCTCAAGCCACGCGTGCCCTTGAAGCCGACGCCCTGGCGCAAGATGCGGTGCAAGCACTTGAAGCCGCTCAAACCGAAGCGATGCAGCCGCAGAACCAGCAAGACCTCGCGCAAACCGCCGCGCAGGCCAAGGCCGCCGCCGACGCGCTCCAGCAGCTCCCCGAGAAGATCAATCGCGCCCGCCTTGCGGAGGCGATGCAGCAAAAAGATCCGCAGGCCGCCGACAACCTCCGTCAGGCCGCGCAGCAAGCCAGCGATGCCTCGCGCAACGCCGCCGAGCAAAACAAACAGCTCGCCAATCAGGCCGCGCAGCAGCAAGCCGGGCAGGAGTTAAACGCCCAGCCCGCCCAGCAGGCCACGGCTGAAGCACAGAAGAAAGCAAACGAGATTGCCGCGCAGTTGCAGCCGCAGATCGACGCCGCGCGTGCGCAACTTGCCGAGATGACGCCGGAAGTCAGCGAGATGATGAAACGCGTGGCCGAAGATCTCAAAAAGACGCAGCAGGAAACCCAAACTGCCGCGAATGATGCCAAGGCCGAGAAGCCTGTGGAGCAAGTCGCGCAGAAAGCGCAGGAACTCCGCCCCGAAGCCGCCGAGAACGCTGAAAAAATGGCCGCGCTGCAAGCCGCGCTGCGCCAGGAGGCCAACGCCGCCAAACTCACGGAGAAACCCGAGGCCCAGCTCGCCCGCACCGCCGATGTCGCGCTCGCGCAGATGCAGCAGAAGACGCCGCAGATCGCACAGAATTTGAAACAAGCCGCGCAGGCCACGCAGAGCCAGCCGCAGGCGCAGAATTTGCAGGCCGCCGCCGATGCGCAGCAGCAGACCGCGCAGGCGCTCGATCAGATCGCCCAGAACATGCAGAAGATGGAGCAGGGCCAGCAGCTCACCGAAGCCGAGCAGGCCGCCATGCAGCAGATGGAGCAGGAACTCGGCGTGCAGGAGCCGCTGGATGAAGCCTACCAGCGCGCGCAGGAACTCGCCGAAATGGCCAAAGATGCCGCGCAGAATCCGCAGGCCGTGCTTGAAGCTTTGGAGAAAGAACTGGCGAAAAATCCGTCCATGCAGAAGTCGCTCGCCGAAACTGCGAAGAACACCGCACAGCAGGCCGAGCAGGCCGTTGCCAAAGAAACCCAGCAGGCCGTGCAAAACGGCATGGCGCAAAAGCAGGCTGCGAATGACCTCGCCCGCGTCTCACGCCATCAGCAACGTCTTGGCGACGAAGAAGCCGCGCAGCAGGTCGCGCAGGCCAGCAATCAATTGCAGCAGGCCGGTCAAAAAGCCGAGGCAACCCAGGCCAATCCCGTGCCGAATCCACAAGCCGCGCAGCAGAGCCAGTCCAACGCCGCCCAGGCAGCGAAAGCCGCCGAAGCCACCGCCAGCCAGACCGCGCCGCCGATGTTCGCCTCCCCGCTCGAACAACTGCAAGGCCAGATGCTCGCCCAAGCCCTCGATCAACTCGATGCGCAGCTTCATCCGATGCAAAGCGCTCAGCCCTCGCAAAACGGCCAGCAGCAGCAAGCCCAAGGACAACAGCAGCAGGCGCAGAACTCGCTCAATCAAGCGCAGCAGGCCCAGCAGCAAAGCATGGCCGACTCCCGCAACCAAGGCCAGACACCCGGATCAAAGCCCTCCCAGCAGCAGATGGCGCAGAATCAGAAGCAGCAGGGCCAGAACACCCAGGCCCAGTCCGCCGAAGGCGGCAACCAGTCCACCGAACTCAAAGACGGTGTCCTCGGCCAGATCACCGTCCTCGTGAACGGTGACTGGGGCCACCTCCCGCAAAAAATGGCCGACGACCTCACCGAAGCCACCCGCAGCGAAGCCGCCCCCGAATACCGCGCCGCCATCGAGAGCTACTACAAGGCGATTGCGACGAAGGCGAAGCGGTGAGGTAGCCTAGACACAATAAAGCTGCTGACAAACACAGGGATCTGTGTTGCTTTTGGATGCTCGTCTGAAAAATGATCGCGTCATCAGCAACACCGCAAGACCCTCCTTCCGAAAAGCTTCGAGGTGCCTCAACCACTATCCAATTGTGGACGCTTGTGCTCATAGGCTATGTTTTTTTGTCACTCGGCATGTGTACATGTGGTCACACTTCATGGCATGTGAGCATTGTCATCCTTCCCATTTTCGTGCGGGCGAGCGTGTTGTTTTTCAGAAGACCTCGCATGGGCCTGCTTGATCAGGTTTTTGGTGCATCTGCATACGCATTGGTGTTCGCCCTGCTGCTAAAGAATATTGCCGACATCCTATACCATTGAAATCCCGAAACGGATGGATCGTCAGAAAGCGTCCTTCGGCAAAGGCCAGGAAATCCAGGGTCAGTTGAATGAACCGTTCATCATCAGCGTGCTTTCTCAAGGAAGGCGAGCTCCTCATCCAACAACAAGGTGGACGGGACTTTTTCGGCGATCTGAAAGGCACGCTCCGGCTTGCCTGCAAGGGAGAGCAATCCGGCCACGACGGCACGCTGGCCGGGTGGTAACGAGGAGGTGTCGCCAATGTCGCCCAGATGCCGCTGGATGGCCGGGTGATCACCCATTCGGTAGGCCGCCAGGGCCCGCAACAGGCCCGGGGGAACGCGCTCCAGCGTGACCGTGAACATGGCCCTCATGTCGTTGGTTTCTTTGAGGCTGGTGAGATCGACCGTTTCGATCTCCTCGCCGAGAATCAGACGCAGGTAGGCAAGTCGGTCGGCATAGACGGCGCTGGCGGGGCGCAATTCGAGGAGCTGGCGGGCGGTTTGCAGCAAAACCCCGGAGTTTTTCTGCGCCAGGGCCAGCTCATGCGATTTTTGCAGCATGGGCAGCGCGGCTTCCCCGCCTTTGCTGGCGGCGGCCTGGCAGGCTGCCAGCGCAACTTCGGGAAGATGGATTTTTTCCGCCACCATCGCCGCAGCGAGCAAATTGGCCAGGCTGCCTTCCTTTTCCGCGGCCTGAATGCTGCCGGACAAAAGGCGGGATGCCTCCTTCAGGTCCGGCTCCAGATGGCTGCTGGCCTCGGCCAGCCAGATGGCGACGCGGGCCTGCGAGACCGGCGGCCGCCCGGTGGTGAGCATGACTTTGAGTTCCTGCCAGCGCCCTTCCTCAGCCAGCGCCTGGGCGATGGTGGGATACAGCTCGCGGGATTTGGCGGCGAGTTCCATCGGCACAAGCTTCAGCAGCCGCGTGTGCTGTTTTTCCAGCGCGAGCCAGCGGGCGAGGTGCTCCAAGGCGCCATCGTCACCTGATTGAAAACGTTTGATCTCGGCGTCGAGCAGGATCTCACGCTGCTCCGGCCGCAACCGCATCAAGGCTGAAACCACCCCGAGCCTGACAGGCAATTTTTTATGCGCATGCGCATCGACGATGCTGAGGAGTTCAACTGCCTCGGCGGAGGTGAGCAGCGGATCCATGGTGAGGTGAGTCACCGCCTCCATGGCGATTTCCGTCTCCAGCCGCGCGAGAGCCAGCAGCTCATCGTGCGAACGGCGGCGGAGTTCGGCGAAGCTGCTGTTCTTGTCCTCCAGCGCGATCTTCATCCGCGCCTCGGGAGTCTCAGGCTCTTTCCGTGTGGCGCGGGCGGCCAGCGCTTTAGCCTCCTCATCATGACCTTCCTGACGCAGGATGTTGGAGAGCAGTTCCAAGGCAGGCTTGTTGGTGCTGGTGCTCAAAGGCAGCTTTTCATACACCTCGCGCGCCTCGTCGGTCTTGCCGGTGGCGGCCAGGGTGCGGCCCAGCAGCATCTGCTCCTCCTCGGTCAGCGGCTGCTTTTCAGAAAGTTTCCGCAGTTGTTGCGCGAGTCCGGCAGGATCAGAGCCGGAGACGCGCAAAAACTCGATCATCACGCGCATCACTTCCACATCGTCCGGCGCCCAGCGCCGTGCGGCGCGGGTCTGCTCCACCGCACGACTCCACTCCTCGGCAGCGAGCGCGGTGCGCGCCTCGCGGGCGCAACGGCGGCCCCAGGCGGCCTTGGCCGCGCCCGCGACGGGATTCCAGGCAAACCAGACGACCAGCAGCAGCACAAACGCCGAGCTGATGGCGATGCTAAAGCGACCGACACGTTCCTTGGGCGGCTCCATTTCAGGAACCTGCTGCTGGGAGTCTGGTTTGAAATCGAAGGACATGGTGGCTTGACGGTTGCGGCGCGGTTCAGCGCCTGGATTTCATGAAGCGTTCAAGGTCTTCGAGGAAGCGGCCCACGCTGTCGCTGGGCTTGATCTCCTGGGCGCGTTTGAGCAGCGGGATGGCCTGGTCGTATTTGCCGGTGCCGACCAGGAGCTGCGCGTGGCGCACTTTGGCCTGCTGCTCGAACTCCGGCACGGCGGCGGCCTGCTCGTAGCGGGCGATGGCCTTCTCGTTCTCGTTCTTGCGCTGAAAATACTGGCCCAGAAGCACGAGCGCGTCGCCATCCAGAGGGTCGAGCGTGACGATCTCGGTCAATGACTTCGCCGCCTCGTCCTCGCGGCCTTCAGCCATGTCGATCTTGGCCTCGACCTTGAGCAGGCTGCGTTTGTCGGCGGGCTTGAAGGAGGCAGCACCTGCTTTGGCGACTCGCTGGACGAGATTGCGCGCGGCGTCGTAGCCTTCGCGGCCGAGCAGGATGTCAGCAGCGCGCAGAGGACGGTCCACACCACCGGCGACGCCGTCTTTTTCAAACGCGCGGACATAGGCCTCGGCGGCCACGTCGAGCATGCCTTCATTGATGTAGATGTCTCCAAGCGTGCTGAGCTGCTCGGCGGTGAGTTTGCCGAGCTTGTCCATGATCTCGTAGTTGGCGGCGGCGGCGAGGCTGTTTTTCTGGCCAAGATAAGCGCCGGCCTGGAGTTCCCAGAGCTGCGAGTCGGTGGGATTGGCCTCGATGAGGCGGTTGAGCATGGAAATGATCTCCGGCCACTTCTCCTGACGGTAGAGCGCCTGAATGAGGCCCATCTCCCAGTCCTTCACCTCGGGGCGCAGGATCATCGCGTTGCGGAACGCGCCCTCGGCGGCGAGGAAGTTCTCCAAACCAAGATACGCGACCCCCAGAAGGCCATAAGTGGTGCCATCGCTCGATCCGAGACGGATGGCTTCGGTGAAGTGCTGGATGGACTCCTTGTGCTTCGCGGCCTGGACATACAGAATGGCCAGATTGTTGTGCGCCTGGCGGTAGTTCGGGAATTTTTCCAGCGCCCGTTTGAACCACGCCTCGGCCTCGGTGCGGCGATCACGCTGAAAGAGCAGGTTGCCCAGCGCGAAGTCGATGCGCGCGCTGGCCCCAGCGATCTTCGAGAGCGTTTGCAGCGCCTTCATGGCCTCCTCCGGCTCGTTCTGCATGATCTTGGCGATCTGCTCGTAGTCGGCGGACTCGTTGTCGTCACGATAGCCAGGCTCGATCTCGGAATTGATGCCAAAGCTGCCGAGCAGGTGTTTCTGGAAGACGGGATTGTCCCAAAGATTCGGCAGAGGACCGACGGCGAGGGCCGGGAGGCTCAAGGTGAGGGCCAGGAGGAAGAGGGCGGGTTTCATAAAGGAAGCGGGGAGGGAATGACGAATTCCGAATGACGAATGTCGAATGAATGACGAAGCCCGAACGCAGAAGGGCCTGACCGCGCTGTTACAGCGCCTTCGATCATTCGGAGTTGGGATTTCATTCGTCATTCTGATTTCGTCATTCGTCATTGTTCGAGCCTCAACCGTAATTAAAGGGCTGCATCATCTTGAAGGGCACGCGCTTGCCGCCGCGCGTGCCGGCCTCGAAGCGCCATTGCTTGATGGCGTCGAGCGTGGGCTGGTTGAGCGCGGGATTGGAGGTGCTGATAATGGTCGGGTTCACCACGCGGCCCTGCGCATCGACGGTGAAGCTCACCTTCACCGTGCCGCGCAGGCCCAGCTTGCGCAGATTGGTGGGCACGCGGGGCTGCACGGTGGAGACGGGGCGCGGCTTGACCTCGTCGCCACCGAAAGAGAAGGCGGCCATGGCTTGATTCGAGACGGCGTTGCCCATGACATTGGAGAGCACGGCGGCGCCGGTGCCGCTGGGATTCAACGCGCCGGAGATGTCGGCCAGCGAGACCTCGGGCTGCTGCATTTCCGGCGGCGGCTCCGGCGGCTCGGACGGCGGCGGGGGCTTGTCCTCCAGCAGGCTTTCCGGTGGCGCGGTGTCGGTGAGGGCGGTGACGGTGCGGACGAGTTCCTTTTTGCCAGCGCCGCCGGTGACGATTTGCAGGCCGGGCAGCGCGAGAAAGACCACCGCCGTGAGCAAGCCGCCAAAGCCGTAAAACGACAGCAGCCGCCCGAGCCGCAGGGACTTGACGCCCTTGCCGCTCTGCGGTTTTCTGCTGGTGTTTGGCGTGCTCACGTTGCGACGAGATTATTTCTGGGTGGAAAGCGAAACCTTGAAGGCTCCGCCGAGCTTCGCCTCGTCGAGCACGCGGGCGAAGACGCCGGTCGGTGCTTTTTCATCCGCCTGGATGATGACGGGCGTGTCGGCCTCCTTTTCGACGAAGCGGCGCACGATGGGCTGCACGCCGCTGATGCCGATCTCCTTGCCGCCATAGACGATGGCACCGTCGGCGGTGACGGCGATCATGACGCTCTGCTTCTCCAACGCGGAGGCGGCAGCGGCCTGCGGCTTGTCCACCTCGATGCCGGTCTCCTCCACGAAGGTGGTGGTGACGATGAAGAAGATGAGCAGGATGAAAATGCAGTCGATCAGAGGTGAGATGTCGATGGCGGCTTCTTCCTCGGGTTCGTTGGAGCTTCCGAATCGTGGCATGGTGGTCAGGCGTTGGCGGTTTTGAGGAGCTGCAGCACACGCTGGCAGCAGGCGTTTTGAAGATGCTCCAGGAAGCCCTCGAACTTGTTGCGTTTCGAGGTCAGCAGGTAATGCAGGAAGTAGCCCGGCAGGGCGATGACGAGGCCGGTCTCGGTGGTGATGAGCGCCTCGGAAATGCCGCCGGCGATGACGTTCATCGTCTTGTCTCCTCCCGCTCCCTTGGCCAGGCCCATGAAGGTGGTGAGCATGCCGGTGACGGTGCCGAGCAGCCCCCACAGCGGCGCGGCAGCCACGGCGACCTGGATGAACTTCAAATCACGGTCGATGGGCGGGATTTCCTCCGCGCGCACCTCATGGAAGGCGGACTCGATCTCGGCGTAGTCCTGCTCGTTCTCCAGAGCCACGCCATGGAAGTTGATGTAGCGCTTCGCGGCGCTGAAAACGGCCGGTGAGGCCGCATGGTCGCCGCCGAGGCGGGACACCACCTTTTTCCCGCCGAAGTATTTGCCGATGCGGAAGTTCCGAATCCACATCTCGAAAAACACCTCCCCGCATTTCGCATACAAAATGAAGGCGGTGAGCGCCAGCGGGATCATGGCCCAGCCGCCGCCGGACCAGATGTCGAGCGCGCCCTGCCAGTACTCCTGGATGAAGGAGCTGGCGGCGAGCATGGGAATGGTGAGCGGCGGCGTCATGATGTTCAGGCAGGCAGGGCGTCGCCGGGGATCTCTGGCTCAGACTGATCGACGATCTTCTTCAGGCCGCCGGGCTGCTGCGCTTCTGGTGTGAGGGGCGGCTGCGGCGTGTTGATATTCTTCTCGTGGAAGCCACGGTGATTCATGATGCGCACGCCGAGCTTTTCCATGTCATCAATGACCGCCCGTGCCTTGCGGGCCAGGAAGGCGGCGATGAGCAGGCAGGGAATGGCGGTGATGAGGCCCCACTCGGTGGTGATGAGCGCCTCGGCGATGCCGGAGGAGAAGGTGGAGGCGTCCTGCGTGCCGAAGACGGTGATGAGCTTGAAGGTGTTGATCATCCCGGTCACGGTGCCGAGCAGGCCGAAGAGCGGCTCCACGGCGGCGGCGATCTTCACGAAGGGAATCCACGAGTTGAGCCTGGTTTTTGCGTCGAGGATTTTTTCAAACATTGTCTCCTGCATGACCTCCGACGGATCGGTGTAGTGCTTCGCGGCAGCGGCCATGAATTTGCCGATGGGGCCGCTGGTGCGCAGGGCGAGATTTTCCGCCTCCTGGTATTTGCGATCGTCGAGCAGCTTCAGAAGTTCCTGCACGCGCTTGCTGGACGGACGGCCGACGGCGCTGAGCTGCATCCACTTCAGCAGGCCAACAAACACGGCCAGCAGGCCGATGGTGATGATGGGCCACATGAGCGGGCCGCCTTTTTTGATCTCGTCGATCACGCTGTCCTTCGTCTCCTCCAGCTTGAAGGCATTGCCACGCGTGGCGTCGATGGGCAGGCTGCCTTTGCCGCTCTGCGCCACGTCGATGATGCCCTGTGGCTTCGACGACTCCGGCAGCACCAGCAGCGTGGGATCAGCGGAGCCGAGCTTCAGGTCCGCGAGGCCGAATTTCTTGCCATCGTTCGAGCCGAAGAAGGCCAGCGGTCCCACCGTGACGAACTTGCCCTCGGTGACGTTGCCGCTCCTGTCGGTGGCCTTGCCGTCGAAGGTCTGGCCGCCTGCGGACGCATCCAGGCGGTCCAGTGCCATGCTCACGATGTCAAACCGGGCCTGCAACTGCTCACCGGTGCCGAGATTGGCGTTGTTGCCCTTGTTTTGCAGCGCCTTGAGCTCGTCGCCCATCTTTTGCAGCTCGGTGATGTGGATGCGGGACTCAAAGTTGCGCGTGAACTCGTCGAGCAGGTTCACGAGGTAGTTTGTGCCGTCCTCGCGGGACTTGATCTGCGATTTGAGGTTGGTGATGTCGAGCGTGCGGCTGTCGCGGATGCGCAGGACGCGGTCGTACTCCTTGCGCGCGTCGATGAGCTGCTCCTCCAGCACGTTGAGGCGCTTGGTCATCGGGATTTTTTCGCTCTCGATGGTCTTGNNCGCGTCTCGGCGAGTTCAGCGCTGGCCTTGTCGAGCCGGTCCTGGAGGTCGGTGATGACGCCTTTGAGCGGACTGGCCGCCGCCGGAGCCTGCGCATGCAACGCGGAGGCCAGCGCCAGCAGCAAAAGAGTGATGAGTTTCGTCTTCATGATCGTGAAAGTGTGCGGGTGCGTGAATCAGCGGATTTCAATCGGCAGCGGGACGAAGCCGGCCACTTTCTCGCCCTTGTTCATGCCGATGAGCAGGTCGATGTCCGCAGCGACCTCCGGCGTCTCCTTCCACACCCAGCCGTCCGGTCCGGGGGTGCCAATGCCGGCCGCATCGGCTGTTTCCTCGCTGCCGGCGAAATAGGCGACGCCCAGGCCGAAGTAGATCGCGCGCACCTCGACCTCGCGGCCGTCCTTGAGCTTGCGGCGCTCGTTCACGACGTGGATGTCGGAGTGAAACTTGTTCACCTCGTTGAGGATGGCCAGCACCTTGAGGAAGCGCTCGCTGGCGGTGGCCTTGATGTCATCGCGCTTCTTGCCCTCCACCGGCATGCCGTCGAACTGCGGCTGTAGCTTGGTTTGCAGCGCGAGCGGGAGCATTTTCCACAGCTTGCGCACGCGGGCCTCGAACTTCTCCACGATCTCGATCTGGCTGTCCTGCACGATGATGAGTTCCTTGCTGCGGGCATCCAGTTTTTCACGCTCGGTGTCGGTGCTGGTGATGGTCTTGTTCTCCTCCTCAGTTTTCGTTTTCAGTTCCTTGAGCTGGCTATCGAGCAGATCGACGCGGCTCTTGAGCACCTCCTGTCCGAGCTTCCACTCCGCCTGCTCCTTGCCCAGCAGCTTGCGCGTGTCGTAATACTTGGTCAGCAGCTCGCGCGAGAGGCCGAGATAGTCCGAGGTGGCGGTGGCGGGCGCTTGTGCTGACACTCCAGCGAACGTGGCAAGCAGTGCGATGAGGATGAATATGGGCGTTTTCATGAGTGGAAAGAGGTTCACCATTTGGCCGAGAGGCCGAGGCTGTACACGGTGCCGGTTCTGACATCGCTGTAGGGAATGCCGCCTGTGAAGTAGCGCTGGCGAGGCGAGTCGAGCAGATTGGAGATGCGGAAGTTCAGCTCCCAGTTCTTGAACAATGTCTTGGTGAGGTAGGCATCGACCGAGGTGAAGGCGCGCTGATAGACATCTGGCGCGTCAAGGTTGATGGACTCCGCACGACCGCCGACAGCGTAGAGCAAGGGGCCGGTGATGTTGAGCAGAATGCCGGCAGAGATGCCGAGATCCTTGTTATCGTGGCTGAGAGCCGCGTTGAAAGTGTATTCCGGCTGTCCCTGCAGCGGACGATCCAGGGGCAATCCGGCCGCAGAGCGCAGTCGCTGGTTGTCGGCATTGAGCTGCACCTGGGAGAAGACGTAGCCATAGTTCATGCTGAAGTTCAGCCCTTCCAGCGGCGGCATGATTTCCCCCAGGCGCTGGTTCAACTCGATCTCGAAGCCGTAGAGCGTGGCCGACTGGTCATTGCGCACCGTGTTGAAGAGGCCGGTGTAAACGTTTTCGATAGGCTTGGAAATGCTCTTGGCAAAAGCGGAGACCGCCACAAGGTCGCCCCCGCCCCGGTCCCACTCCCAGCGCAGGTCATAATTGACGATGGAGGACATCTCCAGCTCCACCCAGCCGACAAAAAAGTCGCCACTTTCCGGATCACGCGAAATGGCTGGGGCAATCTCCTTGAAGGTGGGGCGGGCCACGGTGCGCGTGATGGAAGAACGCAGCAGATGATGCTCTGCGATCTCCCACCGGACCCCGATGGCAGGCAAAAGATCAGTGCGGACAATGGTAGGGTTCGCGAGCTTCTCAGGATCCAACAACCGCCCCGTGATAGGGTCGGCGAGCAGGAGCTGCCCGGAGTTGCTGGTCACTCCAAGATTCGCCAGATCCGTGCCGGTCCTGATGCGCATGTCCGTGGATTCGACTCGCGCACCGAGAAAAACCTCAAGATTGTCCTTCATTGAGAAGGTGATCGAGGCATGCGCCGCATTGATGCTCTGCGTGGCCTCGTAGGTCTCGGTCACGGGCAGGTTGTCACCCCGGACGAGGAAAAGGCGGTCTGTTGTCGTGACGTTCTGACGACGGTTGGCCGGCGGTCCCAGGAGAATGCTGGTCGTTGCGGAGTCCGTGGGGTCATTGACCCCGATGGTGTCCGCGACGGTGGTGTTGTCAGCAGTGATGGGGTTGCTGAGCCTTGGCACAAACTGCGTGTTGTTCATGTAGCTTGCCTGGGGCACATTGTATTCAAAATTTTCCGCGCTGTACTTGCGCGTGCTGTAGTCCGTGCTGCCGCCGATCTTCACCACCGCCCGGGGACGTTGCTCATCCTGATATTCCTCCAGCGGTATCTCAAAGTTGAGCGCCATGTTGTAATTCGTGTCCTCCAGCTTGCGCCAAACACGTTCAAAATCCGGAGGAGCGGGCTCCCCGGAGTTGGCGTAGGTGTTGGCGACGTAATTGTAGGAGTACAAAGCCCGGCGGATGTCCGGCTGGTCCTGGGACGACATGCTGTAAGCGATCACCCAGTCCATCTTGACGTCGCCATGAGACGGAAACACATGCTCGCCAGCGAGCTGAAGTGTTTGCAGCCGGCGCTCGGTGTAGAGGAGGCTTTCACGAACGAGCACCTCCTCGCCAGGGATGCCGTCGGCACTGGGGAAATTGGGCAGGTTGAGGGTCTCCCCGATGGCAAAGGTGGCCTCGTCTTCGGCAGCCACGTTGGCAAAATAGGTGAGCGAAATGGTGCTGTAGGAGGAAAACTCCAATGCGGCGCTCAGCAAGGCCCCCGCCAGCAAGCTCTCCTGACCTCGTTGGTAGTCCTGAATGAGCGTCTGCTGAGCCTCGCCAGTGGTGCGGTTGATGATCCGCGCCGCGCCGCGCACGCCCGCGTCCGTTTGGTAACGCTTCGAATAGGTCACCCCGCCGACGATTCCCAGCGTGCCGCCCATGAAATCCTCCACGCGCGTGCCGCCCAGGGCGCTGAAGCTGAAATTGAGCGGTGCTTCCATGGTCCCGACACCGGTGGCGCGTCCTGCCAATGCCTCGGCAGCAACTCTTCGGTTGGTTTGAAAGGGGATGTTTTGCGCATTGGTAAAAGTCACCGTGCCGGCGGTCGGACCGGTTAATTGCGTGGTGACGGTGGAACTGGTGGTGTTGGTTCCTGCAAACGGACCGGTGGTCGGATTCGCCGCAGGCAGGCTGGTGGCATCCATCGCCCGCACATTCTCCGGCAGGGCACGTTCATTCGCAGTGCCGAGGAAACCGGTGCTGGCGCTGGTATCCGTGAGGAAGCCGTCACTGCCCGTGGCCCCGGTGTTGAAGGCACTGCTGGTGGACCACTTGAAGAAAGGCTTTTCCGGCACCCGTTTGGTGATGATGTTCAGATAACCGCCGGTGGTTTCTCCCGGCATGGAGGAAACAAACGTTTTGGAACTGACCAGGTTCTCGACCAGGCCGGTGGGGAAGATGTCGATGTTGACCGCCCGCTTGTCCGGGTCGGAGCTTGGAATGCGCGCGCCATTGAGCACAACCACATTGTAGCGGTCGCTCAAACCACGAATCACCACATAGCGGCTGTCCACGACCGCCGTGCTGGCCAGACGTTTGGTGAGATTGCCAATGTCACCACTGCTGCCTGCGGCCTTCAATGCCTCGACCCCAACCGTGCTGGCAAATGACTGCAACGAAGCGCCCAAAGAAAGGGGGGTAGTGCTCAACTCCTCTTCCAAGGCGGCCTCCACCATGAACTCATCCAGTTCGACCACCTCGGCGGTGAGGTCGAGGCTGACCTCCCGCACACTGCCTGCGGTGACGACGACGCTGGACCGCCGTCCGCTGATGTAGCCGCTCTTTCGAGCCAGCAGCGCGTATTCACCCGGCGGCACGTCATTGAGAAAGAACCGGCCGTCAGCATCAGTGGCAGCGGAAACACTGGTGCCCTCCAGCATGATCTGAACACCGGAAACGGGCATGAAAAAGTCCGCGTCCTGGATGCTGCCACGCAGACCACCACTGGCGGACTGGGCCTGTGCCAGACCTGCCCAGGCCAGCAGCCAGAAGATGAGCACGCAGACCCCGCCATCCAGGAATGTGGCGGAGTCGAAAGGAGATCGTTGTCGGCAAAGGGGAGGTTTCAAGCCGCGCTCTATCTGTTCACCAACGACCGCCAAACAACGCGATTAAGGTGACAAAAGAGTTTCACAGCCGGCGTCATGAAACCTTGCAAGACTCCAGTTGTGGCGAAAGCGGTAAAACCGCGTGGCGAAATCGTCACTCAACCTGCTTTCCTTGGGCGATGTTTTGGATCACCTCGAAGACCGGTTGCGACAAAGAACGCTTTTCATGGGCATGGACGAGGCAGATGTCAATGGCTCCCACCAGGCGCATGCGCGGGTTCACATTGGTGCCAGCCTCATGCCCCGCATCCACGACACAGCGCTCCGCACGCAGGCCGTCCCCGGCCTGCCACCATGCGGCGGCGATCCATGACAAGGCAAAGGGCCGGTCCATCTGCCGCTGCGCACGGGCTTGCTGCTCGGATTTTTCCAACATGGGCCTCAATGACTCTTGTTTGCCGCGCAAGCGCCACAGCCGGGTCATCTTGTAGTGCAGCAGGAAAGTGTGCTCCGTCTCACCGCCCAGGCGGCCTTCGGTGAGAAGAAAGAGTTTTTTGGCCTCCTGCTCGAAACCGGCCTCCACCAGCGTGGTGGCCGCAACGATCAATTCCTCAATGTGGGCGACCTTGGATCGTCGCAGCAGGCCGAGCGCTTGATCCGTGAACTCTTCCGCCTGCTTGATGGAAGCCGCGTTTTTCTTCGATCGACAGTCTAGCGCGACGGCGAAGAGTTCCCGTGCGGCATCCAGCAGCACGGGAACTGGCCCTTTGAGTGTGCCCAGCCACTCCTCAGCCGCCTTGTGGTCAAACGCACCTTTCAGCCGAGCTTGACCGGCCAGCGCGGCCACTTTGGCTCCGATGAGGATTTCCTGGTCGCGCACTGGCTCAAGCATGGCCGTGAGCCGTTGCGGCTCCCATCCAAACTCCAGGCCGGCCTGATGCAAAGCAGCCCGTATCAGCTCCTGCTGCCATGGCTTGGTTTCAGGCAGTTGCTTTTCAGCCAGCGCCAGCGGTGCTTCAGCAGTCTCACGCACACCACCAGCGGCCAGCATGGCCCGCGCCAGATGAATCCGCGCCAAGGCGCTGCGGTAATCGCTGATCTGCGCCGCGAGTGCCGCCGCCTCGTCATGCCGTCCGGCTGAGACCAGGCCCTGGCAGACACGAAGCTGCATGGCGCAGGCTTTGTCCTCATCCCCGGTGATGTGCAAAGACAGCTCACGGGCAATCGAAAGTGGATCATTGGCGGACAGCGGCGGTGGCGCAGGCATCTTCAAGCCGCGCTCGATGGCCTCCTGAAGTTCTGGAGGCAGCCCGGCAAGATCCTGGGCATGGGAGCTGACAACCGTCAGAATAAGCAAAGCAAGAGGAAGGAGGGGGCGGGACATGGCTGGTAAGAACAGTTGGAATGAAGGAGGGGGCGGCGTCTCACGACACCGCCCCCTGAGGTTGTTAAAGAATCAGACTGGAGGCATCACAGGGCATAAGCACGGTAGAGCACCGGGCTGCCGATGGTGGTGGTGGTGTCCGTGTGGGAGACCGTGGTGGCGTGGCTGAGCGGGACGGTGGTCAGCACCGTCCAGGTTTTGCCATCGGTGGATTTTTCGATGACATACTTCACAGCAGCGCCGGCCGTGTTGAAGGTCACCGTTGGATTTGCACCGGAAACGCCAATCGCCAGCACAGGACGGGTGGTGTTCGTGGCCGGGAGCACGGAGAGGAATTCCAGGATGGACCAGCCAGCCAGGAAGTTGTTGTGAACCATGCAGCCGGCGTAGTCCACATCCACAAAGCCCGTCGGTGTGGCGAAGGTGCCGTCTGCCGTCAGGGCGCTGGCTCCCGTGGTGCGGGGGTCGAAGCCTTGGTAGGTGTAGAGGTCTGCGGTCTGCAACACGTTGAGCTCGTTGTCCGTGTTCCAGGCCGAGGCGATCTGCGAGGAGGTTTCCTCCACAAAGGTCGGGGCGCTGTCCACAAAGAACGGAGCGGTGGTGGTGCCGATGGAGGACGACGCGCTCAGGTCGTAGTTGGAGTGGACGTTGCTGATGCTCAGCAGGCTCACGAACGAACCGCCGGTGGTGGTGCCAACCTGGCTGACCGTGCTGGCGCCTTCGACGATGCTATTGTGGATGTGCAACTGCGCTTCAAGGCGGGGCTGGAGGCCGCGCTTGTTGGTGTTGCCAGCCAGGAATGTGCCGTTGAGAACCGTCAGATTGGTGAGTGGCAGGCGGTCTGCATCGTTGCTCTCGCCACCATCGAATTCAAACAGCTTGTCATAGCTGTAGTCAGCAGCGGTGAATTCCTGGCCGACGTAGTCACCGTTTTCGGGAAATCCGTTGGCGGCCGTGAAACCGGAGCGCAGCACATCGGTGGCATTGAGGCTGGAGCTCAGCGTGCCCTGGGCGGCAAGCCAGAACTGGTGCGTGCCGCGGTAGCCTTCATCACCATCAAAACAATCGTCTTGATTGCTCAAGGAGAACAGGAAGCGGGTGTCGTGCTTGCCGCCGAACCACTCGAAGCCGTCGTCACGGTTCTGGAAGACTTCGATGAACTCCAGCACCGTGCCGGTGCCCACACCGCAGATGGTGAGCCCGTTGATCTCGTTCGCCGAGGCTGCGGCACCCAGCACGAAACCGCCGTAGCGCAGGGAGCAGAAACGCATGACGCCGCTGTTGTCCGCGTCGTTGGTGCCGCCATAGACAGCCAGCGTGTTGTTCAGCACCGTGGAGCCGGAGGCCGTGGCCATGCCTTCCACATAGTCCGTGCCGGTGCCGTTGTTCGCGGCGGTGGCCTGGACGATGCTGGTGTCATGGTCATCCCAGATACCATCGGCATTGCCGTCGGTGGACTGGGTGTTCTGTGCCACATGGCCCAGGCCGCAGAGCAGCACACCACCCCACTTGGAGGCCTTGGAGAAGGCATTGTTGCCTTCGACGCCGTCAGGACCGTAGTCGTTGTTGGTCAGCGAGGCATGGCGACCGCCGCCCGTGACAGTGAAGACCGTGCCAGCGGTGTTGGTCCAGGTGGCTGGTATCGTCAACGCTCCGCCAGGAACGTGCGGATCATCAATCGAGGTGAAGATGATCGGGTCATCAGCAGTGCCATTGGCGACAATCTTGCCACCACGGGCGATCAACAAAGTGCCTGGCTCACCAGTGATGCCGGAAAGCGTGTCCGTGACAGCGCGGACGATGGTGCCAGGCTCGATGGTGAGCGTGGCGCCGTTGTCCACGAAGATCACGCGGCTGAGGATGTACACATTGTCACGCGTCCAACGGGTGTCCGTCTGGATGCGGTTTTCGCCGGCGGTGCCGACGGTGACGAAGTCCGCCTGGGCGGCTCCCGTGAGGGAGAGCGCGGCCAGCAGGACCGCAAATCGTTGTTTGAAGAATTTCATAGGGTCAAATCAGGATGATGGGATCAAAAAAGGTGAAGTGAGAAGAGAAGGGACACCGGGCGCGGATTAGGCGCGGCGGCGGCGGAACAGCATCGCGGCGATGCCGACAAAACCGAGCATGGCACGGGAAGGCTCCGGCACGGCGGCGACGGCGGCGAGGGAGTGCTGTGTCGTGCCAGGATCGGCAGAAGCCGTGCCCACATGAGCGATCAGGCCATCTGTGCTGGCAAGGTCAAACGCGAAGGAGGAATCCGTGGAGCCGAACGCCTGCGCATCCGTCCAGGTGAAGAAGCTGGGCGCGCTGAAGATGCCATGCTCGGTGACAGAAGCGAAACTGGAGTTGTTCAAAACCCAGGCGTAGATGGCCTCGCCAGCAAGGTCAGTGGTGACATTGGAGTTGTCCAAGGCTGTGCCGTCGTAGGCACGCACCGTGACTCCATCACCAGCGGTGTAGTTGCCACTGTTGGTGTAGGTCAGGTTCGATGCAGGGGAATTCCAGGTGTTGCTGGAGATGGTATAATTGGAAACCTCAAAGAAGGCGTTCTGGAGACTGCTTATGTCACCAGCAAAGTTGGTGCCGCTGGCGAAGAAACCGTAACGCACGATGCCGCTCGTCAGAGGGCTGCTTGTGGATGTCTGGAGGCCAAAGGAGTTGTCCGTCACAAGGGTGGCCGCATGGATGGTTGAGAAACCAAGCATGAGCATTGGAATGAGAAGAAGCTTTTTCATAGGATGTGTTTTTTGTGTTTTTGTTTTAATTGAACTCAGGGATTGAAAGGCTCAGGGAACGCGAAGCCATTCACGGCCGCGCCACGGTCTTTGATAAGAAGCGCCTTGCCAGGCTGCACCTGGACGGTGTTCTGCGTGGAGCCGGTGCCGCTGCTGTCGCTTTCCAGATACCAGTTGCCATTGCTCTTCCGCCAGTAACCCAGAAACACACCGCTGCTCTCGATGTAAATCACATCAGACAAAGAGGCCAGAGTGCTGGAGGTGACGAATGAGCCGATACCGCTCGTGCCCAGGGTGGTTACGAAACTGAACGGGTTGTTCAGACAGTGGGTCGTGTTACCACCGGAAGTGGAAGGGCGAAAGCGATCCCCCACAGACTCACCTTGAATCACGACTGTCTTGCTGCCGCCGCCTTTACGTGCAACCAGCACACCTTTGGAAAAGGGAATGGAAACATCGTTTTGACTGGCACCTGAACCACTGGAGTCGCTTTGCAACCTCCAACCCTGGCCGCTTTTGTGCCAGTAACCGGTAAACACACCATTGTTCTCAATGAACACCACATCAGAGAGAGAGAGCAGCGTGCCGGTGAGCAGGCTGACCGTCGAAGGGAATGCCCCAAACAAGGAGGCCAGGGTGTGGTTCTCGACAATCTCGAACTCATCCCCGACCACTGGCGTGATATTCACGTCGGTATCAACCGTGTTGGCGGTGTTGCCGGTGATGCGCACGACGCGTCCATAAGCTCCAGCGGCTGACGGATCCCGCCGTGAACAAATGTGAATCGAATGGTTTGTAAGAACACCAGGGGTCAGCGTGACGCTGACACCGAGAGTCGCACCGGAAACCGAGGTGATGTTACCGTCGAAGGGGATGGACTTCGCATAAGGGACCGCCAGGGCGCTGGTGGTGGTGGCTGGAAGCGTCACTTGGGTGATGCCACCGTGGGAACTAACAGGTTTGTCAGCAGCCGTGGCGGAAATGGCTGCGAAAAAAGCAGCGGCCAGGATGCTGAAGGAACGACGGAAGGTTCGAATCATGGTTTGTTTTGTGTGTGAGGTGTGCGCCTGCTCCGAGCAGGCACCGCCATAGAACCTTTTTCCCAGACTGAACCAACCTTTGCGCGGAAACACTTTCGTCACCTTTCCCCCTGGCGCTGAACTCCTTTTGAAGGGCTCGCAAGCGGTCTTGAGTGCCAGTTTGTTTTCTTGCTGAAGCGGATGACCTCGAACGCCGCCTCACGGCTCCTTTTCCGCCCGAGCCGGACCCACGGCACCGGCCTGCGGCACAGGATCAACCGCACCGGCGATCTTCTCGCGCAGGACTTTGTCTGCCACGGCCAGTTCTGGAAACTTCAGCGCCAGCTCACGCCAGTAAACGGCGGCGGCGTCCGGCTTCCCCTGCCCTTCGTAATAGCGGGCCAGGCTCTCCAGCTCCTTCTGCTCGGAGAGGCGGAGCTCGGCCAGGCAACTGCGGGCCAGGGCGGCGCGCTCACTCTGCGGGTAGCGGGCCAGGAACCAGACCAGGGCATCCCGTGCCGCCGCAGCCTGGCGGGGAGCGGCGCTTTTCATGGTCTTCCACTGCTTGTAACGGATGTAGGCGATCTGGCAGGCGGCATCATCCGCAAGCTCATGATCGGTGTGCGCCTCCACAAACTCCTCATGCATGAGCAGCGCCTGGGGCAGCTTCCCGGCGCGCTCCAGCATGAGCGCAAAGTCGTAGTGTGCCTGCCGCGCCACCTCGCTCTGCGGGCCGTTGCGGATGATGGTTTGCAGCATGCCGGCCAGCATTTCCTGCTCCGCCTCGTTCAGCGCCTTGGAACGCGCCGGCTCCAGACCACGCCGTCTTTGACGCTGCTCCTCCGCGTCCATCATGGAGCGGGCCAGCCCCAGTTGCTCGGCATGCGCTTTTTCAAAATGCCCGGCGTGACTGGTGATCAACACCTGCAAGGCGTCAAACGCGGCCTGCTTGTCATCCAGATGATTTTCCAACCGTGCGATCTGCCACCACGCGTCCGCCGCACGGTCGGTACGCGGGTACAGTTTGGCGATGGTGCGATAGCGCCGCAGCGCGTCCTCATGCTCGCCCTCGACGAGAGACTGATGCGCGCGTTTCGACAACAGCAACGCCGTCTCATCATCGTCCGCCGCACGAGCCCCTGAAACCGCCAGCACGAGGCACGGCAGCAGCAGGCATAGACGGGACTTCAGGCGCATGGCTGGTGTCTTATTCTCCCGGCGAGGTGACCGGGAGATCAGGCAGCGTCAGCAGCGCTCCGCCAGGGGCGGTGGAACCTGCGGGCGTGATGGACCAGGGCTTGTACGTCTTCGCCAGTTGTTCGCTGCTGCGCTTGCCCAAGGTCAGCGGCCCCAGAAGCACCGTCATGGCCTTTCCTTTCAGCGGGTTTTTCACCTGGGTCTCGGCTCCTGGATAAAGATTTTCAACGAGGCCGCTGTTCGGCCCTGCGGAATCCACATGCGGCACTCCCACGGCATCCACGATGGTGTAATCGAAGCTCACAATATCACGTCCGGTGTTGCGGAACTTCACGGAGTGCAGGACCACCTCCTCATCGACCACCTCGGTGACTTGACGCCAGGTGACAGGGGTGTTGGCCAGCGGTTTCTGACGGGATTCGATCACCGTGCAGGAAGACAACGCGGCGAGGGCCATTAAGAGGCATGGGACAAGATGTTTCATCATGGGGAAAGCTGGCTGAAAGCGTGTGTTGGAAGATTAGTAGCGGTAGCGGAAGCCAAGGATGTATCCGTCGCTGCCGAACTGCTCGAGATTGTCCAAGTCGCCGTAGTTCTGCTGCCGGTACTCGGCAAACAGGCTGTATTTGTCCTCCCACGACCACTCCAGCCCGGTGTACCAGTGCCAGCAATCGATGAACTCATTGAGGATGGTGGGTGTGACCGCGGTGAGTGCCCCATTATGGTTGACCTGCGAGTCAGAACGAACGGTCGGCGTGCCAAACCACACCTGGCCGCCTCCCAGCCCGCCCCCGATGTAAGGTTTGAAACCCGCCAGAACCTTGCCGATCCGCGCACGGTAGCGCCACAGATCCACGGACACCGAGCCGCCAAGCGTGAAAAACAGCGAGCTCATGTCCACATCGTAGGAAACGATGTCATTGGTGACAGTGGCGCCATTGAAGTTGCCACGATTGCCCTTCAGCTTGGCCGTGTTGAAAGTGCCGTCGAACTGCAACGAATACATCAGCGGCAGTCTTTTCATCCGCCAGCTCTTGCCGATCTGCACCCCGAAGATGGCGCTGCCAGCCTCGTCATTCAGAGGAAACTCATTCCCGCCAATGCGCATCGTGCCCTTCTGCCCGATCGACTCGCCCGAATAAACCCCCACATACGGGCCGAATTTGCGCTTCGTGGTCATGGCGTCTGCCTTTTCAGCAACACTGCGCAATTCCAGCTCTGCGGAGGCAAACGCGGGCATCATGACCACCAAAAGGGCCACGCGGCAGAATGAGTGAAGTGAGGAGTGTTGCATGAGGTGAGAGGGAGAATTCCCTGCCGTTTACCCTTTTGCAGCGCCGGTAGAAATCACTTCCATGTGAACAAATCGTCACAGAGAAGCCCCGCAGGCCGTCATTTAAGCGTGTCATCATACGCCCCGTGAAACAGCCGTCGTCCATCCTGATCACCCTGCTGGCAGTGTCCTTCTGCCTGGGTTCCGCCTATTCCCAAACGCCCGCGAAAAAGCCCGCGCATCCCCCGGAAATCAACGATCCCGTCACCAAACGACCCGAACCGCTTCCGACCATCGAACTGCCTGCCGACGATGGCTTTCCAGCCATGGAAGAGCTGGGAGAGTATGAAAACCCGCTGCTCCTTTTTCAAGGCAACCCCAATGGGCTGCCGATGGGGGAGGAGATCGATCCCGGACGACCGCCTGACCTGCTGCCACCGCTGGCCCCCTTCCCTGGCGATGCCCCTGACAAACCGATGACCCCGGCGGAGCTCAAGCTGCTCTCCCTCGGCCAGAAAGTCGTGGCCTCCGTGGTCAGCATCCGCGTGTGGGACGAGTTTGGCGGGCAGATCGCGCACGGGGTCGGCTGTTTCGTGACGGACGACGGCGTGGTGCTCACCGACGCCGGTCTGGTGCATCCTGAGATCGCCGGCAAAATCGACCGCATCACCCTCACCACCGCCGATGGCACCAACCAGCCTGTGACCGGCTTCTATCTGGCGGACAACACCACCGGCGTGACCCTGCTCCAGGCCGAAACCCGCTCTTCCAAACCACTCCGCTTCAAAACAGAAGTGAATCTCGCCAAGGAAACGCCCTGCCATGTCGTCGCCGTTTCCGAAAAGCGCGGCCTCGTCATCGCCAACGCAAAAATCCAGAAAGACTCGTCTGTGACCGCGTTGGGCTGGCATCCGCTGCGCGGCGATGAATCCCCCGGCGCGGTCGGTTCCCCGGTGCTCGATGACGACGGCAACGTCATCGCCATGGTCGGCATGCGCGTCCCCTTGAAGAGCTGGATGAACTTCGCCCTGAAAGCCGATCAAGCAGCGTTCGAGGTTCAGCGGCGGCGATCGGCGTTTCAGCCGCTCGCGAACCTGCCGAAGGCACCCACGCTCGTCAGCGTGGCCCGCAGCACGGAGTTTCTCGAAGCGTTTCAGACTTTGCAGGCCAAGCGGGTCGAGTCCGCGCTGCCGAAACTCATCCGCCTCACCGCCAAGTATCCGCGCAGCGCCGAATGCTGGGCGCTGCTGGGACTGGCCGCCAGCTATCTCGGCGGCGCGTCGGAAGCGGTGAACTGCCAGCGCAAGGCCGTCGCCCTCGACCCCAAGGCCGGCCTCTACTGGCACCAGCTCGCCTTTGCCAAACTGCGAGATAAATCCGCCACCGCGCCGAACACGGAAGAAGACCGCGAGGCGCTGGAACTTGCCACGCAGCAGCGCCCGGAGGACTCGCTCGCCTGGCTGCTGCTGGCCTCCCGCCATGCGCGTGATGGCAATCTCGGCAAGGCCGAGGACGCGCTGAACCGCGTCATCCTGCTGGCCCCAGACTTCGCTCAAGGGCACTACCTCATGGCGTATGTCCGTGGGCGTTTGCGCGACTACGATGGCGCGGAGCAGCACATCCGCCGTGCTTTGAACCTGAACTCCCGCTATCCCGAGGCTTGGTATTACCAGGGCTTGATGTTCGACAAAAAAGGCGACTTCGACGCGGCCGCCAAAGCCTACCAGACCACGGTCCGCCTGCGCCCAAATCATCCTCAGGCTTGGATGAATCTCGCCCACTCGCTCAAAAAGGCAGGAAAAACCACCGAGGCACGCCAGGCATTCCAAGAACACCAGCGCCGCACCACACCGGCGAAGCCGTGAGCGAAATCTGATCCTGGTTTCACCTGTTTGGGACTTCCACCACGGGTGCTGGCGAATTGGCCGGCCCAGGTGCTGGCGTCAGGACCATGGCTGGCTCGCTGGGTGCGATCCAGAACACGCGGCGTGCCGACTGTCCATCGACACCCGTCATCACCACCTCGATCAGCAGCGGATGCGCATGACGGGCGTTTTCCTCCAGCGGCTCGGTCCAAAGCGTGGCCCACTGCCGGGTGTTGGGATCAAACACGCGCCATTCGCAGGCTCCGAGGTCGTCAAACAGCACCACCCGCGCCGGTTCCTGCTCCTGCTTCTTTTCCCGGCAGGTCAGTAGCATCCGCACGCCGCCGCCGGGCGCGGGTTCGGTGAACAGATTTACCACCATGTCCGGCATGCCGTTGAAGGGCGAGGGCACGCCGTGCAGTTCCACGCCGCTCAGGTACTGGCCGCCATCCTGCGTTGTTTTCACATTCAAGGCCGCCGTGGGAGGCAGTTCGGCAAACAAACGCTCGCCAAACGTGGTGAACGCCTGCTGGCGGGCGTCACGGCGCTGCGCACGGCGCACATCGTCGGCAAGGGTGATGGTGCCTTGGGCGATGGAGTGAACCGCCGCGAGCACCAGCGCCACAATGAACAGCACGATGACGACCTCCAGCAGCGTGAAGCCCGCACGCGCACGCACCAGCGGGAGCTTTAGCTCAAGCCCAACGGGCTTGCGGATCATAGCCCAGGGTTCGCAGAACCCTGGGTGTGACGTGTGTCCCTCACCGTGGCCAAGGGGCAACCCCAACGGGGTTGCGTCCGTTGTGCGCTGGCGAGCTGGTGTTGAGGCTGGTTCATTTGCGCAGGATCACCACGTCGTTCATTCCCGCCATGGCGCGGACTTCCTCCTCAGAAGGCGGGCGGATTTCCTGCGGGTTGATCTCGCAGACTTTCATGAGCGGGCCGTTCTGCACCTGAAGGAGATATTGCACCGTGGGGCCGAGGTAAGTGGTGTCGATGATGTGGCCGGGGAAACGGTTGGTGGAGTCGGTGAGGTTGGCAAAGGTCATCGCCTCAGGCCGGATGCTCAAGACGACCGGCTGGCCGGGCGAGGGTTGCCAGGAAGTGTCGTTGGTGCGGCCACGCAGCACGCCGAAGGCGGTTTCCACATCGAAATAGCCTGCCCAACTGCTCTCCCGTAGCGCACGGCCTTCGACGAAATTGGTTTCGCCGATGAACTCAGCCACCATACGCGTGGCGGGGTTGCGATAGACCTCGGTGGGTGCTCCCACCTGCACGAGTTTGCCGCTTTCCATGATGGCCATGCGGTCGGCCATGCTGAGAGCTTCATCGCGATCATGCGTGACGTAGATCGCGGTGAGGCCGTGCTGTTTGCAGATGCTTCTGATTTCGCTGCGCATCTCCAGACGCAGTTTGGCGTCGAGATTTGAGAGTGGCTCGTCGAGCAGGAGGCATTTGGGGCGGATGACCAGCGCACGAGCCAGCGCGACACGCTGCTGCTGGCCGCCGGAGAGTTGCTGAATCTTGCGGGAGCCGAGGCCATCGAGCTTGACCTGCGAGAGTGCTTCGGAAACGCGGTGCTCGATCTCCTTGCGCGGCCTTTTGCGTTCTTCGAGACCGAAGGCGACGTTTTGAGCCACGTTGAGGTGCGGCCAGAGCGCGTAGCTTTGAAACATCATGCCGGTGCCGCGTTTGTGGGCGGGCAGATGCGTCACGTCCTCGTCATCGAACCAAATCTTGCCCGCATCGGGTGTGTAGAAGCCGGCGATGTGGCGCAGCAGGGTGGTTTTCCCGCAGCCGCTCGGCCCGAGCAGAAAGAACAGCTCCCCGGCCTCGATTTGCAGGTCCACGCTTCTCAGAACGACACTGCCGCTGAAGCGTTTGGTGAGTTCTTGGATTGTGATCGTGACCATGCGGAATATCCGTCAGGTTTTACTTGGATGGCACTGCAATGGCAAGCCTCGCGGGACATTCTCAACAGAACGCAACATCGCAGTTGCAAAGAGTTCCGCTCTGTCCAGAATGCGCACCTCTCCAACCGGCAGCCACCCCAACGCGGCACCGCTGGAGAAAACGTCAAACATAGGTCGGGCTGTAGTTCAGCCTGGTAGAACGCTTGCATGGGGTGCAAGAGGTCGTGAGTTCGAATCTCGCCAGCCCGACCATGGTTTGTTTGCCCAGGATCGAACGATCAGTGGTTCACACATCGAACATCTGCGCCGCTCGTGCGAGCAAGGGGTCGTGAGGCAGGAGAGAGAGTCCCGAGCGAATGACGGCACGAGCCTCGGAGAGACGGTCCATCTGGGCCAAGGCGGTCGCTTTGGCGCAGTAGGCTCCGGGCAGGCAGAGATCGAGGTCGAGTGCCTGGGATGCCGAAACCTCTGCTTCCGCAAAGCGGTGGAGTTCGACCTGAGCGTTGGCGCGATTGACCCAGGCCTTGGCATAGGCGGCGTTGAGCGAGATCGCTCGTTCGGCGGATTCGAGGGCTTCTCCGGGACGTTTCATGCGTCGCATCAGCACCGCGCGATTGTTCCAGGTGATCGCCGCGCCGGGTTGATCGGCCAGGATGGCATCAATGACACTGCAAGCCTGCGTGGGTGGAAAAAGCTCGATGATCAGCATCGACATGCCGTCGAGTTCCGCCATGCGATGGCGATGCCGGGCAAGACGGATCGCGTGATCTGCCCAGGTGGATGCCTCTTCGCGCCGACCGAGGTTCATGGTGGCTTGCGCGAGGTTGGCGGCGGGACCGACCTCGTCTGGCGAGAGTTTGCCTGCCTCGGAGAAACTGCGAAAGGCCGCCTCGAAGTCCCGCTGTTCGAGCTGAATACAGCCGAGAATCTGGTGAGCCTTCCAGTTCTTGGCATCAAGCGAGAGCGCTTTTTTGGCTTCAGCTTGAGCTTTGCGAACCTGGTCGAGGTTGAGCCACGTCTGGGCGGCGTTGACCATGGCGTCGGCCCGCAGCGGTGCATCGGGAGATGCTTCGTCGGCCGGTTCGGCTGCGAGCAGCAAGGGAAAAAGTTTTTCCAATCGCCCGACGATTTCCGGGAAGCCTGAGGGTCTCGACGCAGGATTAGTGCTCAGGCATTGGCGCAGGATTTCGGCAAGCGGCCCGGGCATTCGAGAGACGTCGCAGAAAATGGAAAGGTCCGGCACATCAGGATGCCCGCCGATCACCGAGCAAAGCAGGGTGACGCCGAAGGCATACACATCCGCAGCCGTGGAGCGGCCTGAACGCCTCGCGAGCATCTCCGGGGCCATGAAGCCATCGGTGCCGGCGATAAGACCTTCTGGATCGGAATCGCCGCCGGTGAGCGAAAGGCCGAAATCACTGACCTTGGCGGTGCCTTCTCTTGTGATCAGCACATTGGCGGGTTTCAAGTCACCATGGACCATCTGCGCCTCTTTGGCCGCATGCGCCAGTCCGCGTGCGATGCCAAGGCCGTGGCGGATGGTGGTGCGCCAGTCCGTGCGTCCCTCGACGATCTCCTGCGCGAGAGTTCTTCCGCCCGCGATGTGTTCCATGACGAGAAACGGAATCCGGTTATGCATCTCCACACCGTAGGCGAGAACGAGGTTCGGGTGAGAGCTTAGCGCGACAGAATTCACCGCCTCCGACACGAACTGGGCGCACAATTCGTGATCCACCAAGTGATGGGGGAGCGGGCTCTTCAGAGCCGCGAGAGCATCACCGCGCCGGTATTGCTCCAAATTCAGCCCACGACAGAGATAGACCAGTCCGAAACCGCCCCGCAGAATCTGAAGCACTTCGTAACGTCCGCCAATGCGTTCTCCAGGCTGGAAAGGAACGCCCTCCAGAAACTCACACTCAAGGTCGATGTGCCGACGGAGTTCCGCATCATCTTGCTGATCGCTTTCAAGACCGAGAAGCTTAGCAAGCAGGCCAGCCTCGACGGGAGCGCCCGTGTGCAATTTTTCGAGCACGGAATCATCCGATGCGACGGCCGAGCGAGCCTCGCGCGCGTCGATCAAGCCGCGCTTCAATGAGGAAAGCACATCGCGCAAATTGCGGTGATTGGGGTCTGCCGGGGACATTGGAGGATTCAAGCGGGTCCGCTGAGCGTGGCGAACAGATCACGGATTTCAGCGTCCACCTCGTCGCTATCGGCCGCATACTGGGCGATTTCCTCGCGCAGCAGCCGCTGATAGGCGCGACGGGCTGTCACCAGACGATTGGCGACTTCCTTTTCAGTGAGTCCAAACTCCAACGCCAGATCGCGCTGGGATGGCGCCACCGCACCTTCGAGGATAGGCAGGAGCATGAAGCGTTTGAAGATGTCGAAGTGCGCCTGCTTGCCCGTGGTCTTGCATTCGCGCTCCAGAGCCTCCACCACACGCGTGAGAAGCGTCCTGGCCCACGAAAGTGTGAAGGCATTTTCCGGAGTGTGATGATCCACTCCCAGGATGGCAGGGTTGCCGCCTTCCGCGATCACCTCGTCGGCTGCGACGAATCCTCCAGCGGGGCGACGCTGCTGCGCCTGATCATGCCGGTGAGCATTGGCGGCGTAATGCTGTAGTGCGGAAAGCATCAGGCCGCGAAAACGACCGCGTTCTGTATCTGCCTTTTCAAACAACTGATGCTGCATGGAGTGGAGGAAGAAATCCTGCACGAGATCCTCAGCCTTCTCGTGCGCGAAACCACGGCGGAAGAGGAATGCCAGAACGGGTTTGCGGTAAAGCTGGTAGAGCGTGCCCAAGACTTCGCGTTTCTCGGTTTCATCACCGGCCTTCAGGCGTGCCAACTGCGACCAGCGCGTTTGTGGAAACATCTCGCCTTCGTTGCTCATGCCGCGCACGCTACCGGGCAATGCCAAAACGGCAAGCCCGCATGGAATCGGGCTTGCCGGAGTTGGGTTGTGCCTTCAGCGGGAGGGGGATGGCACAGGGTTGATCTTCAGGCTGTTCTGTCCGGGTGCCTTGCCGGACTCCTTGTATTCTTTGATGGCCTGCTCCGGTGTGCGTCCGGTGCTGGTGTCCCTGGGCGGCTGCGCTTCAATGATGCGCTCCACGAGTTTCTTGGCGTTGTCGAGCTTGTCGTCTGTGTCGGCGGCCTGGAGCGTGCTGCTGGCGGTGGCGAGGAAGAGAAGCATGAGGAAGTGTTGAGTTTTCATGGTGATGACGGGTGTGTTGGGATGTTTGTGCGGGTTTGAGTGTCAGATGGCGTGCGTAGTGGAGGTGGTGGTGGGAAACGGACGTGTCGGCTTGCCTGGAACCTTGATGCAGCCGCCGTCCGTCCCGTTCACGGCGAACTGATCCCAAGGATTGATAGGCATGGGCAGCGGACGGATGGGCCGATGCGGCATGGGTGGTTCGGGGCAGATCGGCGGGAAGGTGGGCATCGGGCAGATCGTGGTTTGTGAGATCATCGTGTCGGCATGAGCGTTCGGGTGGAAAGCGAGCGATGCAGCGATGAGGCAGAGTTGAAGTGTGAGCTTGTTCATGGGATTGAGGGGATGTGAGGGTTTGATGGGTCGGGTTTGTTGGCTTAGCCACGCACGGCGGCCACGGCCGTGGGGGTGCGCACCCTTGTGTGACGCTCCTGGAGTTTTTCCACGACGCGATCGACGATCGACTTGTCACCGGCCTGGGCGCTGGAGATTGCGGAGCAGGCGGCGAGGAGCAGGATGGATTTGCAGAGTTTGGTTTTCATAGGATTGCGGATGTATTTGTGTTTGTTTGATCGAGGGCGGATTTGCCTCTCTGCCTGTGGATTACCGCTCCAGGCCCCAACTCTGCGTGACGTGTGAAAAAAGTTTTCGGAAACAAAATTCACCTCACGGCTGGGGCATGCGCGCAGGCGCTTGATTGACGAATGGACGGGCACCGGTTATCCATGGGCATGTGTCAATGCCGGACCATCACCCAGCGCCGAATGCGCTCTTCCGTCATCGAAGAATCAATCCCTCATGAGATATGGCCTACGATTGGGAAGATGACCGTGATCGGTTTTGTGATGGTGCAAGCCGTGGGCATGTGGATTCGCCAGACAAGGACTGGCTGGCCGAGAAACTTGATCAGGCTGCCGCGCATGCGAAGGCGGGAAACCTGCGTGAGGCGGCGAACGCGCTGGAGGAAATTCGGAGCCGGGTCGTTGCCGTGCGTCTTTTCCACAGTTGGGATGACGGCATCCATTGCTTCGGCAATCTGATCAATCTGATCCGCCACATGTCACCCGAAACCACGCTGCCTTCCGAATTCAAGCGACTGCTGGATGCGCAGCCCAGCCTGAAATGGGACGAGGACATGACCGGGAAGCAGAAGGCATTCTGGTATGGTTCCTCTTCCGAGCAAGTAGGTGGAGTGATCCAGATCGGCCCCGCAGGCCCGTCACCCGCGAAGTCTGGCTGCCAGGTGGTTCTGTCAGGCCTTCTGATCGGATGCCTTGGTGTGGTCTCGATCCTCGCGCTCCTCAGACCGGGCTAGCGAAGCGGGGGCGAAATCACAGGCCCGTGTCCCAAACAATCACCGAGAGATCATTGCCACCGCTGATGGCGTGTCGGCCATCCGCTGAAACCGCACAGGCATACACGGATCGTGATTGTTCGTGGCCTTGCAGACGACGCCGAATGCAATTCTTCGAATCGGCGCCGACTTCGATCACGCAAACCTCCGAACCCGCCGAGGCAACCGCCCATCGGCCGTCTTCAGCGAGATGAAGCGCATCGAAATAGTCATCGTTTATGGCTGCCAGTTGGCCGATTTCCTTGCCTTCCGTCACATCCATCACGCGCAGTTTGCTGCCCGATAGCACCACGGCTTTCCATCTCTCGGGCAGAAAAGAGATCGTCTTGATCGCACGTTCCGGAAAGTGGGCCTTCTGAGCCAGTTGACCGTTGCTCGCGTCCCAGACTTTGACAGTGTCCGCACAATCGCCGCCGCCGGTGAGCGCCCACGAGCCGTCTGGAGACAATGCCACCGCCTGCACGCCACCATCGAGAGTTTTGCCGAACAAGCCGCCGAATTTGCGCAGATGTGTGCCCTTGATCGTGTCCCACAGACGCGCTGTGCCATCGCCGCTGCCACTGAGCAGCAGGCGTCCGTCAGCCGAGGCGGCAAGGCTGAAGATCGTGAAGGAGTGTTTGCGCAGTTGATGGATGACGCGGCCGGTCGCCAGCTCCCAAATCCAGACCACTCCATCACTTCCCGCCGCCGCAACGCGCGATTCATCGCCAAGAAAGACCACCGAAGTCAGGAAGTTGCCTTCGGCCTGCAACTGACGCACTTCGCTTCCGGTCTCCAGATCCAAGACCCGCACGAAGCTGTTCCAGCCCACCGAGAGTCCGAGGCGTCCGTCGCGTGAGATGGCCACCGCTTCCACATTGTTGTGATGCGCCTGTTTGAAATGAAAACGAACGCCACCTGACGCATTCGCTGGGTGAACCGGACTGGCAGTCTGTGTCTGCCTTTCCTCCTCCAGTTCTTCCAGCGCGCTCAGAAGTGCCGCGCGCTTTTCCTCCACCTCGTCCACCGGCAGTTCCGGCAGATCGTCGCGCTCGCGGATGCCGGAGCAAGCGATGGCAAAGGTCTCCTGGAGCCACCGCCATGCCCGGTGCCGCTTGGGTTCGGTGTCCGCCTTCCGGATTTCATCTCCAAGGGCCGAGAGCAGCTTGTCCTCGCTGTCGAAGAGCATTTCGAGAGGCATGTCGGTTTCCAGCACTTGCAGGGCGATCTCGCCGCACTTGCAGGCCATCGCGAGAAAATCGCGTTCGGCACCCGTGGCGTTCTCAAGTTCTTCCATCAGCCGCTCGATGCGCCGGCTGACAGCGAGCGCCTTGCGCCGGCGATATTCGCTGCGCGGCTCAAAAGGCATCAGCGCATCGCAGCGCGGACAGGCGATGGTGTAATCTTCCAGGATCTTCCGTGCCTCCACCGGATCACTCAGCACGGACATGCTGCCGAGCAGATGCCTTGCGCTGAGTTCATCGGCGTTGAGCTGTGTGGAGCGCCGGCACTGCGGGCACTGGATCTGCCATTTCTTTTCGGACATCGGGTGCGGCTGGGTTAAG
>DNXB01000075.1 GCA_003506995.1 Verrucomicrobiales bacterium
CGCCAGATGCGCATCCTCGAACAAGCCGTGGAGCGCAAAGATGGCGTCCGAAAGTGGTTTCTTACCATCCAGCCGAAAGCGGCGGCCAAAGCCTTGGCTCTCTTAAACTAATGGTTTATTTCTGGCCGTGTGCCTAAAGCTTCGGGATGGATCAGAACATGTTGTTTGGTTTGGCATTGGGGTTGGCCGCCCCCTGGAAGGTCGTGCGCAGCGGCTTGGAGG
Source organism: Verrucomicrobiales bacterium (assembly GCA_003506995.1). Lineage (GTDB taxonomy): Bacteria > Verrucomicrobiota > Verrucomicrobiia > Verrucomicrobiales > Verrucomicrobiaceae > Prosthecobacter. The sequence goes on from DNXB01000075.1 coordinate 223, forward strand.
ACGGCGGCGAGGAGAGCAAGTTCTTGTATGTGGACATCGAAGTGGAGGCCGGGGCGCAAATGCCGTGTCCAGTCTGCGCACAACTCTGCCCGCTGTATGATCACGAGGTGAAGCGCTGGCGGCATTTGAACTTCTGGCAGCACCCGACGTATCTCAGCGCCCGGGTGCCGCGGGTGCGGTGCCCGCAGCATCAGGTGAAGCAAGTCAGCGTGCCCTGGGCGCGGCCCGAGAGCGGCTTCACACTGATGTTTGAAGCCTTCGTCATGGCGCTGGTGCGCGAGATGCCCGTGAGCGCCGTGGCCGAACTCATGGCGGAGCACGACACCCGCCTCTGGCGCATTGTGCGCCATTATGTGGCCCGGGCGCATGAGCGGCAGGATTGGAGCGCGGTGCAGGCCGTGGCCGTTGACGACACGGCCACGCGCAAGGGGCATCGCTACGCCACGGTGGTCGTCGAGATTGATCCGCAACAAGAGCAACCTGCGCGCCTCCTGTTCATGACCCCTGAGCGCACTGCGGCGAGTGTCGGCCAGTTCGTGGCGGCGATGCCTGCGCACGGAGCCAAGCCCGCGCAAGCGCGGCTCGCGGCCATCGACATGAGCGCCGCCTACCAAAAGGGAGTGCGCGAGCATCTGCCCAATGCCCAGATCGTGTTTGACCGCTTTCATGTCATGCAACTGGCGGGCAAGGCCCTGGATGAAGTGCGCAAGCAACTCCAGCATGAAGGCGCGGAGATGAACGGCGCGCTCTGGGCCTTGCGTGGCAATGCGAGCCGCTTGAGCCAGGCGCAGTTGGAGTTGCGCCACGACCTCTGCGCCCGGCACAAACAACTCGGCCGTGCCATGGCGCTACGCGAGAACCTCCAGGAGACCTGGGAATGGCCCGGGGCCGCCAGCGCCGAAACCCATCTCAAAGCGTGGTGCTCTTGGGCGGTGCGCAGTCGGCTCGCCCCATTCAAGAAACTGGCCCAAACACTCAAAAGCCACTGGGAAGGCATCCTTGCCTTCCGCATGGTGCATACCATCTCTCAGATGACGACATTCAAGAAACTGGCCCAAACACTCAAAAGCCACTGGGAAGGCATCCTTGCCTACTACCCTCACCGCATCACCTCAGCCGCTATTGAGTCGATCAACAGCATCATCCAAACTGCTCGCCGCCGAGCCAGAGGCTTCCGCAACTTCGAGAACCTCAAAGCCATCTGCTATTGGATGGCTGGCCGTCTCGACCTCCAAATCCCCTCAGCTTTCACCCATCCAGCATAGCGGAGCGCCCAAAAAATTGAGCTGCCAAATGCGGACGATCTCAAAAGGATCGAGGCTCAACGTAGTTGGGTTCGGGATCACTTTGTGCCTGAAAAAATCTATCTTTACGATGATCTCGATGAGAAGCTCAGAATGTTGGACATCATTTTGGCTAAGGGTTGGATTCAACCGACTGAAACTGTGAAGCTGCAAAGCCTTGGCATCACACTCGGCGATGCCTTTGTTCAGAAATTCGGCTTTGAGTGGGTAGCTGTTGAAGATGCGTTTGGACGTGATCCCGCGCTTCGCGTGCCGAATACCACTATCATCATGTTTCCACTGACTATGATCTCCAAGCGAGTCGAGCGTGGAGAGGAAGTTGATGTTTATGCTATCTTCGCTGGCGTAGCCAAAAAAGTTGAAGAACTACGTCCACAGTTTGCTCAGCTTTAAGTTTGGGATCGCCTGCGTGTGAAGATACGCCTGATGCAGTTGGTGCGACGGGTTTGAAACAGGATACCAGTATCGAGCCGGAGGCTCGAAAGAGATTAGCCGGTGGTGAAGGTCGCGGAGCGACCGGGAACCACCGGAACCGGGCCGCCCCACCATTCCCGATTTGGGATGCGCCCCGGCAGGGGCGCGAGAAGCGTCCGAATGTCCCTGGCGATGGTGCCCACCAGACCCCGCGTGCCCTTCTCGCGCCCTTCCAGGGCGCGGGCGGTTTGGGGTGGTGAGTGGTGAGGCGTGCTGATCCGGTGGTTGCACCACCGGCTAATTTCTCTCGTGCCTCCGGCACGGTCCCAAATTCAACGCTATGCGCGAAAATTCATCGTTGCGGTCATTCACCCGATCTGAAACCATCCGGCATGGCCTCGACGCATCTCTCGTTGCATTACCATCTCGTGTTCAGCACGAAAAACCGGGAACCCTGGCTCTCGCCGACGCATCGGCAACGCGTCCACAAATACATCGGCGGCATCCTCCGAAACATGGACGGTGTGGCGCATGCGGTGGGCGGCACGGGCGACCACATCCACATCGCGGCCGGTCTGCGAGCGACGCATTGTCTGGCGGATGTGATGCGGGAGGTGAAGAGCGAGTCCTCACGCTGGATTCACGAGGAACTGCGGCTGGCGGGCTTCGCGTGGCAGGAGGGCTATGGTGCCTTCACCTTCGCCGCACCGGATTTGGAGTCGGTGCGGGCCTATGTGCTGAACCAGGAGGAGCATCACCGCGTGAAGACCTTCCAGGAGGAATACGAGGCGATGCTGAAACGTGGGATGGTGGCGTATGAGGAGAGGTTTTTGTGGTAGAGCGGGCTCCTTGCGCCCCCCCTTTCAGGGCGCGAGACGTTTGCGCTGCCGGTTTCCGGTGGTTGCACCACCGGCTCATTTCTTCCGAGTCTCCGGCTCGCGGTGAAATGCCGTTTGATCGTGATAAATTCACCACCGGAAACGAACCGCCCCATGCGATTGGCACCTTGATCCTGAAGCCATCGCCAGCCTCGGACGTGTGCCCCAACATGGGGGACACCGAGGGGCCTTGTATCGTTGGAGCTGAAGCTGAGTCAGAGGCCGGGATGTGAGCCCACTTGGGAGCGCGAGCGTTGCTTTGAATGATTGACGCCCAGGCACGCCGCGTGACAGCATGCCTTTTTTGCCATGGAATCCTCCCTCCGACCCTCTCGCGCCCGTCAGGTGGTGCTGTTCTTTGCCGTCACGCTGGCGATCATCACCTACATCGACCGCGTGTGCATCTCGCAGGCGGCGCCGATGATGCAGGAGGAACTGGGGCTGACGAAGACGCAGATGGGCTATGCGTTTGCGGCGTTTGGCTGGGCCTATGCGCTGTTTGAAATCCCCGGCGGCTGGCTGGGTGACCGCATCGGGCCGCGCAAAGTGCTGATGCGTGTGGTGACAATGTGGTCGCTTTTCACTGTCGCCACCGGCTGGGCGTGGAACTTGGTTTCGCTGGTGGTTTCGCGGTTTCTCTTCGGTGTTGGAGAGGCGGGCTGCTTCCCGAATCTGACGAAGGCATTCACGCTGTGGTTCCCGGTGGCCGAGCGTGTGAAAGCGCAGGGCATTCTCTGGCTCAGCGCGCGCTGGGGCGGAGCCTTCACGCCGTTGCTCGTCGGTTGGATGCTCGCGAGCGGCACGGAAGGGAGGGTTGGTCTCGGGCTGCACTACAAGTGGGTGTTTTTGATCTTCGGACTGCTCGGTGTGGTGTGGGCGCTGTCGTTTTTCCGCTGGTTCCGCGATCATCCCAAGGATCACCCGTCGGTGAATGCCGCCGAACTAGCGCACATTGGTGAAACGCATCCTCCGGGCGATCACTCCATGCCGTGGGCGCGGCTGGTGGCCTCGCGCACAGTCTGGATGCTGTGGGCGCAGTACTTTTGCATGTCCTACGCCTGGTATTTCTACATCACCTGGTTTCCGACTTATCTGAAGGAGAAGTTCACCACGCTCACGGACATGGAGCGTGCATTGCTGGCCTGCGTGCCGCTGTTCTTCGGCGGCATCGGTTGCATCACCGCCGGGATGCTCTCCGCGCGGCTGGACCGGATGTTTGGCAGCATCGCGCGGACGCGTCGCTGGCTCGGTGTGGTCGGGATGACTGTTGCTGGCGTGATGCTGCTGATCTCGATGCAAACGGACGCGCCGCTCGCCTCGGTGCTGGCCATCGGCCTTGCGGCCTTGTGCAACGACCTGGCCATGCCCGGCGCCTGGGGTGCCTGCATGGACGTGGGCGGGCGTCATGCCGGGGCGCTTTCCGGCAGCATGAACATGATGGGCAACGCCGGTGGTGCGATCGCCCCGATGGTGGTGCCTCTCGTGCTCGCCGCCACGGACAACGACTGGGGCATGAACATCACGCTGTTTGCCGTGGCTTACTTTCTCGGCGCGGCGTGCTGGTTCTTCATCAATTCCGAAGAGCGGCTGCATGATTGATGACTGAGAAGGGAAAAGCTTTGCTTGGGTGTGTCGCCGGATTGATGTGCCAACGGCACGACCCTCCTCAGCCCAGGGCATCGCCCTGGGTTTTCGTCACGAACCACCCTCCGCCGCGCAAAGCCCTGCAGGGGCGACCCTCGACGCCTCGGTCACGTCCCTGCCATTGAAGGCCCGGTGTCGAGACGCGTCCTTTCAGGACTCCGCGACGCCGGTGGAGACTCTGTTCGCTGTCCCAGGGCTGGCGCCCTGGGCTGAGGAGAAACGCATCTTCGATGCTCCTGACCACGCGGCGGCGCGGGCCATGCAACGGCGCATCATTCCGACGACGCACCCTCACTTCACTTCTTCTCCGTGTCAGTTTTGCCGCCGCCTTTGAGTTTTTTCAGCGCGTCTTCGATGCGCTTGTGCGCCTTTGGCTCGGGGGTGTTCAAAGCGTTCGCGCGTTCGAGGTAATCGAGGGCCTTGGCCTTGTCTCCGAGCGCCTGATGCGTGAGGCCGATGTGCTCGAGAATTTCGGCGTCTTCGGGGGCGACGGGCTCCAGCAGCGCCTCGGCGCGCTGCAATTCCTTCAAAGCACCGGGGTAGTTGCCCTTCTTGTAATGGAACCAGCCGAGGCTGTCGATGTAGGCGGGGGTGTCTGGCAGGAGTTCGTTGGCCTTGGTGATGAGCTCGCCCGCCTTGTCGAGCTTGGTGTTCTGCTCCAGCCACATGTAGCCGAGAAAGTTCATCGTGTTGGCGGCGGCCTTCGATTCCTCACGCGGGGTGAGGGTGATGGATTTCTCCAGCATGCGGGAGGAGTCCTCAAAACGCGCCATACGCTCCAGGGTGATGCCGTATTGATAATAGAAGAGATAATCGAGCAGCTCCACCTGCGTGGACCCCGCGTGTTTTTCCGCCTCGGCAAAGTGTTTCACCGAAGCGGCCCAGTCCTCGCGTGAGCGATGCCCGATGGCGAGCTGGTAATGCACGAGCGGGTGATCCGGGAACAAGCGCACGGTGCGCTGGCCGAGGCGCACCATGCTTTCAAACTGCTGTGTCTGGTAGAGCTGCCAGCCGAGCTTCACATAGTCGCCAATCTCACCGCCGCCGTTTTGAATCGCCGCCTCAAGCTGCGGGATGACTTTTTCCGGCTGCTTGAGCTTGTCGTACTCGATGGCGAGCAGTCGGCGCTGCTCGGCATCCTCCGGCGCTTGTTTGACGATGGCTTCGAGCGTGGCGAGTGCCTTGTCCTTCTGCTCAGCGGCACCGTAGAGGCGGTAGAGGAGCTTGCGGGCCTCCAGGCTGTCATGCTCGGCGGTCAGCTTTTCGCAGAGCTGGCGGGCGCGGTCCAGATCGTTCGTGAGCACGCAGTGCTGGGCGACTTCGAGCGTGACCTGCTCGGCATCGCGCTTGGTGACGTTCTTCAGGGCGTTTTCAAAGAAGGGCGCGACGCGCTGTCGGTACTCCATCTGAAACTCCGCCTGCCCGAGCGGCCAGACACGCCCGGCGGTGCGTCCGGTGGCCAGCCAGAACTGCGGATCACGACTGGGCTGCCGTGCGGCCTGATTCATGACCTCCACAGCCTTCTCCCGCTCGTTGAGCGTGAGGTAAAGCAGCACCGCGCCCTCATAGACCTCGGCATGTGTCGGGAAACGCTGCAATGCCTCGGTCACGGCCTGGACAGGACGCTCGTCCTTCTCAAACAGGTCCTCCGGCGGATAGGTGCTGCCAAACCGCGCCAGATTCAGGAGCGGCGCGGGCGAGTTCGGACTGGCCCGCACGGCGTCCTCGAGAATTTTCAGCGCGGCAGGACGGCCCTGAAACTGGAGCGCGATGCTGGCCGTGTGATCGGCCAGTTCCGCGTTGGTGGGATCGGCTTTGAAGACGGCAAGATAGTGCTCCAGCGCCTGGCGCAGCTTTCCAGACGCTTCAAATTGAAGCGCGGTGCTGTAGTGGGCCAGGACATCGGCGTTGACCTCGCCGCCGGGCAAGAGCCGGAGGTCGGAAGGGTCTGACGCCTTGACGCCGAGTGACAAATCCGCCGGCGCGGCCGCCTGGAGAGACGAGCCCACGCCGGACAGCGCGGCCATGCAGGCCGCGAGATGGCAACACTGCATGGCACAACGTCCGGCGCGTCGATACCATCGATTCGCCCTGCGGAGACAAGCCATGCCGGGAGGCTAGCGGTTACGACTTGTAGCGCAAACGCTTCTTGTGACGGTTCGCGCGCATGCGCTTCTTGCGCTTGTGCTTGTTGATCTTCGTTTTTCTCCGCTTTTTGAGCGATCCCATGTTCGTGTTCTCCTGTGTGTTGGCTTGGTCTAGTGGACGACTTTATTTAACGGGTATTCCACGATGCCCTCGGCGCCCAGCGACTTGAGCCGCGGAATGATGTTGCGCACGGTGGCCTCGTCAATGACCGTTTCCACGGCCACCCATTCCGGGCTGGCGAGGTGCGAGACCGTCGGCGAGCGCTGCGAAGGCAGGCAGGCGACGACCTCTTCGAGCTTTGCGGTGGGCACGTTCATCTTGAGGCCCACCTTGTGACGGGCCTCCAACGCGCCTTTCAGCAGCAGCACGAGCGTCTCCATTTTCTGCCGCTTCCATTCATCACGGGCGGCAGGTTTGCTGGAGACAAATTGGGGGTAGCTTTCCATCAGGGTGTCCACGATGCGCAGCTTGTTCGCGCGCAGGGACGAGCCGGTCTCGGTGATGTCCACGATGGCATCGACCATCTCCGGCACTTTCACCTCGGTGGCACCCCAGCTAAATTCCACCTCGGCTTCCACACCGTGCTTTGCGAGGTATTTCTTGGTCATCTCGACCGCCTCGGTGGCGATGCGCTTGCCCTGCAAGTCTTTCACGCTTTGCACGGGCGAGTCGTTCGGCACCACCAGCACCCAGCGCGTGGGCCAGGAGGTCGCCTTGCTGTAGCGCAGGTCGGTGATGACCTCGACATCCGCGCCGTTTTCCACGATCCAGTCACGGCCGGTGATGCCGCAATCCAGGAAACCATGATCGACATAACGTCCGATCTCTTGCGCCCGCAACAGTCGCAGTTCCAGCTCCGCGTCGTCCACGGCAGGACGGTAGGATCGGGATGAAACGACGATGTTGAACCCCGCGCGCTTGAACAATTCGAGCGTCGGCTCCTGCAGGCTGCCTTTGGGCAGTCCAAGGCGGAGAATATTCTTGGGTTCGGACATGGTCGGGGGGAAGGGGGCGCGAATCCTAGCGGCTTTTTTTCGACTGGCGAGGGGAATTTCAGGTCAACTCACCCGCCTCTTTGGCAGACACCCGCAGACCGAATGGCGGGACTTCCCCGCGAAACAGCCATTTTTCAGGCCGCCACACTCCAGGAAGACCCGAAAAGCCCGTTGACGCCCCCGCTTTGGGGAATACTCTCCGGCCCTCCACGACGCATCATCAAATCATGATTCGTCCATATAACCCAAACGACCATCTCCATGTCCCGCTCTTACATCTTCTCGTCCGAGTCCGTCGGCGAAGGCCATCCTGACAAAGTTTCCGACACCATCTCCGACGCCATCCTCGACGCCTGCCTCAAAGTGGACTCGAAGAGCCGCGTCGCCTGCGAGACCTTCGTGAAGAGCAACATCGTCGTCGTCGGCGGCGAAATCACGATCCCCAAACTTCAGAACAAGAAGAACGGCACCACCAAGCCGATCGACGAGGTCATCAACGTCGGCCAGGTCATCCGTGATGCCGTCCGTGGCATCGGCTACACCAACGTGGACGACGTTTTCCACGCCGACCAGATATTCATCAACAACTACCTCACCATCCAGAGCCCCGACATCGCGCAAGGTGTCGATGCCGCCGAGGCCGAAGGCAAGAAGCACGGTGAGCAGGGCGCTGGCGACCAGGGCATCATGTTTGGTTATGCCTGCGATGAAACGCCCGAGCTGATGCCTGCGCCGATCATGTTCGCCCACCGCCTCGGCCGTGAGCTGACGCGCATCCGCAAGGCCGGCAAGCTCGCCAAGTGGCTGCGCCCGGACGCGAAGAGCCAGGTTTCCGTCGAATACGTCGATGGCAAGCCCACCCGCATCGTGAACGTCGTCATCTCCACGCAGCACGCCGCTGACGTGAGCCACGCCGAGATCGAAAAATTCTGCATCGAGCAGGTCATCAAGAAGGTGCTGCCGAAGAACATGCTCACCAAGGACACCGAGTATCTCATCAACCCTACCGGCAAGTTTGTCGTCGGCGGTCCTCAGGGCGACAGCGGCCTCACCGGCCGTAAAATCATCGTCGATACCTACGGCGGCATGGGCCGTCACGGTGGTGGCGCCTTCTCCGGCAAAGATCCGTCCAAAGTGGACCGCAGCGCCGCCTACATGGGCCGCTGGGTCGCCAAGAACGTCGTCGCCTCCGGCCTCGCCTCGAAGTGCGAGGTGCAGTTCGCCTACGCCATCGGTCACCCGCTGCCCGTGAGCGTTCACATCGACACTTTTGGCACCGGCACCATCGGCGACGACCAGATCCTCGACGCCGTCTTGAAAGTCTTCTCCTTCAAGCCCGCCGACATCGTCAAGCAGCTCAACCTCCTCCGCCCGATCTACTCCAAGACCACCAACTACGGTCACTTCGGCAAGATCGACGATCCCGACATCACCTGGGAAATCACCAACAAGGCCGTAGCGCTCAAGAAAGCCGCGAAGTAAAGTTGCCCGGTTCCTGCGGAACCGGGACATGCCTTGTTCCACAGGAACAAGGCTACCATTTCCCCAAAGCCGCGCAGCGACCCTGCGCGGCTTTTTCGTGACTCACCGCAAATCGAACAGATAAAGCAGCGCCGCATAGCCGCTGGGCAGGCCGGGAGGCTGAGCCTCCAATTCCTGCCCGTACTTGCAGGCCATTTTCACGAAGTAGTGCGCATGAAACAGCGCCTCGACCATGGGCCGCGTGTGATGCAGCCAGTGATCGTTGTGCGATAGCTCAAATGCCTTGCCTGTACCCTCGCTCACGATCTGCCTGAACCACGCATTCAGTGGACGCTCCGGCAGCAGGCTTTGCAGCAGCTCAACGGCCTCCTGGGTCATCTCCTGCGCGTAATAGACCTTCAACGATTGATGGTAGAAGCGATAGATCCCGTCCTCGATTCCCCAGTGACGTTCCATTTTTGCCAGGAGATCGCGGAGTTCCTCGCCTTTCTCCTTCATCTGGGCCAGAAGACGATCACGCAACGCGTCTTCAACATTATGTCGGTCTTGAATGCTCATTGCGGTGTTTGGGAACTCCGGCAGGAGTCTTTGCAGAAGCTCCGCTTTTTACAGCGCTGGCTCGTGCCTGCCCTTGTTGATGCCAAGCGGATGACGTTGGCAGAGAGATGCGGTCAAACTGGAAAGACTGGAAGCACTGGTGCCACAATGCTTGCAGTTGTATTTGGGCTTTTCACCTCCTTCATACAAGGCGTGTTTGCCTTTGTTCGTACCTGCCGGGTGGCGCTGACAGCTTGAACTCGTCAGGCTGGAGATGCTGGTGGCTTTGGTTCCGCAATGCTTACAGTAGTAATTCATAATTGTGTAGCCCGAGTCTCGCCGCCTACCCGCCAATAACGCATGGCGAAATCAACGATCTGCTGTTTCCGCGTCGCAATCTCTTTTTCAGCCCAGACACCTTGTTTGAGAATCGTTTCTGCCACTTCCCGTTGTGTGAGATAGGTTGTCGCTTTCAATCTGGCAGCTTTGTCCACGGGCAGCGCATTGCTTACGCTCGAGTTTCCTCCACGAGTCATTAGCACGAGGTTGCCGAGATTGTGCAGGTATTCCTTCTCAAAGGTCTCTGAGTGCGTCACACCATCCGGGTTTTGCGGCATAATGTGTTCGATGGATGCATCAAGACTTTGACCCGGTACGTCATTGATGTATTCGCGCAGGGACAATCGCCCAACACGATGTTCTTGCCGCTTGTTGTTTTCGTATTTCCAAAGCAGGTATTTGATTTCCCGGCGGTAGTGGTGATTTCCGTCGATAAATGCCTTCAATTCTCCATTAAAATCCCAGTAGTCTTTAAAACCGTGCTGCGCCGTGTGTCTTAGCCGCGCGACTAAATTCTCCAGGTTCCCATCGTATTCCGTCGCAAAGTTTGGCAGGGAGTTCGCCGATTTACCACTCATGAACTGAAGTTTGAAGAGCGTGATTTCCATCAACCGCAACAATTCTTCAAGCTTGGGTAGATCGTGGTGATGGTGGTGCATCAACTTCAAGAGAAGCGGCCACGCAGCCCATGCGTGGAGATGCAACACGTCGCCGACCAATTGCTCGTGCGGAGCTCCACCATACTGAAACTCTTCGATCAGCTTCACGTTCTGGAATGAATTCCGCAGATCTGCGCAGAAGCCGCGAATCCACTCCATCTTGAGCTTGCCTGTGGCTTGCTGTTTCAGCCTGCGTCTCATCAGTTCCACCACATTGTCGGTCTGCGCGAGAAAGGCGGTAAGGTGGTGGCCAAGCACTTGGTCTTCGTCGAGCGACTCGATGCTTTCTGTCATCTTGTAGATGTCTGCGAATCGCATATCTACGTCCTCAATGGACTCGCTTACGAGCCGATATGGGCTGTGAACATACACTTGGTGCATCAGGAAAGCCTTCAACTTCTCCAGCTTCGTTAGGTCTTTACCACGGTCGTTTTGGAAGGCGAAAATTTGCGTCGCCTGCTCCTTGTTGCGCACTTCGTATGTTGTTACCACTGCGTTCTCCACCAGTGCCAGCCAGCTCAGCGGTTCTTCCGTCCGTTCCTCCGTTCGCATCTCTTTTGCAAGTCGCTCCATCGCGGCAGCCAGCCGTCGCGCCGACAGCGTATCTGGGCGTTCCTGTGTCACTCCGTTCAGCAGCATCGCGTGAAGAAAAGGTTCATCGTAGCTCACTGTCCTCAGCTTTCGCTGTCCCTCGTTTTCAACATAGGAGCGTCGAAATTGATCAGGATTAAATTCGGCCAGAACTGATTCGCCACGCTGTTTGCGCGCCGTCAGTTCCTGCCAAAGACTTTGGAAAAAGAGAATGATCGTCGTGAGCCGCTGCTGGCCGTCAATCACCCAAAATTCTCCACTCCCGACAGCGGCACTCTCGAACAGGAAATGACCGAGGTAATAGGGCTTCGAGTCCTCGCTGGCTTTTGGATGCTCGCGCAGGTCTTCGATGAATTGCTGCACTTGCCGATCTTGTTCCCACGAGTAGGCCCGTTGGTAGTTTGGTATGCGAAATTGAATTGCGTTCGGGATGAATAGCTCGCGGATAGTAGTTTCTCGTTCCATTTTTTGGTCCTTCGGAAGGTTTATCGAATAGTTATAGGCAGCAATCATCAGCACAATTATTTCACTGCAAAAAGGTTTTCGCCTCCATCCCCGTCTTTTGCAACAACTCGCACGGCAAGATTGCGTTCATATGTTTCATCATGGCCAGCAACACGCGTCCGGCAGCTTCGGCATCGGATTGGGCATGGTGGTGCTGGAACTGATGTCCGATGTGCATGGCGAGCGTGTTAAGCTGGTGGTTCGGCAGCTCAGGCCAGACTCGTTTCGCCAGACGGTAGGTACAGAGGTATTGGAAGTCTGGACATGAGAGATTGAAATGCCCGAGCGTCTGTTTCAACACACTCAGATCAAACGGGGCGTTGTGGGCGACCACGATGTCGGCCTTTGTAAGGTGCTCCAGCAGTTCACGCGCGATCACAGAAAACTCGGGGGCATCTTGAACATCAAACCAGGAGAGACCATGGCAGCTCTCGGTCCATTCTGGCAGAAAGAAGCCGTGGCCTTTGGGCGGTTTCACCAACCAACAAGGCGACTCGATCAACTCGCCGTCTTGGAAAACGGCTACGCCTGCCGCGCACATGCTGACGCGGCTATGGTTGGCGGTTTCAAAGTCGATGCAGGCGATGGTCATGGGTAGATGTCGGCAGGGGGGGGAGGGGATGGGATTTGGACAGGGCGTTCGTCAATACAGCGGCGAATGCTTCGTGATCATCTCGCCAATTGGGCCGTAAAAGTCTCGGACGTCATGTTTGCTCCAAGCCGAGAAGTGAAACGTGTCGATCAGCAATGAGCGGTGACCGGCGCTGTCCAGCCTCCAGGCGGTCACAGATTCCTGCGACTCGATTCGTTCCAGACTTCCAAGCGATTCGAGTTTCTCGCCGAGATTCATCGTGATGACGATGTGAGGCTGGAGAATCGCGATTTCTTCCTCGCTGAACCGTCTTGTTTCGTTGGAAAGGCGGTGCGCGGCCTCGATGGCGGGCCAGTCGGACTGCCATTCGTCGGCCTCGTTGCTGAGTTTGGAGAGATTCATGAAGGCGAAGCTGATGCCCTCCTCGGTCCCGAAGGTGTCGCCGATCTCGCTCGCTTCCGGGATGGCGCTCCAGTCGGGTATGCCATTGAGCAGGCCGTGGGTGATGCGGAGCATGCGGGAATGAACTTTGTCGGCATTCAGGCTGCGGCCGCCGATTTTCTTGCCGGTGCGATACGCGGGATACAGGACCTCCAGATAGTTGAGGCCGGAGATCTGGCGCGATTCGCGTCCGATGTAGAGAATGCGCCGCTTCTGCTTGAAGTAGTGCGGGTAGAAGCCATCGCAGACGATTTCGTCCGGGATGTGTTTGTCGAGCTGGGAAGCACCTGCCGTGAAGCAGGCATGCCAATCCTTGAAGAGAGCGTCCAGCTTCTGCAAGTGAGCGAGTTCGTCCGCAGGATAGGGCAGATCAGCGATAGGTTTCATGAAATTGGGGTGGGTTTGAAGTCATGCCGTGAAGCCAATGCGCGGGCGCCGGAGGGTCTTGGGTTCGTATCCCGCGAAAACCTCCGCGAGGGAGTAGTCCTGTGCGTTGGGGAGTTGCCTGCCGAGACTTTCCGCAAGGAGCGAAGCCTGAGCGTATTCGAGCCTGTGGAAGACTCGATGGCAGAGCAGTCGGCCCGGACGAAGGAGGGCTTGGTCGATGTCGGAAGCTTGGCAGTTGATGGTGCAGATGATCTGGAGGCGGAGGAAGTCGGCGAGCATGCCGTCGGAGAGATTGAGGATGGCGCTGACCTGCTCGCGGTTGTCGGCACCACGCGTCATGAGGGCGGCATCGGAGTCCTCCAGGATGACGACGAATTGCATGTCGGCATGACGGAGACGCTGCTCGGCCCAGAAGCCGATGAAATCGGGATTGGAAAGCACGCCCATGGTCGCCGTTGGGATGAAGTAGAAGCGATGCGTCTCTTTGAGCACGCCCATGAGATGGCGCAGATAGGAGGTCTTGCCCGTTCCTGGCGTGCCTTCAAAAATGGAAAGGCCGTGACGGCTGCCGCGAAGTCTTGTGATGAAGTCCTCGTGCCAGTCCCAGCTTCCCTTGCCGTAGTGGAGGCTGAAGACGTGCTCGTCGAGGATGGTTTCGGTCCCGAGCAGGACGAGTTCACGGCTGATTTCGCGGCCCGTCCGAATGAGATAAAAGCACCCAGCCCTTGGAGCGGGCGGCTTGCTGTAATTCCCGCAAAATTTTGACACCAACTGTTCTGCATCTTGTGCGGTTTCCGCATAGCCCAAGACTCGGGTTTCATCTGCGTAGAGAAAGGATCTCGGGCCGAATCGAAAAGTGAGATCATCCCACTTTTGCAGACGGTCGTCGGTGTCGAGCCTGCAAACAGAGCGAAAGAGCGCTGTTGAATTTTCCACCCTTGCACGGTCCAGGTCGAAAGAGCCGCTCGTTCTGCATTCATGAAATCGCTCTCCGCCAAATGCTGCAAGCACGGGGACGTGCGGTCCTTTGTATCCTGGAGAGAAGGGCGAACACTCAGCCAGATCACAAACAACTCGTGATGGCAAAGAAGGCTGGCTGGATTCAGCAGGAAGCGCTGGCTTCTCTGCTGGCGGTGCGCTTTCGCTGTCGGTGATTTTGGATGTGGGGAGCATGACGGCCCAAGCAATAGGCCCGCCACCACGACCGCGACAGGGAACTGAATGTCCCCAAAGTGTGTCCTTACTCTTTGAACTCGGCCCGCAGCCTGCTGAGGCGTTTGGCGCTCGTCTCCGGCACCCAGCCGAGTCCTTCGCAAAGGAACGCATGCCTGGCGTCACCGCGAAGCCTGCGCCGGGCGGCTTCGGCATCGAGCTTTTTCAGCTTCAGCGCCAGTTTCCGGCGTTGCTCCCTGCCTTCCTTCAAGGCGGCCCCCTGTCGATTGCGTGCGCGGGCACGATGCAGTTTGGCGATCTCGCCCCAGCGGATGTCCCGCTTCGGATCAAAGGACCAGCAGGCAGGGACGACGATCATCGTGGCATTGGGTGTCAGCGTCACCGACAGCTTGAGCAGCAGCGGATCATCGTGCTGCATGCCGTAAAGATTCCAGCGCATGCAGAAGGCGTCGAACGCGGTCTGGAACTCCCCACGCGGTCCCGGTACCCGGCTCGCCCATCCGGGGCGCAGATTCCGCTCCGTTCCCATGGTGCGACGAATCACGCCTTTGTGATCGGCGAATCGCTTCGGATCAAACGCAGTCGTGATGCGCTGCCAGTGGGCCAGGAACTCGGGATTGGCCTTCAGATCGGCCTCCATCTGCGCATACTTGGCGGCATTTCCCAGCAGATTTTCATAAGCGCCGGTTTGCACCAGTTCCTCATGCCGGGCGACGATCTTGCAAGCCTCAGCGTCCGGCGGTTCAGGGAGAAGATCGATCACGAGGCGCTGCTTTTCACTCAATGCCGCGTGGGCCTGCCAGTGGGCCAAAGATTCGCGCATCAAATCACAGACCTCCAAGGGCCACAGCGTCAGGGGCACCATGATCCAGTCATGAAGCTTTTGCAGCCGACCGCCATCCTCACCCTTGAACGACTTTTTCGCCTGATGGAACTGGCGCAAAACCGGCTCCGCCCACTCCAGCACACAATGAGCACGACCCGACAGCACGTTCAGATCGTGTTTGAGAGTGGATGAAGCGTTTTGAGGACGGTCCATGGCGCTCACACCTCCTCGATAGGGAAGTTCTCGTTGGCGTAGAGACGGGCCATGTCAGTCAGCGGCCTCGTTTTCTTGAATCTCGCGGTCGATCTCCTGCGAATGCCGCACCACATAGCGCCAGGCGTTGACCAGATCGGATGACTTGAGCGAGGGATAGTTCCGCAGAATCTCCGCGTCGTCCGCTCCCAGCCTGCGCCATGACTCCAGCGACCATACCGGAATCCGCGTGCCCGCAATCCGTGCCGAACCGCCGCAGACACGCGGATCAAAATCGATGCCCGGCAGTTGATCCGTGATGTCGGCGGCCATCCAGACAAATAGGCGCGCACGATCCTGGCGCGGCAGTGCCGCCACCATGGACTGGGCTTGATCGAAAATCGTTGGCATGGCCGGACGATGCCTCATGGCCAGCAGCGCGTCAACGACACCGAATCGCCTGGGAGATCACCAGCAAGGCCGACGCGCTCAAGAAAGCCGCGAAGTAATCAAAGTAGCCCAGTTGCGCCGCAACTGGTCTCCGGACCTTTGTTGCGCAGCAACAAAGCTACTTTCACCAAGCCGCGCGGGGAAACCTGCGCGGCTTTTTTCTGCCTCACAGCCCCGGCGGCTCCTGCAGCGGGATGTCCACCACGCAGGGAGTGTGATCAGACAGCCGCGTGCGCAGGCTCTTGGCAAAGCCGCTGAGCGTCTCACCAAAGTGCGGGGCGAGGCGGTAGGACTTTTTGCCCTCCGGCTGGGCGGCAGGCGGCGCTTTGACAAAGATCCAATCCAGCCGGCCGCGTCCGAAGGGACCGATGGGACGCTTCACACTGAAGGTGGGGGTCTGGCCCTTGATGGCCTTCTCGTTTGAATTCGCGAGCTTGGCGGAGGAGCGGTTGATCGAGCGGTCGCGGTCGCCACGGAAGTCAAAGCGGCCGCCATCGGCGAAGCGAAAGTCTTCCAGGCGATTGAACAACCCCAGCGTCTTGTTTGGCAGCACCACCGGGATGTGCGGCGCCAGCGGGCTGTGCAGGTTTTTGACGTTGTTGAGCAGGATGCGCCCTGAGTTCACCACCACCGGCACCGCCATCAGCACATTCATGCCCACGCCCAGCCAGGTCTGCGAGTCGGCGGAGGTGCGGGCCAGCACGCGCCCGGTCGATGTGGGGCTGAGATCGACGCGCGAGGTGTTGTGGTCTCCCGCCATCACGACGGTGTGCGGGATGTCCTTGATGTGCCCGAGGATCTCCGCGATCTGCGCGTCGCGGTCCTGCGGGCGCGCCTTGATCTCCAGATGGTTGTGAATGACGCTCAGCGTGTTGCCGGGAAGGCCGGGGACTTCAAGATCCACGCGGAAGAAAATGCGCCCGCCCACCTTCATCTCGCGCAGGGCCTTGTTTTCAAACAGGATCTCCGTGGCAAAGCGGCGTGAGTGCTCCAGCAGCGTGGTGTCCGCCTTCTCCCCCGCGTGCCAGTCATACGGCTGTGCGCTCAATTGGAAGCAGCGCGCGCTCTTGATCGGATAGCGGGACAGCACGGCGATGCCAAAAACACCTTTGTACCGTGCCGGGTCGGGCTGGTGGCGCACGCTCCCGCCACGGCCGTCGGGAAAATCCTCCAGGCCCAGCAGCACGGGGTCGATCTCGAGCTGCTGCGGCGCATAGGCGTAATTCATGCCCAGCGCACGGGCGATGTCCCGCGCCGAGTCATGGTAACCGGAACGGCCGATGCCGATGTCCATCTCCTGCAGCAGGATCACGTCCGCCGTCACCAGCCGTTCCCGCTCGCGCAGCAGTTCCGCGCGTTTCTTGCTGCCGGGCGGCGCGATTTTCGGGTCGATCTGCGCCTCAAACGCCTCGGCTGATCCCAGCAGCCGCGCGGCCTCGTGCGCGTGGATGGATTTCTCCACATTCCACGTCGCCACGCGCAGAAACTCGCCCATCACCTCATTCTGCGCCCGTGTGGGCCGCCTGCCGCCATACCAGGCCTCATTGGAGATGATCGGGCGGCTGAAAAACCGCGAGACTTTCTGCTCCAGGGCGCCGCCGGGCGTCGGATCAGTCGCCAGGCGCTTCAACTCTTCAAAATCCAAAAACTCCGTGCCTTGATGGCGCGGCACCGCGC
>DNXB01000011.1 GCA_003506995.1 Verrucomicrobiales bacterium
AAAAACAGCGGCAAGGAGGTCTGGCGCGGCGAGCCGGATCGCGCGGGCTACTGCACGCCGGAGATCATCACGCATGCCGGAACGCGGCAGCTCATCGTCTGGGGGCCGGAGCATGTGCAGAGTCTGAATCCTGACAGCGGAGCGGTGAACTGGACTTATCCATACAAGATCAGCTATGGCGTCAGCATCGCGCAGCCGTTGTATCACGACGGCGTGCTGCTGGTTTCCGGCTACTGGCATGGGGCGAAGGCGTTCCGGCTCGGAACGGGCGTGGAATTGCTGTGGGAGAATGAATCCGAGATTTGCGGCCTCATGTCGGCCCCGTTGTTCAAAGACGGCGTCGTTTACATGCTCGATAAAAAGCGCGGCCTGCAAGCCTTCGAGTTGAAGACCGGCAAAATCCTCTGGAGCGATGACAACACGCTCACGCCGAAGGACAGCAACCCGCAGATGAGTCTCGTGTGGATGGATGAGCCGAAAAACCTCGCCGCGCTGCTCAATGCGAGCGGCGAACTCGTCTATGTGACGCTCAAGCCCGAGAAACGCGAGGAACTGGCCCGCTGGCAGGTCATCGGCAAAACCTGGGCGCATCCTGCCTTTGCTGGAAACCGGTTATTTGCGCGCAACGATAAAGAACTGGTGGCCTGGCGGCTTTGGTAATCGCCATGAAACTCTGGCTGCCCTTCCTCCTCGCTGTTTTTGTCGTCGCCGCCGCTCCTGTGGCCGAAAAGCCTGCCTGGAAGGCTGGCGCGGCCTCGGCGAAGATCACGCCGGAGAAATCCATGTGGATGGCGGGCTACGCGGCGCGCACAAAACCCTCCGAAGGCGTGGAACTGGATCTGTTCGCGAAGGCCTTCGTGCTCACGGATGAAGCCGGGGCCAAGTTTGCGCTCGTGACGATGGATTTGATCGGCGTGCCGCGAAATCTGCGTCTCGCCGTGGCCGAGCGCGTGAAGAAGGAGCACGGGATCGAACCGACAAACCTCGCCATCAACGCCTCGCACACGCACAGCGGGCCGGAACTGCGTACGAGCAAGATTTTCGGAGCGGATGATGTGGCGCTGCGTGAGAAGGAGGCCGCCGAATACACGGCGAAGCTGGAGGACACGATGGTGCGGTTGATTGGCGATGCGATTCAGAAATCCGTGCCTGCGCATCTCGATTACAGCACCGCACGCTGCGGCGTCTCGATGAATCGTCGAACGCCGGATGGCAAAGGCGGATGGAACAATTTCCCGAATCCCAACGGCCCGGTGGATCAAACGGTGCCGGTGTTGAAGGCCACGAGCGGCGAAGGCAAGGAGATCGCCGTGATCTTCGGCTATTCATGCCATTGCACGACGTTGGGGCATCAGAAATTCAGCGGCGACTACGCCGGTTATGCGCAGCAGGCGCTCGAACGGACCCACCCCGATGCCGTGGCGATGTTTGCGAACGGTTGCAGCGGCGACCAGAACCCGTATCCGCGCCGCACGATGGAACTCGCGCAGACGCACGGCCAATCGCTCGCCACCTCGGTTGAAGCCGCGCTCACCACGAACATGAAACGCCTCACCGGCCCCATCCGCGCCGCGTATCGAGAGATCCCGCTGGCCTACGACACGCTGCCGACGAAGGAGCAGCTTCTCGAAGAACAGAAATCCACGAACAAATGGCAGGCCACGCATGCCACGCGAGTCCTGCAACGCATCGCCGACGAAGGACCGCTGAAACCGACTTATCCTTATCCCGTGCAGGTTGTCCGCCTCGGCACCGACCTCACCTGGGTCACGCTCGGCGGCGAAGTCGTCGTCGATTACTCACTCCGCCTCAAACAGGACATCAAAGACCCCATCGTGTGGGTCAGCGGCTACACCAACGATGTCATGGCCTACATCCCCAGCCTGCGCATCTGGCAGGAAGGCGGCTACGAAGGCGGCGGCGCGATGATCTATGGAACACACCCGACGCGCTGGAGTGACAAGACCGAGGAGCACATTGTGGGCACGGTGATGGAGCTGCGGAAGGCGGTGGAGTGAAGCCAAGCTACTTCTGCTTCCCGAACTTCATGCGGTCATAGACCTCGGCGAGCGGAAGTTTGAGGCCGAGGCTCTTGATGGGCAGTTCTTGATCGAGCCCCTTGGCCTCGGTGAGAAACCAGAAGCCGTCGCCGTGGCGTTCGTAGATCTCGATGTGGGGGCTGGTCTGGGAGACGAGGACGTAGGCTTTGAGAGATTCGAGCTGGCGGTAGTTCTCGGCCTTTTTGCCACGGTCGTAGCTCTCGGTGGATTTGGAGAGCACTTCAAAAACGATGGTGGGATTGATGGCGGTCTGCTGGCGCTTGTCCTTGGGATCGAACTCCAGCTTTTTGCAAAAGACGGAAGCGTCTGGGTAGGTGACGAGGCCGGTGGCGGGGATTTTGATGCGCAAGTTGCCGTCGTAGGGTGTGCAGGTTTTGCCTTTGAGCCTGATGCCGAGTTCTCCAATGAGGTTGGCCGTGATGAGGCAATGATCAGGCGAAGCGCCAGCCATGGAACGAATCTCGTCATCAGCGAACTCGCTCTTGGAGACGGCTTGTTCTTCGAGGTCGTAGTATTTTTCGATGGAGTGCTGGCAGATGGCTTTTGGGATGCCCATGACGGCGGAAGTTAACACACGGCAGGATTGAGCCAATCAACGAAAACGGGCCGGGAGATGATCCCGGCCCGTGTGAGAGTTGAAGAACAGAAAACGGGCAGGATGCCCGTGGCACTGGTGACAGGCAGGATGCCTGTCCTACTTGCTCGCCTCGGCGAACTGCGCGTCGAAGATGATCTTGCTTGGCGGAAAGTCGATCTTCTTGCAGAAGGCGGCGGATTCGGTGGCACCGAACTCGCGGTCCATGGCACCGTCTTCCCACTCGACGCTCAGCGGGCCACCGTAGTCGATGTCGTTGAGGGCGCGGATGATGAGTTCGAAGTTGATCTTGCCACGGCCGACGGACTTGAAGTCCCAGTAGCGGCTGGGCTTGTGGAAATCGACGTGGCCGCCGAAGACGCCGACGGTGCCGTCGCCGATGCCCCAGGAGACGTCCTTCATGTGGACGTGGAAGATGCGGTCGCTGAACTTGTAGAGGAACTTCACATAATCGACGCCCTGGTAGCCGAAGTGGCTGGGGTCATAGTTGAAGCCGAAGGCGGGATGGTAGTCGATGGCCTGGAGGGCGCGCTCGGCGCTGGCGATGTCAAAGGCGATCTCGGTGGGATGCACTTCGAGGGCGTAGCGGATGCCGAGTTTCTGATACTCGTCGAGGATGGGCTTGAAGCGTTTGGCGAAGTCGGCGTAACCGGCGTCGATCTGGCCGGGGAGGTTCGGCGGGAAAGAATAGACGAGGTGCCAGATGCTGCTGCCGGTGAAGCCGTTGACGACGCTGACGCCGAAACGCTTGGCGGCGTGCGCGGTCTTGATGAGTTCTTCGGCAGCACGCTGGCGCACGCCTTCAGGATTGCCGTCGCCATAGATCGCGGGCGAGAGGATCTGAGCGTGGCGGGCGTCGATGTTGTCGCACACGGCCTGGCCGACGAGGTGGGTGGAGATGGCGTGGCACTGCATGCCAGCGGCCTTCAATTTCGCGCGCTTGGCATCGCAGTAAGCCTGGTCGGCCTTCTCGACTTCAAAGTGGTCGCCCCAACAGGCGAGTTCGACGCCGTCATAGCCGAAGGACTTGGCCTTCTGAATCATGGTGTCGCAGGAAAGATCGGCCCACTGGCCGGTGAAGAGTGTGACGGGGCGTGGCATGGTGTTGAGTTAGGTTGTGGAGGGCGGGAAGAAGGAGAAAGAATGACGAATGTCGAATGTGGAATGACGAATTTTTGCGAAGCGGCGGCTATTTGGGCTCGATCTTCAAGGTGCGGGTGAGGGTGAAGGGATAATCGTAGCTCAGGAGTATTTTTTCGCGATTCGGTCCTGCGCTCTGCGCAGAGGCCACAAACTGGCCGGTGACCTTGGTGTCCACGTCGAGCATGTCGGAGAGGCGGCGGACGACGGTGGCGCTGAAGGTGATCTCCATGCGGGCGTTGAGGTTCATGGGACGCTCCATGTGAAACTTGCCCGCGATGGTCACGGTGGCATGCGGGCCATCCGCTTTGTCCTCCACGGCAACGAGCGTGCTTTCGAGGCTGTCGGGAACGATCCAGCCGTAGGCTTTGCCGCGCGGTGCGGGAATCGCCGTCTTCCAGGTGTCCCCTGGCTTGTGAGAACCGGTGCCGATGCAGACGGGCAGGAGTTCGAGCAGGTCCGCCGCAAAGGCTAGATCGTCCAAGGCTTGCGCCTCCTCCGGCGTCGGGCTGCCCTGAACGAGATCGTAGTCCCAGTGGCCGGTTTTCTTCCGTGCATGCAACGTCTTGGAGAGCAGCGGGAAAGTTTCATTCGGTGGCGGAGGCGCGCCGGTGAAATGCACACATTCTTTCGTGAGCTCCCTCACCTGCACTTCCTCGGCGTCCGCACCGAGCACTCGGCGCACGAGGTTCACGCGCTGGATGAAGCGCGTGGTCACATTGGTGATATTGGCGCCGGTCTCCTGCCTCGTTTTGCCAGCCTCCACACGGACTTCGCGCTTTTCGCGCAGCAGAGTTCCGCTGCGCAGGAATTGAGGGCGCCCCAACACCACCGGACGCTCGGCTGCGGGCAGCGTGATTGTGAGGGCCAGGAGACCCACGAGGAAGCATGACGCATTCATGCGCTCAAACTACCCGGAAACCACCCCTCGAAGCAACCTCCCCTTGTGCATTTCGTGCTTGGCGAAGTCCCTGTGCCTATTTCATGATGCCCTCATGCTTCGAATTCTTGCCCTCCTCTCCACAATTGTTTCCGCACACGCCCAGTGGAACACCTCTCGCATTCACGGCTCGCCGGAAGCTCCGAAGCCGTATGTGCCGGAGCAGGTCTTCACGCAGATCGCGCTGAATGATGCGCTGGAGATGATCGCCGTGCCGGCAGCGCATCGTTTTGTCGCCGTGGAGAAGAACGGGAAGATCTGGAGCTTCAAGGATGCGCCCGACGCGGCGGCGAAAGACCTGCTCATCGACCTCAAGCCCGATCACCCTCTGCTGCAGCATGCCTATGGCATCGCGTTTCATCCGAAGTGGCAGGAAAACGGCCTCGTCTTCATCACCTACGCTTATGGCGACAAAGTTCCTGATGGCACCAAGCTCTCGCGTTTCAAACTCACGCAGCAGGAGCCGCCGGTGCTCGATCCGAAATCGGAAACCGTGCTGCTGACCTGGCAAAGTGGCGGTCACAACGGCGCGTCCATTCAGTTCGGCCCGGACGGCATGCTTTACTGCTCCACCGGCGATGCCACCGCGCCCTCGCCGCCGGATTCATTGAAGACGGGGCAGGATTTGAGCGACTTCCTTGCCTCCATCCTGCGCATCGACGTGGATCACGAGGAGAATGGCAAAGCGTATGCCATCCCGAAGGACAATCCGTTTCTCACGACGCCGAAAGCCATGCCGGAGATCTGGGCCTTCGGCTTCCGTAACCCGTGGAAGATCAGCTTCGACAAAAAAGGCCGCCTGTGGTGCGGCGATGTCGGCTGGGAGCTGTGGGAGATGATTCACCTCGTGCCGAAAGGCGGCAATCACGGCTGGAGCGCCATGGAGGCCAGCCAGCCCATCATGCCGGAGACGAAAGGCCCTGGCGACATCATCCCGCCCGTGGCCGCGCATCCGCACACCGAGGCCGCGAGCATCACCGGCGGCTATGTGTATCACGGCAGCCGCTTTCCAGAGCTGCGCGATGCCTACATCTACGGCGACTACGAAACCGGCAAAATCTGGGCGCTCTGGCACGACGGCAAGCAGGTCACGCGTCGCGAGGAAATCGCCGACACCCCACACAAGATCGCCACTTTCGGCCTCAGCGAGGATGGAGAGCTGTATTGGATGAACTGGGGAAAAGACACACGCATTTACCGACTCACGAAAAACCCCGCTGTCGGCAAACCGAGCCAGTTCCCGCGCAAACTCAGCGAAACCGGCCTCTTCACGGACACCGCAGCGCAAACTCCCGCCGCAGGTGTACTGCCCTTCGAGATCGCCGAGCCGATGTGGCAGGACGGCGCCAGCGCGAGCCGCTTCGTGGCCCTTCCCGAAGGAAAGATCATCCAGACCACCACCAGCGGCAATCCGGCGAAGCCGAACTATAAAGTCGAGTGGCCTGTCGATGCTGCTTTGGCCCGCACGATTGCTTTAAAAAAGAAGAGAATCGAGACGCAGGTGCTCCACTTCGACGGTGAAACCTGGAATGGCTACTCCTACCGCTGGAACGACCAAGGCACCGATGCGGAACTCATCGGCGCGGATGGCGAGGAATTCGTTCTCGAAAACAAACAACCCTGGCGCATCCACAGCCGCGCCGAATGCGCCCGCTGCCACAACAACTGGAGCGGCTTCGCGCTCGGCTTCCAGCCGGATCAACTCGTCAGCATCAGCGGCAAGAAGCCCGATGAGGCGACTGAACTCTTCAACGGGCCGTTTTTCGAGCGCTTGAAGAACCGCCTCGTCTCCAGCCGCGACCAACAGGCCGATCTCGAATCCAAAGCCCGTTCCTGGCTCCACGCCAACTGCGCTCACTGCCATCGCCGTCACGGCGGCGGCAGCGTGCAGCTCATGGTCAATGCCGATCTGCCCATGGCGGAGACGATCATGCTCGATGAGAAGCCGGTGCGCGGCGACCTCGCTCTCACTGACGCACGCGTCATTTCGCCGGGCAGACCGGAACAAAGCGTGCTGGTGGCGCGCATTGCGAGAAGTGGCAACGGCCACATGCCGATGATCGGTGCACGCGAGGTTGATCCACATGGCTTCCGTTTGTTGTGGGACTGGATTTCGGGAGAAGCGACGAGTCGTCGCCCATCCAAGGTTGAATCGGCCTCAGACGCCCTTCTTCTCGCCAATGCCATCGCAAAAAACGAAGCCAAGTTCGACCCCACGCTCGCCAAGCACGCCAATCCCGAAATCGCCTGCTACTTCGAGCGCTTCCTGCCACATGACCAGCGCGTGAAGACCCTGAGCATGAATTTCGACGCGAAGAAACTCCTCGCTGTGAAGGGCGATGCGAAACGTGGAGCCGAACTCGTCAGCATGACCGGCAAAATGGCCGCCTGCCTCGCGTGCCACATCCTCAACGGCATGGGACGCGATTTTGGTCCTGATTTGAGCAAGGTCGGCGCACGTCTCACTCGCGAGCAGATTCTTGAAAGCCTCCACCAGCCCTCCAAGGCCATCGCGAAGGGTTATGAGACCTGGGTGCTCACGCTGAAGGACGGTGGTGCGCAAACCGGCTTCGTCGTGAATCCCGGCGACACCGCCGTGACGCTCAAGCTCCCCACCGGCCAGCCGCAGACCTTTGAACGCGCCCAAATCCGCCGCCAGAAAGTCGAACCCATGTCCCTGATGCCTGAAGGTCTGCTGCAAGCGATGACCGAGCAGGAAGCGGCGGATGTGATCGCGTTTTTGAGCAGCTTAAAGTAGCCCTGTTCCTGCGGAACAGGGTCCATGCTCCAGTTCCACAGGAACTGGACAACTTTGCAACCTCTCCGCCGCTTTCCGTTATCAAGCACCAGAACCGCCTCATCCCATGCCGCATCACGAATCTCCCCGCAGTTTCCAGGCCACGCGCTGGAGCCTTGTCCGTGCCGCCGCAGGGCAGGGTGATGCCGACGCGGCGGGGCGCGCGCTGGCGGAGATTTGCGAGGTGTGCTGGTATCCCATTTATGCCTTCATCCGCCGCTCCGGCCGTGCTTCGCATGATGCGGAGGATCTGACGCAGAGTTTTTTCGCCCGGCTGATCGAGAAGGACATCCTTTCCGCCGCCGATCCTGGACGCGGACGGCTGCGCACGTTTCTGCTGACCTGTGTGCGCAATCACCTGCACCATGAGCACGAGCGCAGCATCGCCACGAAGCGTGACGCGCGGCTGCTGACGAGTTTTGACGCCGCAGATGCGGAAGATCGTTACCTGCGCGAGCCTGCGGATGATCTGACGCCAGACCGGCTTTACCAACGGCGCTGGGCGCTGACGCTGCTGAGTGCCACGCTCGACTTGTTGGAGCGGGAGTTTCAATCCGAAGGCAAGGGCGCGTTGTTTGACGCGCTGCGGCCCTTCCTGGGTTTTGGTGTCAGCACGGAGGAAAGCTACGATGAAGCGGCCGCCAAGCTCGGCATGCCGGTGGGCACGATGAAGAACCATGTCTTCCGTCTGCGCCAGCGCTGGCGGGAGCGGCTCTTCGAGCAGGTCAGCGCCACGCTGGATGATCCCACGTCAGATGAGATCAAGGCCGAGCTGGCCGAGCTGATGGAGTGCTTGTGAACCAGTTGCGGCGCAACTGGACTACTTTTTGCAACCCGCTCTTCCCAAACCGGTAAGGACTTGATAGAAACCACTCAATGCCATGAACACGCCGGAAGACGAAACTCAGGAAACGATCAAGGGCATCCACGCCGCAGACCTGCTGGCACGCGGCCTGGAGTCCGCGAAGGCGGCCACGGGGAATCCCCAGGCCTGGCAGCCGCCCACGCCGGAGGAGCTGGCCGCGCTGCTGCCGCAGTATAAGATCGAGTCCTTGCTCGGGCGCGGCGGCATGGGCGCGGTGTATCGTGGGAAACAGGCGGCGCTGGACCGTGCGGTGGCCATCAAGCTGCTGCCGGCGGAGCTGGCGGCGGATGCCGAGTTCATGAGCCGCTTCCAGCGCGAGGCCCGCACGCTCGCACGTCTCCAGCACCCCGGCATCGTGGCGGTACACGACTTTGGCCAGACGAGCGCGGGGCATCTGTATTTCGTGATGGAGTTTGTGAACGGCACGGACCTCGCGCGGCTCATCCACGGTCCGGGCATCAATCCCGTGCAGGCCCTGGAGGTCATCACGCAGATCTGTGACGCGCTGCAATACGCGCACAGCCAGGGCGTCATCCACCGCGACATCAAGCCCGCCAACGTGCTCATCAACCAGGAGGGCCGCGCCAAGCTGGCGGACTTCGGCCTGGCGCGTCCCACTTCCGAGGAAACCGCCAGCCTCACCCGCAGCAACGTCGTCATGGGCACGCCCGACTACATGGCCCCGGAGCAGATGGCTGGAAACGCCGGCCACGCCGACCACCGCGCTGATCTCTACGCGCTGGGCGTCATGCTTTACGAGATGCTCACCGGCCAGACCCCGCGCGGAGCCTGGGCGCCGCCCAGCCAGCGCGTGCAGGTGGATGTGCGGCTGGATCAGGTCGTCGTCCGCGCCTTGCAGCAAGACCCCGCCATGCGCTACCAGCAGGCCAGCGAGATCAAGACCGACGTGGATGTCATCCGCACCACGCCGCCGCCGAAGGCTGGCAAGGCGAAGGTCAAACCCGCCTCCGAAGCCCCCGGTCAGCGCACCACACTGTTGCCGAAGGCGAAGAAGCCGGGGAACCGCCTCGCACTGGCGGCCCTGCTTCTGCTGACGGTGCTTGGTGCAGGGCTTTTTCTTGTTCAGCGCGGTGAAGGTGAAGCGGGCACCTCATCCGACATCCCCGAAGTTCGGGCATCAAGCGTCACCGCCTCCCCTATTCAGTGGCAGAAGGCCGGCTGGACCGAAGAGGACTTGAGAAACAAGACACTCTTGGCGGACGGTGACTGGGCGCGCATCGGCCAGAAGGCTGGCGCTTCAAACGGCTGGCGAATCGGAGCCAACGGTGAAACTGTGTCATTCAAGGACGGCGTTGTCCGGCTTCGTTATCGTTGGGAGGGCGAAATGATCGTGCTGAAGACCCGGAACGAAAAAACCTTCGGCAAGGTACAGATTTCAGGATCCGACATTGACCTGGGAATCTACCTGAGGCCGGCGGAAGGAAGACTGTTTCAGAAAGTCATACTTCCTCAGTCTCTCAAAATTGGAGACGAAGGCACCCTTGAAATCGCGGCCATCGGAAACTGCATCTACGCACGGCTAAACGACACCATCGTTCTTTCAAGCCCTGAAATTCCGGAGCTTTCCCCAAGCGGTTACTGTGGCATCCAATCCGAGAACGCCTCCTTCCGGGATATCGAATACGCCATCCTCGACGGCATCGCTGATCCGCTCAAGGCGCTGGGGTGGGAGGCGCCGCCCGCCGTGACACCAACGCCGCTCAACTGGCAAAAAGCCGCCTGGTCGGACAACGAGGTTGCCCAGAACAAAATCGTTGTCGAGGACGGCTGGGCGCGCATTGGCATGAGGCCTGTCAGTCCACATACTACCTGGCCAATCGGAGGAACGGAGAAAGCCGTGGCATTCAAGGATGGCGTTGTGCGCCTTAGATACCGTTGGGAGGGCGAAGCGATCATCTTAAAGACGCGAAAGAATAAAACTTTCGGCCAAGTTATTCTTTGGGGGCCGAGAGTTTCTCTCAGCATCTACCTTGACTCGTCAGAAAGGCGGCTTTTTCAGACAGCCAGCCTCTCAACACTGCCAAAGATTGGAGACGTAGGCACACTTGAAATCGCAGCCATCGGAAAACGCATCTACGCTCGCCTGAACGATTCAATCGTTCTTTCAAGCCCCGAAATTCCGGAACTTTCTCCCGAGGGGTTTTGCGAGATCCAGTCCGAGAACACCTCCTTCCGGGATATCGAATACGCCATCCTCGACGGCATCTCCGACCCGCTGAAGGCGCTGGGATGGGAGGTGCCGCAGGCTGTCCCTATCGACCCGATTCAATGGACTCCAGCCGACTTTTCCGACGGCCAGGCGGCGCAGTATCATTCCGAATCTCCTGACGGATGGGTTACCGGAACTCCAGACAATCCGGGAGGCAGAGATGTCTTTCTTCCCTCCGGGTCATTGGGGGATTACGCTGTGCGCTTCCGCTACCGTTGGAACCCCGATGCTCGAAATCTTCAAGTGCGTGTTCGTGAGCCGGGTCGAGTGACTGCTCAAGCAATTCTATGGAATGACCATTGGTCTATTTCAGAATATGATCCCGGGCGGCCTTCTGAGACGCGCGCTGCGTCCTTGGTTTCACTCAAGAGGCCAACAAACCTGAAACCGGATTCTGAAGGAACCATCGAAGTGGCTGTGATCGGCGATCAGGTGTTTGCACGTTTTGACGAGCAGCGAATTGTAAATGCCCAGGTGAAAAGAATGGCTGCCCTGGGGATTGCCAAAATCATGTCCGCCGGAGTCTCCTTTCGTGACGTGGAAATGGCCACCCTCGACGGCATTCCCGACCCGTTGAAGACGCTGGGGTGGGAGGGCCATGACACCACTGCATTTGCGCCCGCAACCGCCACGCCTTCGAAAGCCAGATCCTACACGAACACCTATCCTGCGGCGCTGAAAGTGGCGATACCGGACTGGCTGCGTCAGGCCAGCGCAGAAGGAGGCCGCCTGGCGTTCCAGAAAACCGTGGATGTCCCCGCCTTGTTTGATCTCGGCGAGGCAGCCCGGTTTGACGATTTCGTGGAGGTTTTTTGCCATATCTACGCCTGGCTGGCGGTCCGCCGCAACGGCGAGGTTTGGGGCAAGACCTGGGGATTCGACGGCAAGGTCTCGTCCTTTGGACCTGTTCAGGCACGTTCAATCGTCCGGGGAAGCACCGGCCACATCGTGGGGAAAGACGGAACCCTCCACCGGCTATATGGCGGCATTGACGTGGAGCTTCGTGCTTCGCAATGGGGAAACCTTTCCGTTTCCGCGCTCACTCTCGACCGTGCGACCGGATTTCATCTTAACGCGCGCTTTCTTTCGTTGGCGATTGATGAAGAAGGAATCACTCTGGGAAACCGGGACCTTACCCAGCAAAACGGACACATGCTCCCGCCAGCCGATTTTTTCCGGAATGCCACCCGCATTGCCTCAGGGACTCAAACTTTTTTTGCCCTGGAGCCCGGTCGCCCCCTTCGCACCTGGGATGTCAGAACGGGGAGGCCGTTTCCGCTGAAGGCAGTTCCGGACGATGTCGTCGAAATGGATGTGAGTGACCCGGCCATTCTACTGAGACAAAATGGATCCCTAATGATCGTGCGTTCAGACGGGACCGTGAACGAGCCTGGCCTCGCGCCGCCTCCGGGAGCGGAGCCAGCCATCCGGGTCCGTATCGGGACTGGCGTCCATGCCCAGAAACCCGACGGTACCTGGGTGGGCTGGAACTATCCGGCGAACATCGTTGCGAAGCTGACAGACCGCGTCGCCACACTGGGGCCGCTGATTGACCTGGATGCCGGCGAGTTCACATTCCATTCCGGGGATTACTAGACACAGAACCTGAAGGGGGCATTCCTGATTTACATCACTCCTAAAACCCCGAACTCATCGCTCAAGAAATCGGACTGACTGAGCCGCTGGGCCGGTGCCCGAATCTCGCCGCTGTGACGCTTTCCACGAAGGACCAGATCATCGCCGACGCACGGACACATCTCCACGCCACCAAGACCATTTGCTTTGTGGACGTGACGGGCTCGAAGGTGGCGGACGCAGGTGTCACGGCGCTGAAAAGGCGCTGCCGGGCTGCGAGGTGAAGAGGTGAGCCGTGATGCAGGATGGCGGCGGCCCGGCTATTTCTTCTTCCCGAGATTTTTCAGTTCTTCTTCGGTCCACATCATCATGCGGCCTTTCTCCTGCTCGCGGATGGCGGTGACGGCCTTCGTTTCCACGGCGGAGCCGTTGTGCTCCCACTCGCGACGGAGGTAGGTGAGTTGCGGCGGCGTGGACGTCAGCCGCGCCCAATCAGACGACGACAGTTCGTCCAGGGGGCTTGCGAGGCGTTGCCTTGCGGACAGGGAGAAGTTGTTTGATCTTCTGTATCGGCAGCCCCGTGATGGCGGCTACCACCTCCGGCGAAAGCCCGCGCTGCAAAGAGCTGCGGGCAATGTCGAGCGCTGCCTCCTCACGGCCTTTCCGAAGACCTTTTTGGAGGCCTTTCAGGATTCCCTCTTCAAGCCCGGTGGTCTGCGCATGGAGGAGTGCGTTCTTCTGATCGGCGGCGTAGAGTTGTCGGCGTGTCATGGTGCTGGCTTCGGCGGGTGAGAGGCTGTCGTGCCGTGCAAGGCGCAGGGCGTCACGCACGGCGGAATTTTTTACGGTGCGAGGTATATTGTGCCACAGCGGAGCGCATTTCAAGAACTCAAGCCAGTCATGCAGTGGCTCAGCGGCGGGCAGTTGGGTGAGGTTGATCTTGGGCAGTTCGATGAAGATCAGCTCAATTCCGCTCGCCGGCCATGGCTCGCCCGATGATTCCTTGAGTCCATACCGATTGAGCCATTGTGAGGTTTTCGGCAGTAACACGCAGTCCGCCACAGTGATGACAGTTACCGGACGTATGCGTGTGTAGTCCACACCGCGACCGAGCTGCGAGGTCAGGCATTTTGCGCCGTTGTAAAGCACCCGCTCGCAAAAACCCGTGACCGCGAACATCTGCATTTCTATGAGCACCTCGCTGCCGTCCGCAAGCGTCGCGCGCACGTCCACGGCGGTGTTTTTGAGGTTTTTGATCTGCGACGGGAGGTAGGGATCGAGAATCCGCACGCTGGTGATGACGGGTTTCCCCCGATGCAGCAGATCGTTGAGGAAGCCGATCAAAACAGGCTTGCTCTCACGCGATCCGAAGATGCGTTTGAAGGCCCAATCGTTGCAGGGATCGAGGAAGGTCATCGCAGCCCGATCTTGCTGCTTGCCAGAGCTTTGTCACTTCTTCTTCCCGAGGTTCTTCAGCTCCTCTTCCGTCCACATCATCATGCGGCCTTTCTCCTGCTCGCGGATGGCGGTGACGGCTTTCGTTTCGACGGCGGAGCCGTTGTGCTCCCACTCGCGACGGAGGTAGGTGAGCACACCGGCGATGTCTTCATCGGTGAGCTGCGGTAGCGGTGGCATGGCGAGGTTGTAGGTGCGGCCGCTGACCTTCACGGGACCGGCGAGGCCGTGCATGACGATGCGGGCGAGCACTTCTGGTTTGCCGAGCACCCATTCGCTATCGACAAGCGGCGGGGCGAGGCCATCAAGGCCGAAGCCGTGCGGCTGATGGCAGGCGGCGCAGAGTGTGGTATAGATGGTTTTGCCTTTCTCAAACAAGGCTGTCTGCGTTTCCGTGAGCGGCACGATGACGGGAGGCTTCGGCGCTCCAGGTTTGCCGGGCCAGGCGAGGCGGGCCTCGACGCTGGCGAAGAGCTTTGCGCTCGTCTTGTCGCTCATCGCGGTCTTGAGGGTTTTCAGCGATGCAGGCGCGGCATCGAGCCAGAGGAGCTTTGGGGGCGTCTTGGATTTGGGATCGCCGCTGGTGGCGAGGCCTTTGATGGCGGCGACTTGCATCGCTCCGGCCTGTGGCTGCGAGGCGGCGAGATCGAGCAGTGCTTCAAACGGCCCGGCCTTGCCCGCCTGCGCGACGAGCGCGGCCAGCGACTCGATCACGGGCATGATTTGCGCGCTGTTGTCCTTCGTGAGCTGTGCGGCGAGCACTTTGGCAAAAGCGGCCTCTTTGCCGCGCAGTCCAGTGAGCGCGCCTTCGCGGATGAGGGTGTTCTTGCCGCTGCTGGCGAGCAGCTTGGCCACGGCGGCATCGGCCTCGGGCATGTTCAGCGAGGTGAGCTTGATGGCGAGATGCGCGAGCACGAGCGGCTGTTTTTCCGTCGTCATGGCGATCAAATCAGGAGCCATGTCACGCGGAGCGATGCGCACGGCAGCGGCGCGCACTTGGGTGTCTTTGTCGGTCAAAACAGGGCGCAGCAGGTCAGGTGTGATCGCCGCGAGGCCATCGAGCGTCCACAGCGCGTGGAGTCGGGCGAGCGCGCGTTCGTGTTTCAGCATCTCCTTCAAGGCAGGCACAGTGGAGGCATCGCCAGACTCGACGATGAGGCGCTGTGCGGTGTCGCGCACCCAGCCGTTTTCGTGGGTGAGCATTTTCACATCTTTGCTGACCTTCACGACGGGCGGGCGCTCTTTCGTGTCCGGCACGATGCGCCAGATGCGGCCTTGATTGAAGGGCTGCTGAAGTTTCCGCGCCTCGATGTTCGCGATGAGGTAATGCGTGAGGAAGCTCTGGTGCTGGATGATGCCGCGATACATGTCCACGACGTAGAGCGCGCCGTCGGGAC
>DNXB01000188.1 GCA_003506995.1 Verrucomicrobiales bacterium
GACACCGGCAACATCCTCGACATCTTTGGCGCGGGGAACAAGATCGCCATCACCGACCCGGTGTATCCGGTTTACGTCGATACGAACGTCATGGCTGGCAACACTGGCGATGCCGATGAAAGCGGTGCCTACGCAGGCCTGCACTACCTCAAATGCACGCCTGCCAACGGCTTCGTGCCTGACATTCCTTCCGAGCCTGTCGATCTCGCTTACCTGTGCTACCCGAACAACCCGACGGGAGCTGTCGCCACGCGCGCACAGCTCGAAGCCTGGGTGAAGTACGCCCTCGCAAACGGCACCACGCTCCTCTACGACGCCGCTTACGAGGCCTTCATCCGCGATCCAGATCTGCCACGCTCGATTTATGAAATCGAAGGCGCTCGCGACTGCGCCATCGAATTTAGGAGCTTTTCAAAGAACGGTGGTTTCACCGGCGTGCGGTGCGGCA
Source organism: Verrucomicrobiales bacterium (assembly GCA_003506995.1). Taxonomy (GTDB): domain Bacteria; phylum Verrucomicrobiota; class Verrucomicrobiia; order Verrucomicrobiales; family Verrucomicrobiaceae; genus Prosthecobacter. Next base: position 449 of record DNXB01000188.1, read on the forward strand.
TCGTCGTCATTCCGAAAGGCCTCATGGGCAAAACGAAAGCGGGTGGCAAACAGGCCATTCATCCGCTTTGGAGCCGTCGCCACAGCACCAAGTTCAACGGCGCCTGCTACATCGTCCAACGCGGTGCCGAGGCGATTTACAGCCCCGAGGGCAAGGCGCAGGTCAAAGCGCTCATCGAGCACTACATGGGCAATGCCGCGCTGCTGGTGGAAGCCTGCAAAAAGGCCGGGCTGCAAGTCTTTGGCGGCGTGAACGCCCCCTACGTCTGGGTCGGCTGCCCGAACGGCCTCACGAGCTGGCAGATGTTTGATAAGATGCTCAACGAGGCGAACGTCGTCATCACGCCCGGCAGCGGCTTCGGCAGCGCCGGTGAGGGCTACTTCCGCATCAGCGCCTTCAACAGCCGCGCGAACGTGGAAGAAGTCTGCAAGCGCATCGCGAAGCTGTAACTTCGAGTGGCACTCGAAGTCGAACGTTCCTTGGGATTCGACGGAATCTACACAAAATCCGTGATCGAGCCGAAGTCGGCGTCGAAGAGGCGGCGGTAGGTGCGGAAGGCGAAGTGATCCGTCATGTTCGCGATCCAGTCGCAGACGAGGCGGGCGCGTTCGCTGGTGGATTCGGCGGCCTGGATCTGTTTTTCGATGGTGGCAGGCATGAGGTGCAGTCCTTTGGACTGCACCGACTCGATGTAGCGCTCCCGCAGCACCTCGAACACGCGTTTGAGGATGAAGTCGGCCTTGTGATCGAGCTGCTGGAGCTGCGGGCTGAGGAAGACGAGGTCGAGCGCGATTTTTTTGTGCAGATCCGCCCGGCGGCGCTGCGCGGGATCAATCTGCAGCATGAACTGATGTCGCTTTGTGCTCTGGCTGAGGAAATTCGCCGTCGGCACGAGCTTCGTGGCGCGGATGCACTCGCCGATGAGGCGGTTCAGGCGCCCTTCGACACGGTTTTCCCGCATCGCCTTGCTCAGGAAGGCCACATCGGCCTTGTCGTCGTCGCTGAGAGTTTGTTCCTCCGCCCAGCGCTCCAGCCGTTGAACATTGACGAATCCCGCATGAATGCCGTCGGCGATGTCATTGAGGGAGTAGGCGGTGTCATCCGCCCAGTCCATGATCTGGCATTCGATGCTTTTGAAGCCGTTGCGCTCCTTGCCGGGAGGGAGCTCCACAGGGAAAGCCTGCCTGCCCATGGTGAAATCGAGCCATCTGTCCTGATCGTCGTAAAGGTACTGGTTGGCTTTGTTGGCAGGCTTCTCGGTGAAGATCGTCTTGTATTTGAGCACGCCGTCCAGCAGCGCCCGTGTGGGGTTCATGCCGCTGCGCCCTTCGCTAAAAAGTGTCTGCGTCAGGATGCGCAGCGTCTGCGCATTGCCCTCAAAGCCGCCATAGGGCTGCATCAGCTTGTGCAGCGTGCGCTCACCCGCATGACCAAAGGGCGGATGGCCGAGATCGTGACTGAGGCACGCGCTTTCGACGAGATCGGGGTCGATGAAGCAGTCATCGCCCAGCACCTCGCTCTGCTGCGTGAGCCAGGCGCAGATGCTGCGGCCAATCTGCGCCACCTCGATGCTGTGCGTGAGCCGCGTGCGGTAGAAATCATACTCGCCCGACAGAAACACCTGCGTCTTGTTTTGCAGACGGCGGAACGCGCTGCTGTGGATGATGCGGTCACGATCGATCTGGAACGGATTCCGGTACTCACCGGCATGCGACGGGCGTGGATCGAGCGTTTCGAAGTCGAAGGATGTGTAAAAGCGGTTCGCGGGCATGCGTGGTGTGCCACGATGCTAGCAGGTCATGGCAGGCGGGCAAGACCGCTGCTCAACCTTGCCTGCGAAACGCGAACTGGCTCACGGGCATCTCACTCCCAGATTCGGTCGCTTCCCTGGTTCGGCGCTTTCCGTTTTCAAAGGCGGGCTTGAACGACAGACCCAGAGCCTTTTCGATCTCATCCTGGCTCGCCCCCTTCGCCCGCAGGCGGCTGCGCTCATAGATTCGGGCTTTTTGGATTTCGAGCATGGGAATGCCAGTTACTGACCGGCTCCCTGCCAGGGGTGTTCAAAACTGCCCCGTGTTCAGCAGCACCAGCGTGCAGGCCTCCTCGCAAGCGATGCCGGCTTTCTCCAAGTCGGCGACAAGCGCGGCGTTTTCCGCGCCAGGGTTGAATATCACCCGCCGGGGCTTCAGCGCGGTGAGCTTTTCCGCCAGTCCGTTCGAAATCGCCGCGCCGACATACATCGTCACCGTGTCCACCGGGCCGGTGATCGCGCTCAAATCCGCCACCACGGCGATGCCTTCAATCTCCGTAAGCTTGGGATGCACGGGCACCACCTCATGGCCGTGTTTCCGCAGCAGCAGCAATGCCCGATGGCTGTAGCGCTCCGGATTGTCGCTGGCTCCGAGAATGACGACGCGTTGTTTGCTCATGATTTTTGATCCTCCTCATCCAGGTGAAACAGATGCAGCGCCCGATGCGCCGCCGGCGCCAGCACGATGCCGATCACCGAAATGAACACCAGCCCGCTGAACAAGGCGTAAAACGACGCAAACAGCTTCGCCGCGTCTGAATTCAGCTCTCCCGCCGGTCCCATGCCGCCCAGGATCATCGAGGCGTTCAACAGGCTGTCGATCCAGTCAAAGCCAGCGATGAAATGATAGCCCAGCACGCCAATGGCAAGCGCCACGCCGATCACGACAAACGCCAGGCCGAAAAACTTCACCGCACGCCGCAAGAAGACGTGGCGTGGGGCGAGCGGCTCGGTGCGTGACTCAAACATGACGCGCTACCATCCCGGCGACGCGGTGAATTGCAACACCGGCTCCGACTTTCCCGCCTCCGTGATGCGCACCACGCCATCATGGCAGCCGGTGATGACACGCGTGGCTTTGTCCATGCGCTGGAGCAGCAGCACATTCACGCGGTCCTCGTGCTGGGTGAGCTTGTCCTTCGTCTTGCGGGCCTTCGCATCCATCGAGACGACTGAGCCGTTGCCCGTCGCGGCCAGCGGCGTCTCCGCGTCGAGAAAACCTACTGCCAGCACTTCCGTGCGGCCGCTGGGGCGCAGCGTGCTGTCTTTTTTCGCGTCACCATTGCGATCCCAGCGGCGAACCTCGCCTTCCACATCACCGCTGAGCGTTTCCTTGCTGTCGGAGGTGAATGCCACGCTCAACACAGCGCAGTCGTGGCCGGTGAACGTCGCTTCAATTTCACCGTTCGTGGCGTCGATGCGCTTCGCGGTGCGATCTCGGCTCGCCGTCGCGATGTGCTGGCTGTCGGGCGAGAAGGCCATGCCCATGATCCAGTACGCGTGCGGCTCGATCTGCCATTTCTGTTTTCCAGAGGGCAGCTCAAAGCAGCGTACGAGATTGTCCGCGCCGCCGCAGGCCAGCCGTTTGCCATCGGGACTTGCGACCATCGCCAAAACGCAATCGCGGGCGTTCACGAGGCGCTTTCGCTCGGCAGGCTTGGACGGATTCACGGTCCAAACTTCACCCGAACGTCCCGGCACACCTCCTGCGGCGGCGAGTTGATCCGGTGCGGTCCACGCCAGCGCCAGCACACGTTCTGGCATGCCTGCGATGCGTGATTTGAGCTTCCCCGTCGCCACATCCCAGAGCGTCACTTCAAAGTAGCCACTGCTTGCCAGCGTCCTGCCATCCGGGCTCAGCGCCAGCGCGGTGACGGGCAGAGGACGCGGATAGCGGTCGGGAGCCTGGGTTTTTTCCTTCTCTGGCACGATGGTGGTCAGCGCGGCCTTTTTGTCGGCCACATCCTGCTTCGCGCCGCTCGCGATCCATTCACGGATGAGCGCGATCTGCTTTTCAGGCAACGCATCGGCCTTCTTGGGCATGCGGTCGTCTCCATCATGCGCCACGATCAGCCGGAACAGCTCGCTCTCGTCCGGTTTGCCTGCCAAAACCGGCGCGGACTCACTGTCGCCCGCTTTGAGCATCAGTTCGACCGTGTCGAGCCGGTAGCTGCCCTTCGCCTTGCCCGCACGATGACACTCCACGCACTGGTCGATCAAAATCGGCGCGATCTGCTTCGAGAAGGACACCTCCGCGGCAGCCATTGAAGCGAGGCATAGAAAAATCAGGGCACGAAACATGAGGGCTGAGGAAAACGTCTTTTCATCGGCCCGTTTTCGACTGAAGGGAGCGAAACAGAAAGATTGAGATGGGATCACGGGACGTTATCATGCTGACATGAGCAGTGTTCTTGAAATCGAAAAGGCCATCGAAGCCCTCGCGCCGGAACAACGGCGGGAGGTGCGTGACTGGCTCAACGAGCACGACGGTCTCGTCGATGCCGCCGGGAGCGTTTTCGCCCTCTACGACGCGGAAGAAGGGGAGGGCCAGCAATGGCACGATTGACGGCCCAGCGCGGGGAGATCTGGCTCATCGACCTGGGCATGGTTCAAAAGATCAGGCCCGTGCTGATCCTCAGCACGCCCTACCAGGACAACGAAAGGGCGCTGGTGAGCTTCGTGATCCGCACCACCAGCCTGCGCGGCACCGAATACGAGGTGGCGCATGTCGCGCCACGATTTGATCCGGGTGCTTTCGATGCGCAGTCCATTGCCACGGTGCCCGACGTGCAATTAATGCGCCGCCTGACTGTCTGTGATGCCGAAACGCTGAGCCGAGTGGAGCACGCGCTGAAATCCTGGCTGGCATTGCTCTGAAATGAACCATCACTCTAAACTCATGAGCCCGAGACCCTGGATCATCGCTGAAACGAACTGGAAGCACGTCAAAGCCACGCGCTACGAGGTCGCCATGTTGCCATGGGGGGCCACGGAGGCGCATAACTGGCACCTGCCCTACGCCACCGACTCGCTGCAAAACGACGCCATCGCCGCCGAGGCGGGCCGCATCGCCTGGGAGGCGGGATCGAAGGTCGGCATTCTGCCGAACATGCCCTTTGGCGTGCAAACCGGTCAGCTTGATGTGCCGTTCTGCATCAACATGAATCCCACCACGCAGATGATGGTGCTCGAAGACATCATCTCCAGCCTCGAAGGCGTCGGCGTGATGAAATTCGTCATCATGAACGGCCACGGTGGCAACGACTTCCGCCAGATGCTGCGAGAGCTTCAGGGGAAGCATCCGAAGATGTTTCTATCGACGGTCTCGTGGTTCAACGCAGTCAAAGGCGACGACATTTTCACCATTGTCGGCGATCATGCCGATGAGCGCGAAACCAGCCTCATGATGCATCTGCATCCCGATCTGGTGCTGCCGAAGTCTGAATGGGGTCCAGGCACCGACAACCGCTGGAAGCTGAAAGCCATCAATGAAAAATGGGCCTGGGCGCAGCGCGCATGGACGAAGGCCACAAATGACACCGGCAGCGGCGATCCACAGCACAGCACCGCCGAGAAAGGAAAGCGCTACTTCGAGGCTCTTGGAGCCAAGATCGCCACTTACCTCATCGAACTCGCCGCCGCAGACATCGGCGATCTTTACGAGAAGTCGAAATGATCCGCTTCCTCGTCAGCCGCATCATCCAGGGCCTCGTCGTGATCTTCGCGGTGATCACGATCACGTTCACGCTGTCGAAGCTGGTGCCGGGTGGCGCGGTGAGAAGTGAGCGCAATGTCACCGAGGAGGCGCGGAAAGCGCAGGAGGAGTATTACGGTCTGAACAAGCCGTGGATCGTGCAGCTCGGCCTGCAACTGAAGCACTACGTCACGCTGGATCTGCCGGACTCGTATCACTACAAAGGACGTGGTGTGGATGAGATCATCGCCTCCGGCTTTCCGGTGTCTGCGGCGGTGGGTGTGGCGGCTTTGCTCATCGCGCTGGCCATTGGCGTGCCGCTGGGAGCGCTGGCCGCGTTGCGGCCCAACACGCTGGAAGATCGCGCCAGCACTTTCGCGGCGACGCTCGGCATTTGCACACCCAGCATGGTGCTGGGGCCGCTTATTGCGATGTTGTTTGGCCTGAAGTTGCGGTGGTTCAATGTCGCGGGATGGTTTGACTCGTCGGACTGGGTGCTGCCTGCGCTCACGCTTGGCATCATCTACAGCGCCTACATCGCGCGCCTCACTCGCGGCAGTTTGCGCGAGACGCTGGCGCAGGAGTTCATCCGCACGGCTCGGGCGAAAGGATCGAGTGAGACCTCGGTCGTGTTTTTGCATGCGATGAAGCTCGCCAGCCTGCCGGTGCTCAATTTCCTCGGCCCTGCGGCGGCGGGACTGCTCACGGGCTCGTTCATCGTCGAAACGATCTTCCAATTGCCTGGTCTCGGCCAGTTTTTCATCGCGGCGGCCACCAATGGCGATCATCAGCTCACGATTGCCATCTCCACTTTTTACGCGGCGCTCATCGTTGGCTTTAATCTCGTCGTGGACATCCTTCAGGCTGTTCTGAACCCGCGCATCCGGCTCCAGGCATGAGTGATTCGATCAAGCAAGACGCGAACGAGCAAGGCGGCAGCCAAAGTGGTCCGCACAGTCCTCTGTGCGGCTCGAATGTCACTCGGCCTACGAACCGCACAGAGGACTGTGCGGACCACTCTATTTCCCCGATGCGGGCCGCGTGGCAGCGGCTCATGCGGCAGCGTTTGAATGCGTGGGCGTTTTGGTTTCTCGTCGTGCTGGTGGTTTTGTGCGGGGTCGGGCCTGAACTCTCGCCATACGACCAGTCGGAGCAGGATCTGGAGCTCAAGGCCACGAATCCAAGCATCGCGCACTGGCTGGGCACTGATCCGCTGGGACGCGACATGCTCACGCGCATTTTGCACGGCGGGCGCGTGTCGCTGGAGGTCGGACTGCTCGCCACGGCGGTCGCGTCGATCATTGGTGTGTTTTACGGCCTGGTCTCCGGTCTCGCGGGTGGTCGCATCGACTCCGCGATGATGCGCGTGGTGGACATTCTGTATGCGTTTCCTTTCATCAACTTCGTGATCCTGCTCATGGTCATCGTCGGGCGTGAGTTCTGGCTCATCTTTGTGGCGATTGGGGCGGTGGAATGGCTCACGATGGCGCGGGTGGTGCGCGGGCAGGTGCTCGCGTTGAAGAACCTTGAGTTCATCACCGCCGCGCGCGCCAGCGGCGCGGGCTTCTGGCACATCGTGTGGAAGCATCTGCTGCCAAACGTGATGGGGCCTGTCATCATCTACGCCAGCCTCACCGTGCCCGGAGTCATGCTGCTTGAGGCGGCGCTGAGCTTCCTCGGCCTCGGCATCCAGCCGCC
>DNXB01000156.1 GCA_003506995.1 Verrucomicrobiales bacterium
GATGACCTGGCGGTAGTTCGGATAGTTGCCGTCGATCAGCTTGCTGACGAGCAGGCTGTCGCCGAGATCAAAGCCGACCTGAGAGCCGGTGACACGGATGGAAACCTCGCCGGAGTCCCCGAGCAGGCGGGACAGTTCATTCACCGCCTTGGTGGGCACAATGATGTCGATCTCCTGGCTCTGCGGAAACTCCAGCTCCTGTTCCACCATGGCGAGGCGGCGGCCGTCGGTGGCGACCATCGTGAGGGCATTGTCCTTGAAGGAAAACAGGATGCCGTTGAGCACATAGCGGGTCTCATCGGTCGAGATGGCATAGCTGGTCTTGCGCAAGCAGTCGCGCAGCACCTGCTGTTCGATCTTGAACTCGCGCGCGTCATCAAAACGCGGCAGCGCGGGGAATTCCTCGCTCGTCAGGCCGAGCACCTTGAAATAACTGGGGCCGCTGCGGATGGAGGCGACGTTTTTCTCGTCCACCTTGAACTCGATCTCCTCGGATGGGAGTTCACGAACGATGGTGGCGAGACGCCTCGCCGGCAGCGTGGTGGCCCCGGGTTCATCGACCTCCGCAGGAACGGAACAGGTCACCCCCACGTCGAGATCGGTGGTGGTGAGTTCCAAAACTCCATCCTTGGCCTTGAGCAGGACATTGGAGAGAATGGCGAGCGTGGTGCGCGAACTGACCACATGCTGAACCTGGTTGATGGCGTCCAGGAATGATTCCTTGCTGATGGTGAACTTCATATAAATGCCTGCTATGGGGCGATTTGTTAACAAACCCCGTTGAAACGGCAAGGATATTGAGCGGAAAAATCCGGGTGTCTAACTGCAATCTGCATTCCTTTGCCTCACGGTGGTCCCAATTTGCGGGGAGAAGACTCAAAAGCGGCTGGCACAGGCACTCCAAAGACCTGCGGCAGGGCCTGGGGAGCTGAGGACGCCTGCGGCGCGAGATGCTTGAAGAAATCGTCAAATCGCAGGCTGCACTGCAGCCGGCGCTGGCTGCTGTCGATCTTGGGATTCACTTGAATGACCGCCTCTGTGAAGGGGGGCCGCGATTTGACCGCCTGAGCGCGTGATCGCGCCTCCTCCAGCGCCAGGGACTTGTCCTTGATGATGGAATCGAGTTTTTTGAGGTCATCCAGCGTGACCGGGAACCAGAGCTTTTTCCAGATTTCCGGCCTCACAACGACCGCCTGCACATTCGTCCATCGTTTTTCCGTCGGCGTCGCCTGCTCCCAGAAGCCCACGATGAGCAGGAAGGACTCATCAATCTCGAACTGTCTCAGCGCGTCTCCCATGCCCACTGGCGTTCCATGCTTCGCCGCCTTTGGATTCACCGGAACACGTCCGTGATCAGGATTGGCAGCAGCAGGTATGTCCCACTTCTGCGTGTGGCTTTCAGGCTTGTAGCCGCCGAAAAACGTCTCACTGAGCCATCGCTCAAACAACAGGCCGTGGCTTTGCACCTCACGAGCCGCCGCGATTGGCGCCAGGCAAACACCGCCGAAAACAAACAGCAGGATCAGCAGATGCTTCATGGGCGTCGATCCGGCAAAGGGTGGCGGTGGTGGAGCATAGCGGGTTCGAACCGCTGACCTCCTGCATGCCATGCAGGCGCTCTACCAACTGAGCTAATGCCCCGGAGTTAAAAAAACCGGCTCCCCTGTTTTGGGGAGCCGGAGACTAGCAAAGAGGTCTATTTTGACAAGCGCTTATTTCTTCTTCTTTGATTCACCAGCGGCCGGAGCGGCGGCTGGTGTGGGAGCAGCGGCGGGGGCGGCCTGTGGCTTCGGCAGTTTGTCGTAGATTTTCCTGGCTTCGGCCTTGTCGGCGTCGGCCATCTTGCCCTCAAGCTGGGTAATCACATTGGCGGTGACGTCGATGTCAGCCTTGTTGCCGCTGGCTTTGGCGAGGTCGTCTGCCTGCTTGGCATAAGCCCAGGCACGGGGGAACTCTGGAGTGCCGGGATTCACACCCACCGCGTAGAGGTTAGCCAGACGCAGCATCGCGAGGGCATTGCCCTGCTGGGCGGCGTCAGAATAATGACCGGCGGCCACGGTGCGGCTCTGTGGCACACCCGCTCCCTGCTCATAAAGAATGCCCAGTGCGATCTGCGCAGGGGCGAAGCCCAGGCTGGCGGCGCGCTGGTACCAGCCAGCGGCCGCGACCAAGTCCTGTGTCACTCCGGTGCCATTGGCATAAAGGCCGGCGAGGCGGTTCATCGCCTGCGGGATGCCCGCGGTGGAAGCCTTCATGTGGAAGGTGAATGCCTTGGCCGGATCCTTGTCAACCACGGTGCCGGTTTCGTAATAGACACCCACATTGAAGAACGCCTCAGCCAGATTGTTCTGGGCCGCGAGACGGTAGAGGTCGAGGGCGCTTTTCGGGTTTGGCTGGATGAGGATGTTGTCCTTGTCATCACGCTTGCCCTTGGGGTCTTTGATGATGCCGGTTTCAAACGCGTTGCCCAGACGGAACAGCGCCTGGGGGTCGTTGCCATTGGCGGCCTTGGTGTAGTAATCAAACGCCTTGGTGACATCCTGCTTCACATCAACACCATCAGGGCCGACTCCGTTCTCATAAATCTGACCCAGGATGCGGTTGGCAGCCGCCAGACCTTTCTCGGCAGCGTCATTGAACATTTTGAGCGCCGCGGCCACATCCTTCTTCACCAGCTTGGGGCTTTCATTGGTGTCTGGATCGCCATTCAGAAGACGGGCACCATAAGTGCTGAGCGCCACCGCGTTGCCCTGTTTGCCGGCCTCCATGAGGTAGTCGAGAGCTTTCTGGTGGTCCTGCTGGACGCCTTCGACGCCTGCGGAATACAACTGGGCCAGCCCCAGTGTGGCCTCGCCGTCACCAACCTTGTTGCCCCTTTCAAGAAGCTCTTTGGCCTTGGCCACGCTTTTTTCGACCACGACAACACCCTTTTCACCCTCGGTCACCCCTTGCAGGTGAAGCTGGGCCAGCATACGACGGGCCACCTTGTTGTCAGCAGCCTCAGCCTCTTTGATGAGCTTGATGGCCTCCTTAACCGCCTCCGGGTTTTGCGCACCGGCCTGCATCAGCACCTGGGCCAGCTCCGCCTTCGCGAGCACCTGTCCCTGGTCGGCGGCCTTGCGGAACAGCGCGGCGACCTCGTTGATGTTGGCGCCGCTCAGCACGCCCCAATGGGCCAGCGCATAGGTCGCGTCCTTGTCTCCCTTCTGCACCAGTTCTCGCACCTTCGCGACAGCGTCGTTGAACGCCTTGTTGACGTCTGGATCGGTGCCAGGGTTCTGCTGCACTTTGTCCTGCTCGGCCTTCAGGCTCGTCAGGACGTCAACGAATTCCTTGGAGGCACCTGGCATTTCGGCAGTGTCGATGCCAGCGACCGCGACCATGGCCGCGAGTTTGAGTTTGATAGCTGTGAGTAACATATTGGTTGTTAGTGGGGAGGGAGTTTGACCCGGCGATTCGGGAAGCGTTCATTTTTCAGGATAAAGCCCATACAAATCAAGCATTAGCTGAAAGATTTTTGTTAAGCTTTCCAAAGTCAATCACACAATCTCCATCGCGTGCGGCGTTGACGCGATTCCCCCGCCCTGCCATTCTGGCCGTCCTCGCATGGCCGAAAACTCCACTCCCAACGTCGCCTCAATCGCATCACCAGGCGAAGCCGCCGTTTCCACGCCAAAACGGGAAAATTTCAAAAAGCGCAACGAAATCCCCTCCGCAGAGGAACTGCTCGCCTCCTTCAATCGTGCCCTGCCTTTCAGTGACGAGGCCGAAAAAGGCGTCCTCTCCTGCCTGCTGCAAGACCCCGTCGAGCGCCTGAGCGAATGCCGTGTGACCCTGCCTGCCCTGGCCTTTTACCACGACGCCAACCGCACCATCTACGAGAAGCTGCTGGAGTTTTATGACAAAAACCTCCCTGTCGATCCCGTCACGCTCACCCACGCCCTGCGGGAGCAGAACCTCCTCGACAAAGTCGGTGGCGCAGCCGCGATCTCGGAACTCTTCGCCTTCGTCCCGATCCCCTCGCACTTCCCGTATTATAAAAAGATCGTTCTCGACAAGCACATCCTGCGCGAGCTCATCCATGCCAGCTCGCTGAACATCCACCACGCCTACGAGCACGGCAAAGAGCAGATGGATGAGAACATCGACACGCTCATCGACCACGCCGAGCAGCGTGTGCTGGCGGTGCGCGAGTCTGTCGGGGCCAAAGAAGGCATTAAAACGCTCTCCACCCATGTCATGGATGCCATCGACAGCATTCAGTACATGCTGGAGCATCCCGGCCAGCTCCGCGGCCTCTCCACCGGCTACAGCAAGCTCGATAGCATGAGTTCCGGCCTGCAAGGCGGTGAAATGTTCGTCATCGCCGCCCGTCCGTCGATGGGCAAAACCTCGCTCGCCATGAACGTCGTCGAGCACATCGCCGTGGACTGCAACACGCCCTGCGCCGTCTTCAGCCTCGAAATGAGCGCCACCATGCTCGTTCGTCGTTTGCTCGTCTCCCGTGCGCGCCTGAGCATGCAGGATCTCTCACGCGGCCTGCTCTCGCGTGCGCAACAGGACGCGCTGGCCAAAGCCACGCGCGACCTGCAAAAAGCCCACATCTTCATCGATGAAACGCCAGGTCTCGACATCATGGAGATGCGCGCCAAGTCACGCCGCCTCAAAAAACAGCACGGCATCCAGATGATCATGATCGATTATCTTCAGCTCGTCACCTCTCAGAGCCGCCGCGCAAAGGACAACCGCCAGATCGAGATCGCCGAAATCTCCGCCGGCATCAAAGGTCTCGCCAAAGAACTCAACGTTCCGATCATCGTGCTTGCCCAGCTCAACCGCGCCGTCGAATCCCGCAAAGGCCAGCGCCCCGTGCTCTCCGACCTCCGCGAATCCGGCTCCATCGAGCAGGACGCCGACATGGTCGGCCTCCTCACCCGTTCCGACTACGCCGGCGCCAAAATGGAGGTCGAGGACGAGGAGGCCGAGGAAAAGAAAAAGGGCGAAGCCATGCTAATCATCGCCAAAAACCGCAACGGCCCCACCGACGACGTCCTCCTTCGCTTCATCGACCACGCCATGCGTTTCGTCGAGCGCAACGAAGAAGCCGAGTCACCGTAGCGTCCTACTTTTTCAGCAGATCGCGGATTTCCGTGAGCAGCAGGATGTCCGCCGCAGGCGCGGGCGGCGGAGCCTCGGCCTCCTTTTTCTTCGTCAATGACATCAGCTTGTTGACCGGCTTCACAATCACAAAAAAGACGACAGCCGCCGTGATGAGGAAGCTGACCACGGCGCCGATGATGAGGCCGAGATCGAGTTCGACGATCTTCGGCACCGTTTCCATCACCGCCTTGCCGTTCTCCATGACCGGTTTGCCATCCGTGCCCAGTTTTGCCACCTCGACCATCGTTTCCTTGATCGGGATCGTCAGCTTGGGGCGCGGGCCACCGCCAAACAGAGCCAGGATCGGCTCCACGATCCCTTTTGAAAAAGCCGTGACGATGCCGGTGAACGCCGCACCAATGATCACACCGGTGGAGAGGTCGATGACGTTGCCTTTGAGGATGAATGTCTTGAATTCTTTGAGCATGGCGGTGAATGTTTGGGCAGGTGGTGGCCGGTTCGGAAAACGGCCAAGTTTTAATCCCACCAGCAGCATCCACGCCAGTTCAAAGTTCCTGCGCCACCTTCCAGCTCTCGGAGTCCACTCCGGCGCGTAGTTTGGCAAAACTCGCCGCGACGCGTTCGCGGGTGATCTTGCCAAAGAAACTCACCAACCGCACGAGTTTGCCAATTTCCTCCTCCTGCATCGACGAATCGGTGATTTTGGACTCGGCATGCGCCAAAGCGCAGCCCCACACAAACAACTCCGCGCCGACATCGACGAAGTGACCGAGCAACACCTGCCGTTTTTCGAGTTTCGGCCCGTTCATCGCCATCGCGAGGAACATATCACGCGCCAGCTTGCGGCTCAGACGCGCCACGGCGTCCAAATCGGCCTGCAGATCGGGATGCAGCCGTTCCTTGGCATCCCCAGCGCCAAACGGCAGCCATTTCAGCGGATACCATGTCGCGTAGAACCTGGCAGCGCGCAGCGCGGCCTTCGCACGAGCTTTCCACGGCAGCGTCGAGTTCACGGCTTCCGCGCCCAGCCGCAAATGCGGTTCCAGTGCCTCGCGGGCGATGAACAGGCGCATGATCTCACTGCTGCCCTCGAAGATCGTGTTGATGCGCGAGTCGCGAAACAGCCGTTCCACCGGTTCCGGCACTTCACCACGAGCTTTGAGCGACTGCGCCGTTTCAAAACCGCGACCGCCACGAATCTGCATCGTGTCATCCATGATGCGCCACGACTTCTCACTGCCCCAGAGCTTGCCAATCGCGGCTTCGAGGCGCACATCGGCGTGCTTGTCTTTGTCCACAAGAGCGGAGACATAACGAACAACGCTCTCCATCGCAAAAGTGTCGGCGGCCATGCGGCTGAGTTTGTCCGCGATGGCGGCATGGCGGCCAATCGGCTGCCCCCACTGCTCGCGGCTTCGCGCCCAGCGTGTGCTGATGTCGAGGCAGCGCTGTGACAAGCCCGTGCAGGCGGCTGGAAGTGTGATGCGGCCCGTGTTCAGCGTCGTCAATGCCACTTTGAGGCCGCGACCCACACCACCGAGCACATTGACCGCCGGGACTCGCACATTCTCAAAACGGATGACACCGTTGTAGAGCGCCTTGAGGCCCATGAAGCGGCTGCGGTGAATGATTTCGACGCCCGACCAGCTTGTTTCAACGATGAAAGCCGAGGTGGCATGCGGTTTGCCAGGCAGCGGCGTTTTCGCCATCACCACGATCATTCCGGCCTTCGTGCCGTTCGTACACCACAGCTTCTCGCCGTTGAGGATGTAGTCATCCCCATCCAGCACCGCCTCAGTCTTCATCCGCGCCGGGTCAGAACCGACGTCATTTTCAGTCAAAGCAAACGCGCTGATCTCACCACGCGCGCAACGTGGAAGGTATTTCGCCTTCTGCTCCTCGGTGCCGAACAAAATGAGCGGCTGCGGCGCGCCAATCGACTGATGCGCGGAAAGCAGCGCCGCCAGATTGCCGCAGCGGCTGCCGAGCAGCATCGCAGAGCGCGAGTAGTTCGTCTGCGACAGCCCCAAGCCTCCATACTTGACCGGAATCTTGATGCCGAAGGCCCCGATCTTGGCGAGCTCGTTCAACAACTCGTCAGGAATCTCGCCCGTTGCGTCGATAGCATCGGGATCAGCATGTTTATCGAGCACCGCTTCGAGACGACGCAGGAAAGCATCGCCTTGATCATGATCTTCGACGCTTTGTTTCGGAAACGGCAGCAGCCTGTCGAAATCCGGCTCGCCAAAGAAAATCCCGGCGGCGAGACCAGTGTTGCGCCGCTCGTCACGAGCGGCTTCCGCCATTTCCAGCGCGGCGCGCTGCCCCGCGTTCATGCGCGAGGTGTCGATGAGTGTCTTGGTTTCTTCGAGAGTCGGGTTCATGGCCTTGTTCTCCTGTTTGTGGTTCAATAATCAATGATGCCCGTGTCCCGGGCGAAAGTGATGGGGCCGCCGCGAAACGGCGGGTAGCCGGTGCCGAGCACCATCGCGAGGTCGATGTCGTCGGCGTTGCGGGCGATGCCCTCCTTGAGGCAACGCATCGCCTCCTGGCTGATGAGCAGCGCGAGGTTCGTTCCAATGCTCTCGTGTCTTGGCAGGTCGGCGTGCCTGTCGGGTTCGATCTCCTTGCCGTTTTCATAGCGATAGAAGCCCTGGCCGGTTTTTTTGCCGAGATGGCCGCCGGCGACGAGCTTGTCGAGCGCATCGGACTTCGGAAAACGATCCGGGAAGGCGGCGGCTAGCGTTTTGGCGACGTGCGCGGCGACATCGAGACCGATTTCATCGAGCAGGCGCATCGGCCCCATCGGCATGCCGAATTCGAGCATGGAGTCGTCGATGTCCTTCACCGGAATGCCGCTTTCATGCAAACGCACGGCCTCCATGAGATAGGGCACCAGGATACGGTTCACAAGGAAGCCGGGGCTGTCTTTAACCACGACGGGCGTCTTGCCCAGCTTCTGCACAAAGGTGATCGCGGTGGCGAGCACATCCGGCGCGGTTTCTGGAAGCGTGATGATCTCCACCAGCGGCATGCGATGCACGGGATTGAAGAAATGCAGGCCGATCACGCGCTCGGGGTGCGGCACGGTCTGCGCGAGTTCGGCGACGGAAAGCGCGCTGGTGTTCGTGGCGAGGATGGTGTCGCTCGAAACACGGGCTGCGAGATCAGCGAATATCTTTTTCTTCAGATCCATGCTCTCCGTGGCCGCTTCGATGATGAGATGATGACGCGTGAGCGGCACGGGCGTGTGCGTGGTGCTGATGCGGTCGAGCGTGTCACGCGCCTGGATTTTGCTGACCAGCCTGCGGCGCGCGGCTTCTGAAACGAGGCCATGAATCCGTTCCAGGCCACGCGCGAGGCTGTCGGAGGTGACGTCGGTCATCAAGACCCGAACGCCACGCGAAGCGAGTGTGTGCGCGATGCCCGATCCCATCACGCCAGCGCCGATGACCACGGCATCGTGAATGGGAATCGCTGTCCCGACGAGAGCAGGACGCTTGCTGGCTTCTTCGCGCTTGAAGAAAAGATCGATCAACCGGGCCGAGTCGTTGCCCTTGATGAGTTCTGCCACGGCCTCACGCTCCAGGAGCAAACCCGCGTCGATATCACCATGCACAGCATGCGTGACGACTTCGATGGCCTTGGTGATCGAGGGGTAAAGCCCGCGTGTTTTCGCCAAAGCCTTCTTCGTGGTGAAGCGGCGGATGATCGGCGAAAAGAGGTTTTCGAGGCGGAACCGAGGTTCGGGCCGTTTTTCGTGGGCAAGACGACGGGCGAGGGTTTCGAGATGCTCGGGAGCCACGACATGACTGACGAGACCCGCATGTTTCGCCGCCGATGCGCTGAGCAGTTTGCCGCTGGTGATGAGATCGAGCGCCTTGCGCACACCAATCAGCCGCGGCAGCCGTGTGGAGCCGCCCCAGGCGGGCAGGATGCCGAGCTGTGTCTCCGGCAGGCCGATTTTCGTCGAGGGATGATCGCTGGCGATGCGCCAGTCGCAGGCCAGCGTGACTTCAAAGCCACCGCCCATGCACGCGCCGTGAATCGCGGCGATTTTCGGCACAGGCAGCCGTGCGAGGCGGTCAAACACCGCCTGACCGAGCCAGATGAGGTCGTTCACACGCACAGGCTGCATGCTGCGAATGCCTTTGAGGTCCGCGCCAGCCACAAAGATGCGATCTTTGGCCGTGCGAAGCACCAGCGCTCTCACGCGTGTGTCGTGCTCAAGGGACTCGAGGTTGTGGTTGAACTCTCGCAGCGTTTCCTCATTCCAGACATTCGCGGAGGACTTGGGTGAGTCGAAAACAAGCCAGGCGATACCGTCGTGATCCACGTCGAGCCGGAAGTGCTTCGCGGGGATGGGATGACCATGGACGATGCCCTCCAGCACATGCGGAGGATCGTGAATGACAGAGGGGCGGTCAACAAGGAGCGTTTTCATGACGTAGAGTTGGATGCGGTTGATGAGCTTGAAATTCATAATGCTTCGAGGCAGGCGGCCATGCCTTGACCTCCGCCAACGCAAAGACTGACCACGGCACGTTTGGTGTCGGTGGCATGAAGTTGGTTGAGGGCCGTTTGGACGAGTCTGGCACCGCTGGCACCGACTGGATGGCCGAGAGCGATGGCACCGCCGCAGGCGTTGATCCTCGCAGGATCAATCTCGCCAAGCGGCGCTTCCAATCCGGCGCGGCGGGCGCTGGCAGGATCGGCGAGGCATTTCATCACGGCGAGCACCTGCGCGGCGAAGGCTTCGTTGATCTCGATGACATCAGCGTCATCGAGCTTCCAACCACTGCGATGCAACGCCGCATCCATGGCACGAACGGGGCCGAGGCCCATCCGCGAAGGATCGCAACCAGTGGCGGAATAGCTGACGAGACGCCCGAGCGGCTTCCAATTGTGCGCAGCGGCGGCTTCTTCGCTCGCGACAAGCAAGGCGACGGCACCATCCGTGATTTGCGAGGAGTTGCCTGCGGTGACACTGCCGGTCAGCGAATCGAAAAGCGGTTTGAGTTTGGCGAGCTTTTCGAGGCTGGAGTCAGCGCGGATGCCGTTGTCGGTGGCGACGACGTTTTTACCCAGAACGGGGGCAATTTCCTGATTGAGGAGGTGGTTGGCCTGTGTGGCGCGCAGATGGCTGCGCATGGCAAAGGCGTCCTGCATGTCACGCGTGATGCCGAACTCGCGTGCGAGCACTTCGGCGGTCTGGCCCATGTTCAAATTGGAAACAGGATCCGTGAGACCGAGTTTGATGCCGATCACGGGTGCGAAGTCAGACGGACGGAAATTCAGCGCGGCTCTGGCGCGGCCGGTGAAGTCGCGGGCGCGGCTCATGGCGGTGAACTTGGCCACGGCAGGGCGTGAGAAGTAGAGAGGCATGTTGCTCATGCTTTCTGTGCCGCCAACGATGAAGACCTCCCCCTGCCCGGCGCACATTTTGGCGTGTGCGAGCGTGAGCGCCTCCAAACTGGAGGCGCAGTTGCGATGCACCGTCATGGCGGGCTTCGATTCGGGCAAACCGGCGCGCAAAGCGATGACGCGGGCGATGTTCATGGCTTCCGGCGGCTGACCGACGCAGCCGATGATGGTTTCATCGACGAGCATGGGATCGATGCCGGTGCGGGTGAGCAGCGCTGCAACGGCATGGCGTCCGAGCTCGACGGCGTCGAGGTGCGCGAGATCCGTGCCTGCTCGTGAAAACGGCGTGCGGACAGCGGCGACGATGACAAGTGAGGGAGTTTTCATGGCGTTAGGAGCTGAGGGCCACATGAGATGCGGCGGTGTGGGCTTTGGGGCGGTGATCGACGAGTTTTTCCTCTTTGAGGAGGCGGCCGACACCGAGTTGATCGCGGAGTTCGGCGAGGGTGTGGAAGTGGAGTTCGTTCGGTGTGATCTCGGTGGCTTCGTGGAAGCGGCGGGAGACGGCGAGTTCGAGATCCGCCTCGTGGACACCGGGCTCGGCGGTGAGGTGGAGGTGAACTTCGTCCGTTTCGAGGGCGTCATCATTGCGCTTGCGCAGCTCGATCTGCCAGGCGGCGATGCCTTTCTGATCGTCGAGCAGGTGTTCGAGCAGATTGAAGTTCACGAGCGTGCCTTTGAGCTTGTCGATGTGCAACTCGCGGACCTCGCTGACACGGGAGATGGGGCCAAGCAGACGCGGGCAGGTGCGTCCGCAGTTGGGGCATTTCTCCCAAGTGAGTCCGCCTTCGGCAATGTCGCCGGTGCGGTAGCGCAGGACGACGGTGCCACGCGCGTCGAGCGGTGTGAAAACGATCTCACCGGGACGACCATCGGGGACGAGTTCCCCGGTTTTCGGGTCGATGACTTCGACGAGGCCAAGATCCGGGCTGAGGTGGTAGCCGCTGGCTTCGTGGGATTCACCGACGCATTCGGGGAAGGCCATCTTGGCCTCGGTGAAGCCATAGGTGGCCATGACATGCACGTCAGGGCTGCCGAGAGCCGTGGCGAGATCACGCAAGCGGGCGCGGAGGCCATCGGCCACTTTTTCGCCGCCAAGGACGATGCGCTTGAGATTGGTCCAGCGTTTGCCAGTTTCGTGCGCCTCACGCAGCACATGATAAATGAAGGTGGGCATGCCGATGAGGATGTCCGGCTGGATTTTGTCGATCAGCTTGATGTTGCCATCGGTGCCGAGCGTTTTGCCGCCGCCCGTGCTGAGCATGAAGGTGCCGAAGCCGAGTCCTGCATGATGTGCCAGCCAGAAGGCGAGATGCGGCGCATACGGGAAGAGATTGATGTGGCGGTATTCGCGCTGCGAGCGGCCTGCGAGCATCAAACGGGTGCCGCTGATGTCGAGATTATGCAGATCGTGCTTGGTGTAGAGGAACGGCACGGGGTCGGCGCTGCGGCCCGTGGTGCTGGTGAGCAAAATCGGGCGAAACTCGGCCTCCGCCTGCTCCTTGGCGGCATTTTTTCCGTGCAACAGCGCGGTGAATATCATGCCGGGCTCACGTCGAAGCACGGCTTCATTTGGCATGAGCACGAAGTCACGCGGATTGGCGAGATCCTGCTTCGAGGTCAATGGCACTCGACTCCAGTCTTCAAGCGACTTGATGTCGAGCGGATGGATGCCGTGTTCTTTGAACAGACGTCCGTAATGCGCGCTGAACGGGATGACACGACGGTTCAGGTAGTCGCGCAGTTGCACGAGCTGCCAGTGTTTCCAGACTTCAGGCGGCGAGGCATTCCAATCGGGTGTGTGAGGGAGCAATTTCATGGCTGATTGTCTCCTGGTTGAGTTGGGTTGGCGAAAGCAGTTCACGAATGGCAGGCAGCGCGGCTTCGGCGGCATCGCGACCGGCCTGCAGGTAGTGTCCAAAATTTTCAAAGTCGTGCCACGTCGAGGCGGTG
This sequence comes from Verrucomicrobiales bacterium, assembly GCA_003506995.1. GTDB lineage: Bacteria > Verrucomicrobiota > Verrucomicrobiia > Verrucomicrobiales > Verrucomicrobiaceae > Prosthecobacter. The sequence continues at coordinate 12,499 of DNXB01000156.1, forward strand.
AAACGCGGATGGATCACGACATCGGCGGCAGCCTCCTCTTTGGCGATGAGGCGAAGCTGCGCGGCCATCAACGCACGGCGGAAAGTGTCGAGCACGTTTCCAGCGGCGAGGAGGTTCAGCTTGCGCCAGAACAAACGGAAGATGCGGGCGAAGAAGTTGCCCGGTGCCTTGTCATCTATAACGAGAGCGCCATCAAGGGCTGCTTCGAAATCGCCTGGCATTGGCATGACATTCACCGCGATGATGTGATCGAGATGCAGTCGATTCTTGAGCAGGGTGACAGGCAGCGGCTCCGAAGTGCCGCCATCGGTGTAGCGACGGCCGTTGAGATGCACCGGAGCGCAGATGGCCGGAATGGCGGCGCTGGCATGCACCGCATGCGAAACGAAGCCGGAGTCAAAAACATGCGGCGTCAAACGGTCGAGATCGGTGGCGATGACGAGCAGCGGCTTGTCGAGATCGGCGAAGGTCTTGGTGCCGAGATCACGCTCGAAATGCCGGCGGATTTTTTCACCACGAATCAAGCCCTCGGAGGGCGGAATGACGAAATCGAGCAGCGCTTTGAGAGCTTTGCGGTCTTTGATTTCGCGCCCCCGTGCTTCAAGCTGCATGCCATTCAGTCCGGCGGCCCAGAGAGCGCCGACATAGGCCCCCATGCTGCAACCGGCCACGGCGGCGATGGGGATGTGATTTTCCTCCAAGACCTGAATGACCCCGGCATGCGCCAGACCACGTGCGCCGCCGCTGGAGAGCACCAGGCCGATGCGAGGCACTTTTTCTCCGCCTGGGCCGTGCTTGTGGCTTTCTTCGGCACGGCTCCATCCTCGTGAAGGAAAATAGAGGTTGGCGTTCATGACCTGCGGTGGTTGTTACCTTATTCGACTCCATAGACCGAAATAGTTTCAAAAATAGTGTCATAATGTGCTTACAATTCCTCCGATGAATGAGAACGAACTAAATCACATGCTCAAACGCGCCGCGAACGCCGGGGCCATGACCGGCATTTCGCTGGAGAGCGCGGTGATGGCGCGCGTCCGTGCGGATGATGGACGGGCGAAACGCTGGCGCTCCTTCGTGCGCTGGCTGCTGATTCTCGCCGCCATTTCGGGCGTTGTGACGGCCGGAATGGTGGGCTGGTCGATGGCATTGAAAGATACGACGCACACCACACCGCCGACGATGAATCTTTTCCGCGAGGGCGCCAAACCATGACCTCACGCGGGAAATGGATGGTGGCCGCAATGCTGTCCTCCGCCGTTCTGGCCGGTGGAACCGCCTGGCTGGTAACCGACTGGACGCTGCACCGCCACGGCGAAAGCCACGCGCATGATCATGCGGAGCCGGATTTCCATGCGTGGATGCACGAGCATCTCGACATCACGCCGGAGCAGCACGAAACGCTGGAGCCGATTGAGGCGGAGTTTGAGCAGCAGCGCGTTCGCTTGAAGGAAGACATTCGTACCGCCGGTCTTGAAGTCGCGGCGGCCATCAGTGAGGCCCGGGTGGATGATGCGCGGCTAAAATCTGCGCTTGAGCGGCTGAACAAAGCCCAGGGCGAGCTGCAGCGCATGACACTGGAGCATTTCTTCGCGATGAAGCGCTACCTGCGGCCGGCGCAGGCAAAAAAACTGGTGGAATGGACCCATGACAGCCTTGCCCGCGAACATTGACCTTCCCCTGCCCTTCGCGAGTTCTGCCGCCACATGCGCGGAGCCTCTGGAGCAGGCCAATGTCCACGCCGCCCAGGCGGGGGACATGGCGGCGTTTGAGCGGCTGGTGCGGCAGCATGAGGAGCGCTTGTTCAACTTCTGCTGCCGCTGGCTTCGCTGCGTGGAGGACGCGCGTGAAGTGTGCCAGGACGCTTTCGTGCGCGCGTGGCAAGCGCTGCCGGAATTCGAGGGCCGCGCGAAATTTTCAACCTGGCTGTATCAAATCGCGCTGAATCTGTGCCGCGACCGCGCCAAAACGCGCTCCACACGCCAGCGCGACAGCACCATCGCGCTCGATGATGTCGAACAGCCGCCGCTTTGCCCGCAGCAGACCCCGGCTGCCAGCGCTGAGTTAAACAGCGAGCTGCAAAAGCTCGAGCGCGGCCTGGCCGTGCTGCCGGAAAAACTGCGCGCGGTGCTCATGCTCACCGCGATGGAAGGCCTGAGCCAGGAGGAGTGCGCCCAGGTGCTGAACTGCTCCGTGCGCGGTGTCGAGGGCCGCGTTTACCGCGCCCGGCAGATGCTGCTGGAGTGGTGGGATGAGGAGGAGTGAGTCCTCAGACCGCCATTGTTGCCATTGGCAGTTCCAGCTTCGCCAGGCTCGACTCCTGCGTTTGAAAAAACGTCACCTGACCGGTGCTCACGTCATACAGTGCTCCAACGATGGCGATTTTTCCCTCGCGCACCAGCTTGTCGAGCGCCGTACTGCGCTCGCGGATGACATGGATGGTGCGGATGACATTGCAGCGGGAAACCTCGTTGGAATAGGCTGCTTTTTCGCCGGGAAGCCATTGATTGGGCAGTTTGCAGGTCTTCGGGTCGATGCACTGCTGAATCTCGGTGACAAGGCCGTCGAGATTGCCGCACCCAGTGGCTTCCGCGGCGGTTTTCTGGCTGCAAATGAGATCCACGGCGGCATTCACCGCGCCACAGCTCGTGTGCCCCATCACGACGACCAGCTTCGATCCCGCCACCACGCACGCGTATTCCATGCTGCCGATGAGATCACGCGCGGCGATGTTGCCCGCCACACGCGCGCTGAAAATATCCCCGAGGCCGAGGTCAAAGATAACCTCCGCCGGTGTGCGGGAGTCGATGCAGCTCAACACGGCTGCCATGGGGAACTGTCCCGATGCCGTGGCAGCCACCTGACGGCTGAAATCGCGCTGGATGCGCTCACCGGCGAGGAAGCGCCGGTTGCCGTCCTGCAAAATGCCCAGCACCGCGACCGGGGTGAGGCCGCTCTGCACCTCGCGGCTGGTGAAGTCGATGAATTCAATGTGGTCATTGAAATCGTAGTGGTCTTTGAAACCAACGAGGCTGACCTCGACACCGTGCGCCTTGGAGGTGGTGTCGTGGAAGTCGGAAATCAGGTCACGGATGTCCGGGTCGATGTAGTCGGTGCTGCGCGCATCAATGAGCACATGGCCGCCACGAGGCACGTCATGGAGTGTTTTTTCAATGGTGGCCCGGTTCAGGAAGCTCACCTGGTTTGCCAGCTCGATGCGCAGCACATCGCCGGAGGAGTGTTTTTCCATGATGCGGCGCAGCGGGCGGCGCAGATTGCTGTGCAGGATGAACAAAATGGTGATGCCCAGGCCGATCAGCACACCGACGAGCAAGTCCGTCAGCACAATGGCGGCGATCGTGATGGCAAAGGGCAGGAACTGCCGTGTGCCTTCGTTCCACATGCTCTTGAACAACACGGGGCTGGCCAGCTTTAAGCCGGTCGTGATCAAAATGGCGGCCAGGGCCGCCAGCGGAATCTCATTGAGCCACTGCGGCATCGTGACCACGCACAGCACCAGCAGCACGCCATGCAGGATGGCGCTGAGTTTCGTCCTGCCGCCCGCGTTGATATTCACCGACGATCGGACGATCACGCTCGTCATCGGCAGG
>DNXB01000035.1:0-651 GCA_003506995.1 Verrucomicrobiales bacterium
GGCCGAGGGACACGATCATCACCAGCACCTTCGAGTAAGCCTTCAAATCGCTCATGCTGCTGGCGAGGCCGGTCCAGTTCCGTGCCTGGGCCGCGAGACGCCAGCCATCGACCCATTCCTTCACATAATCATCCAGCGCGGCGATGAGGATCATGATGAACAGAATGCGCGGCACGGATTGCAGCACCTCGACGGTGCGCATCATGAGCGCATCGATCCGCCCGCCCGCATAACCACTGATCATGCCGTAGAGTGTGCCGATGACGAGACTGATGAGAGCGCCGACGAGACCTACGCCGAGGGAGACACGCGCACCGGCCAGAACGCGGTAAAGCATGTCCTGGCCGTTCACATCCGTGCCAAGCACATGCAGCGCGGAGGTTTCCACCGCACTTTGCATCGGCGGCACGAATGAGGCGCTGCTGGTGGCTTTCAACGACTCTGGCAGTAACATCGGCACGACGATGGCGATGAGCGACAAGCCGACCAGAAAGCCTAGCGCGATGACCGCGGCGCGGTTGCGCTTGAGGATCTGCCAGCCGTCGGGCCGTGCGATTCGTGCTGGAGCGGCGGCATCAGGCATAGAGTTTGATGCGTTTGTCCAGCAGCGTGTAGAGCACGTCCACGAACAGGTTGAAGAGCACGAGCAGC
>DNXB01000035.1:787-11003 GCA_003506995.1 Verrucomicrobiales bacterium
CCCTTGGCGCGAGCGGTGCGCATGAAATCGCTCTTCAAGACATCCAGCAGACTGTTGCGCATCAAACGGGCGACGTAGGCGATGTAGGGCGCGGCAAGGCAGATCGCGGGCAAAATCATCTGCTGCAACGTGCCCCAGCCGCCTTCCGGCAGCCAGCCGAGCCACAAGGCGACTACGGCGATCAAGAACGGGCCGCTGATGAATGAGGGAATCGAAATGGACAGCAGCGCGCCGAACATGGACGAGCGGTCGATCCAGGTATCCTTCTTCATCGCGGCGAGACTGCCGAGGAAAACGCCCGCACAACTCGCGATCACGAAGGCCAGCGAGCCGAGCGCGAAGGAGTTCGGCATTTTTTGCCGCAACAGCTCGGAGACACGCCAATCGCGATAGCGCGTGGACAAACCAAGGTCGAAACGCACCAGTGAGCCGACATAGGCGGTGTATTGATCCCAAACGGTGCCGTTGAGCTTGTAGCGTGTGAGCAGCGCCTCCTTGATGTGCGGCGGAGGCTCCTTCTCCTTGTCAAACGGGCCGCCTTTCGTGATCCGCGCGAGCACGAACGTGATCGAGATCACGCAGAAGATCACGATCACGCTGCTGAAGGCGCGGCGGAGGAGGAAGCTGAGCATTGAGGAAATGTCGAATGACGAAGGCGGAATGTCGAATGCTCAATCAGGCGAGCCACCAGGCGAAACTGCCGCTAGGAACGGGCAGAACGTTCGACGCGCCGCGAAGCTGCATCTCGCCGTGTTCCACCTTGCCGCCGTTGCGGCCGAATTGCTGCAAGAGCATGTGATGGAGCGAGATGGGAGTGAGTTCCGGCGTGTGGCAGGACAGCAGGACGCCGAGCGGTTGCTGCGACATGAGTTTGCCGAGCAAGGCGAGCAGCGGCGGAAGGTCGTTTTCGATTTTGAAGACCTCGCCCTTCGCACCGCGGCCGTAACTGGGCGGATCGAGGATAAGCAGATCGTACTGGCGTTCACGGCGCAATTCGCGTTCCAGGAACTTCGTCACGTCATCCACAATCCAGCGCACGGGCTTTTCTTCGAGACCGTTCAGCGCGGCGTTCTTGCGTGCCCAATCGACCATGCCCTTCGAGGCATCGACGTGGCAAACCTCCGCACCTGCTAACGCCGCCGCCAGCGTGCTGCCGCCGGAGTAGGCGAAGAGATTGAGCACACGAGCAGGCCTGCCGTGACGCTTGGCATACTCCGCGCAGGTTTCACGGATGCGCCGCCACTGGTCACGCTGCTCGGGAAAGATGCCGAGATGGCCGAAGTCGGTGGAACTGAGCTGAAACTTGGTGCCATCGACGTCAATCATCCAGGTTTCGGGCAGTTTGTCGCGTCCGCGCCATTGATTGCCTCCGTCTCGGAAGAAGGTGGCGGTTACTTTTTGCCAGTCAGACTTGGGAAGGGTCTGTGCCCACACGGCTTGCGCACAGGGCCGTGAGAGCACGACGCTGCCAAAGCGTTCCAGCTTCTGAAATGAGCCGCTGTCGAGGAGTTCGTAGCCGTGAGGGTCGGACATGAGATGAACCCGCTCATGGCCTCAAATGGAACGTGAATCAACTGGCGGCGCATGACCTGAAGGAGATTTCGACGCAAGGGAACTCCACAACCGGCGTAGCTGGTGGGATGACACCTTCACCGCGCCCGCTGAAATTCTTTTCCCTCCTGCTCCTTGCCACTCCGGCGCTGGCCGCTGAAACACGCGACGCCATTTTCCAAAAGAGCCTCGAGGAAATGTTTCCGAAGCTGGTGGAGATCCGGCGGGACATCCACATGCACCCGGAGTTGTCGAATGAGGAGGTGCGGACCGCGAAACTGGTGGCGGATCGTTTGAAGGAACTGGGATTCACCGACATCAAGACCGGCGTGGCAAAGCATGGCGTCGTCGCCTTGCTCAAAGGCGGGCAAGACGGCCCTTGCGTGGCGGTGCGGGCGGACATGGACGCGCTGCCGATCAAGGAACTGCGCAGCGTGCCGTATCGCTCGCAGAATCCGGGGGTGATGCATGCCTGCGGACATGACGTGCATGTGACGTGCGCACTGGGTGTGGCGGAACTGCTCTCCAGGCACCGCGATCTCGTCAAAGGCAGCGTGAAGTTCCTGTTTCAACCTGCGGAAGAAGCCATGCCTGCCACATTCACAGGCGACTGGGGCGCGAAGCTGATGGTGGCCGAGGGTGTGATGGAAAATCCGAAGCCAGCGGCGGTGTTCGGCCTGCATACGACGGCGGTGGTACAACCGGCGGGCACTACGGATGATGGCGTGCATTATTTGAAGGCCGGGCAGATCGGTTACACGCCGGGCATCGACAACGCGAACAGCGACCGCTTCCACATCGTCATCAAAGGCAAAATGGCGCACGGCTCCGCGCCGCACAAAGGCGTGGATGCCATCGCCGTGTCCGCGGAGGCGATCATGGCGCTGCAAATGATCAAAAGCCGCCAGACGAACACACGCCAGCCGCTGGTCATCAGCATCGGCACGATCAAGGGCGGCGACCGGGAGAACATCATCGCCGAAACTGTCGAGCTGGGCGGCACGGTGCGCACCTACGACGCGGATTTTCGCGATGGCATCATCGAGCAGATGCACCGCATCCTCAAAGGCATCACCGAGGCGCACGGGGCGACCTACAAGATGGAATACCGCAAGACTTATCCGAGCATTCAAAACGATCTGAAGCTCGTTGAAGCCACGCTCCCAGCCTTCAGGCGTATCGTCGGTGAAAAGAACGTCATCGAGCTGATCCCCGGCATGGGCGGCGAGGACTTCAGCTACTTCGCACAAGTCGTCCCCGGCTTCTTTTTCCGCCTGGGAGTCGCCAACGAGGCCAAAGGCATGACCTACGGCGGCCACACACCCATGTATGACTGCGACGAGGAAAGCATCAAAACCGGCGTGGCCGCGATGGCGGCGGCGGTGTGTGACTTCCTGGATGCGCAGAAGTAAGGCGGCTTACAATGGAATCACTTGCCGCTTCCGGCAGAGGACATGACATTTTTGCATGGTTCGCAGCTTTACCGATAGCTTCCCGAGACCAGCGTTCCTGCTGGTCTGGCTCGCGGTCATGCTGATGGGCATTGAGGCGCGGGGACAGGCGTTTCGTTTGCAGATTCTGCCCAAGGACGGAAGCGAGGATCTGATTATGAACCAGCCGTTGCACGGCAAACCTGCGGTGAAGGTGTCGCGGCTGGATTTTCTACTGTCGGGACTCGCGCTGCGGAAAAAAGACGGTTCCTGGGCGGAGTCGCGGGACTGGTTTGCGTTTTTGAGCGCGGCTCCGGGCAAGTCGATGACGGCGGAGGGCTGGGGGACGCCGGAGGGTGAATATACCGGCCTGCGCTTCCGCATCGGTGTGGATGAGGCGACGAACAAGGCCGATCCCGGCACGTTTCCGCCTGGTCATGCCTTGAATCCGCAGGTGAACGGGCTGCACTGGGGCTGGCTGGGCGGCTACATCTTTCTGGCGCTGGAAGGCCGCTGGCAGCATAACGGCAAGGCGGATGGATTCTCGTTTCACCTCGCCAACGCGCCGCAGTTGATGACGGTGGAACTGCCGGTGGAGTTTCGCGGCGGCAGGCCGCTGACGCTGGCGGTGGAGTTTGACCTGAACCGAGTGCTGGAGGGCGTGGATTTCGCCAAAGACGACACCTCCACCCACTCACGCGCGGGCGATCCACTCGCGGCCCGGCTGAAGCAGAACATCGAGCAGGCGTTTCGGGTGCGTGGCGTGAATTACGATGTGTATCAGGCTCCCGCCTTCACTGAAGCAGCCGTTCCTGCCCCGCCGGGCACGCATCCGTTCAAACCAGCGATCACCCAGCGTTTTCCGCAGGTGAAGTTTCCACAGGATAATCCGCTCACGCGGGAAGGTGTGGCGCTGGGCCGCCGGTTGTTTCATGACACACGGCTTTCGATCAACAACAAACAGTCCTGCGCCTCATGCCATGATCAAACCCGCGCCTTTGCCAATGCCCGACGCTTCAGCCTGGGTGCGGAAGGACAGACGGGCAGCCGCAACGCGATGCCCTTGTTCAATCTGGCCTGGAGCCAGGCGTTTTTCTGGGACGGACGCGCCCCGACGCTACGACAGCAAGTCCTGATGCCGATCCAGGACCACCAGGAGATGAATGAGACGCTCGAAAACGTCGTGACGAAGCTGCGGGCGGACGAGGAATCAGCGCAAATCTTCGCGCAGGCATTTGGATCACCGGAAATCACGCCAGATCGCATCGCGCTGGCGCTGGAGCAGTTTTTGCTGACGCTGATCTCGCAGGAGTCGCGCTTTGACCAGGCGGCTCGAAAAGTGGCGGAGCTCACGGAGAGCGAAAAGCGCGGTTTGCAGCTCTTTGTGACCGAGTTTGACCCCAAACGCGGCCTGCGCGGCGCGGACTGCTTCCACTGTCATGGCGGGACTTTGTTCGTGAGCCAGACCTTTGCGAACAACGGCCTCGAACTGGCGGTCGAGGATGTTGGACTGATGAAAGTGACCCAGAACAAGGCCGACCGCGGCAAATTCAAGGTGCCCAGCCTGCGAAACATCGCCCTGACCGCGCCCTACATGCACGACGGGCGGTTTGGCACCCTGGAGGAGGTGGTGGAGCACTACAGCGGCGGCATGCGCCGATCTGCGACACTCGATCCCAACCTCGCCAAGCATCCCGAGGCCGGAATTCAGCTCACCAAGCAGGAAAAAGCCGATCTGGTGGCGTTTTTGAGGTCTCTCACGGACGAGTCCTTCGTGCAAGACGGGGCCGCAAACACGGCCACACGCTGAAACCGCCATGGTGGTTACCCCGCAAGGATTCGAACCTTGAACGAGAGAATCAAAATCTCCTGTGTTACCATTACACCACGGGGTAGGAGGTGCTGAGAGCGCGGATAGTAGTGCCTGAATGCGGCTGCGCAAGGGCGGCTTCGGCTGGAATTTGCCGACCTGAGGCGGTGTTTTGACCCCAAAACGCACTTTTTTGACGCCCGGTCAACCAGTCGTCACAAACCCTGATTTCCCTGCGTAACTCAAATGGGTTGAGGCCCCCTCATATTGAAATTATGGAAACATAAAATATTTAAGCTTGCAATATTTACCATAATTTGCAGAATAACTGTGCAATTCGCATTAAATCAATATGAAGAAGCTCATCCTCATCCAGAACGACTATCCCGGCACCGGCAAGAGCACTCTGGCGCTCTGCTTCCACCGCTACCTCCAGCAGTATGGTGTCTCTCATCAACTCCTCTCCCTCACCGAAGAGGATTCTCCTGCCCCCGCAGGCTCCACCCCGCTCGACGCCAGCACGCTGACGCCGAACAAGTTCTTCGCGCATGTCGATGCCTCACCGCTGACGATCCTGGATGTCGGCACCGGCTTGGGCGAGTTCTTCAACAAGTTCTACCACGGCACTGAGATGGACCAGATCCTGCAGGAAGCAGGAATCGCCCTGTCCGTGGTGCTGCCGGTCACGGCAGACCGCGAGAGCTTTGACTCGGTGACCGAGGCGGCGGAGGTGTTCTCCGACAACGCGGAGTATCTCATCGCCCACCTGGTGACCAGTTGCTATGACGAGGACGACAAAGTCTGGGACAGCAGCTACGCCGCGCGTGTGATGGACATGTTCGAAGCCGTGGAACTGCACATTCCAGAGATCACCTTCCATCTGGAACTGAGCACGGAACGCCTGAGCCTGGACAGCGCCCTGCAGGACGGCAACGCCGAGGAGCGTCTGGGCAAAGAATACGTCAAATGGCACCGCCGTGTCATGGGCCAGGTGGACAGCGCCCGCCAGTATCTCTTTGGCGACGCCTTCCGCCCGACCATGGTTCCGAAACCCGTCAAACCTGTGCGCAAAGCCCGCGCTGCAAAAATGGCCGCCTGATCTCCAAAACCACGGTGCTACTCGAATAATTCTGGGTAGCAGCGTTCCGCCACCGCCCGGCTGAGATGCAAAATCTCGGCCGGGCTGCTTTTTTCACAGGCCAGAACGGCCAAGGTCTCACATTCCGGCACGGACAGGCGACGCACGGCATGCTTCACCCGCGCGACCTGCGTGGAGGCCACACTCAGCTCATTCAATCCGAGGCCGATGATCAACGGTGTGAGCGTCAGATCCGAGGCCATCTCCCCGCACATGCCAATACGAATGCCGGCACAACGCGCCGCCTGCACGGACATGCCGATCAAGCGCAGCACCGCCGGATGCGTGGGCTGGTAGAGTCCTGCCACGCGGTCATTGAGCCGGTCCACGGCGATGGTGTATTGAATCAGGTCATTGGTGCCGAGACTGAGGAAATCGACCTCAGCCGCGATCAAATCCGCCGACAACGCGGCGCTCGGGATCTCGATCATCGCGCCGACCTCCACCTCATACGGCACGTCAATGCCTTCTGCGGTGAGTTCGTCCGCGCACTCGCTGAGAATGGCCTTGGCCTCCAGCACTTCCTGCACGCCCGAAACCATCGGAAACATGATGCCCACGCGGCCATGCACCGCCGCGCGCAAAAGGGCGCGGAGCTGACGCTTGAACAAATCCCGCAGGCCCAGCGACAGGCGGATGCCGCGCCAGCCGAGGAAGGGATTCGGCTCCGGCTCCACGGCCAGACGTTCGTCCACCTTGTCCCCGCCAAGATCCAGCGTTCGGAACACAACACGTTTGGGTGCAAGGGAGCGCACCACTCGTGTGTAGGCCGCCGCCAGCTCGTCTTCCGTGGCGTTTGGATTCTCCATGTGCAGAAATTCCGTGCGGAACAGGCCCACCTCCTCGGCGCCGCTTTCCTGCACGATCTCCGCTTCTTCCACAAACTCCGCGTTCGCGCCCACACAGATCGTGCGGCCACACAGCGTCTCTGCCGGAGCATGCCGGTCCACTTGGAAGACATCCTCGCGACGTTCCGCCAGCTCCTCGCGGCTGCGATAACGTGCCAGCGTCTCTGCCGTGGGGTTGAGGATCAGCAGCCCGCCCTCGCCGTCCAGCAGCACCGTGTCACCGCTGTGCAGTTCCTCGCAGATGCCATGCAGCTTCACCACGGCGGGAATCGCCAGCGAGCGCGCGATGATGGCCGCGTGAGACACCGCGCTGCCGGTTTCCACGGCAAAGCCCAGCACCTTGCTACGATCGAGCTGCACGGTGTCCGAGGGCGTCAGGTCATGCGCCACGATGATCACCGGCTCGTCGAACATCGGATGCTGCATCAGCTCGCCACGAAGGTGCCGCATCACCCGCTGTGTCACATCCTTCACGTCGAGAAAACGCTCCCGCAGGTAGGCGTCATCCAACCCGCGCAACGCGTTCATGTGCTTGCACATCAGCTTGTAGTAAGCCCAGTCCACGCACACGCATTGCTCGCGCACTCTTTTCTCCGTCTGCTTCAAAATGGTCGAGTCCTGCAGGATCAGCAGATGAGTCTCAAAAATCTCGCTCTCCGCGCTGCCCTGCTCCCCGCCCATCACACGCTGCAGTTCCTCGATCTCCTGGCACGTCACATCCAGCGCCGCATGCAGACGTGCCATCTCAGCGGCCACCATGTCCGGCGTGATGCTGTCCTCGTCAGGCTCATCAAAGTGATCCTTCAACACATGCACCACCGCATGCGCCACGCCATCTGACACAGCGGCGCCGGTCCAGATTTTTTCAACGGAGGCGGAAGATTCGGACATGTGAGCCACCTTACATTGGGGAGCACCGGTTTGGCAAACGCAGGGTGCGTCAAACCGCCGACAAAGCCTTGTCCAGGCGCTTTTTAAAGGCGGCTGCCTTGCTCTCCTCGCCAATGATCTCCAGCATCGCCATGTAATCCAGGGCTGCGGCCTCATAGCTCGCCGCCTCGGCCGGCAGTTGCGCCTCCAAAATGGCCAGGCAGGTCTCGAAATGCTTTTTGGAACCCTCGTTGTCCTTCAATTCATGGCAGGCCGTGGCCAGATTGCAGTAGGACTGCGCCACGTCGCGGTGATTTTCACCCAGCACGGCGATGCGGATTTGCAGACCGTCCTCAAACATCTCCTTCGCCTGGTCAGGAAAACCCGCCGCGTAATACAGGCTGCCCAGGTTGTTGTACACGCAGGCCACCGAATCCGACTCACGACCGCGCTTGTTTTCCAGCGTCTCCAGCGACCGCAGGTAATGCTGCTCCGCCAGCGCCAGCTTGCCCATGCCCTTGTAGGTCATCGCCAAGTTGTTGCGCAGTTGCGCCGCCACCTCTTGGCTCTCACCACCCAACGCTTCGTGGTTGGAGATCGCCTCCTCATAGAATGAAAGCGACTCCTCCTCCCGTCCGCTGAAGTCCAGCAGCGTCGCCAAACTGGTGCGCACATCCGCCAGCGCGTCTGGAGGCACTTGCAGCCTCTCCGCGACCTCCAGCGCCTCACGATAAGCCGCCTCGGCCCCCGCAACATCCCCCGTCTCACGCTGGGCGTCCGCCAGCGTTTGCAAGGCCCGCACCAGACCCGGTGCCTTGCCCGGGTACTCCTTCACCGCCTCACGCTGCGCCTCCACCGCCGCGAGCGCGGCCTGGATGGCAGTGTTGGAGCTTGGGGTGGCGGGCTGGGAGCTGGGGACGGACATGATCGCGTTGGGGGCGGCCGGAGGGTTGGAGTGGTACCTTCGGGGACAGAGCCGCTCCGCGTCAAGTTCTGCATTCGTTTCCAGTCACAAAACCCGGTTATTTCTGCCTCACCTGCCAGTGTTCATCAAAGAAGTCCGCCGCCACGACCTTGCCCGCTGCTTCGGCACTCGGTGGCTGGGTGATGTCGAGGATGGCCCAGTCAGGCAGCTTGGGGTTTTGCAGGGAGTTGGTGCGGTCATGCGCCTCGCGGAAGGTGAGGCCGGAATTGATCACCACCTCAAAGCCGGGGGACTGGAGGCAGGGATAGGTCAGCAGCGGCACATGCGTCTTCGCATCAAAGGTCTGCCCGCCCATACCGACCTTCTCCGCGCTCCATTTCACCGGCAAAGCTGCGGCGAGTTGTTTGATGCATGAGTTTGACTCCGGTGTGCCCCAGAGAATGAGACTTTGCGTCTTACCAGCCTCGATCACGTCTTCGATTTCCGAGGCTTTGACCACGCGGGCATCGCCACGCATCAAACCACGCCAGCGGGTGAGGAAATGCGCCGATTCGGCCGCCACCCAGGCATCCACGGCGGGAGAGGACGATTTGCCATCTGGCAGCACTACCAGAAAACGCTTCAGGAAGGCCATGTCCATGAGGCCGGGATGCGAGGAGGGCTTGCCACCCGCAGGCCCTTCGTGTTGGAACGGCTGGTCATTACCAAAGTCACGCCACACACCGTTCTCCTTGATCAGGCGGCACATGGAACCTGGCACTCTCGGCCCCGGACTCATGAAGGTCTCGAACTTCGGCAGTTCCGGCCCCACGGTGAGTTTTAGTTCCGCTCCGTCCACGATCACCTTCAGCGCTCCCCCGCCCTTCCGCGCCTGCGGCGGCGGGTAAAAGACGATGCGCGTCACGTTCTGCGTTTTGAACTCCACCGTCTGCCCGTCCACGACCTTGGCGTCCAGCCGCGCCTCCTTCCAGCTTTCCTCCAGGCCATGCAGGTTCAGCCATTTCACGCGGCCATAAAACGGCGTCTTCGTCTGGATATGGATCTCGTCAGGAAACAGATCGCGCCCCTTCGCCACGGCTTTCTCGATCCATGCCTGCACCTCCTTGATCGTCTCCGGGTGGTATTTATGCCCCATGCCGGGACCGATGAGATGCGGCGGCTTCAGCCCCTCCTTCCCGAGCACTTCCATCATGTACTCCGCCGAGTCGCGCTGCGCATCCAGTTCCCCGCTGTAGCTGATGAGCGGCACGTTGAAAAAATTCCGCGCGTAATCCGGCACGTCATACACGCCCCAGAGCTTCTGCTCATACCATGCGGGATACTTGTCCGGCGTGAGCTTCTGGTAGCGCTTCACATCCGCGAATCCGGCCCCGGTGTGAACGCAGGCCCACTGGTCGGGGTAATGTGCGCCGAGATGCCAGGCCCCTGCCCCGCCCATGCTGAAACCGGCCAGCGCGACGCGGTTGGTGTCGATGTTGAAGCGCCTCATCGCATCATCACGACATTCAAACACATCCGTTTCGCCCGCGCTCTTCCAGCCGTTGCAGTAGCGACCGAAGGGATGGATCACAATCGTCCCCGCAGGTTGAAACTGCCCCGGTTTCTTCGCCATGAGCTTTGAATAGACGAACGGCAGGACAGTCG
>DNXB01000509.1 GCA_003506995.1 Verrucomicrobiales bacterium
AGGCAACAGCGAAGGAGATCCGACCCGCTTTCCGACTTGGTTGATTCCAGTATCCAAGACCACGCTGGGGCCCCACTCGCTCCCTGTGCTGTCGGTGGCGCGCCGGTAACGCAGGACTCCGTTTTGTTCATAAAGCACGGCGGGCTTCGAGTCGATCTGGGCAAGGCTAACGCTATAGATGGGGCCTTCGCCTCCAGACAGAATCTGCACAGGGCCACCCCAGAGTGTCCCGGTATTTTCAATTGCCCTCCTGTAAATGATGACGCTGCTGGAATCATCAATAAAAGCCACAGCCGGAGTGCCGTTGATCATCGCCATGGATCCGACTGGTTGTCCTGATCCGATGTCAACAGGGAAAGCCGTCCCAAAGGCACCGCTTTGCAACGACGTCACCCGGCAATAATTGAAGTGACCTGCGGCCTTGTCATAATACAAGACCGCCGGCATGCCAATCGGGAGCGCTACAACCGAGAGGGGAGGTGTGCTGGAGTAGAGGGAGGCGGCAGGCCCGTTGTCTATTGTGGCAATCGTTCCGGTGCCGCCTCCGCCAGGATCTGCCCCCCAAGATGAGCCAAGGGCATCACCTCTTATAATGTGAATCTTGTCAGTTTGGTTGCCGGTAAATGGCCCAGGTGTGAACGATTTTTCATGGAAAACCACTGTCGGTTGTTCATTTACAACGACAACAGCACATGCATCGATTTTGGTATTAACCGGGGATTCGTAGATCATGCGGGGGCTTGACCCCTGGGAACCGTCGCCGGAAATGGTTTCAGTATGGTAAACATACGACCGTGCTCTTGTGTTGCTGATTCCAGCTGCCGCGTAACTTGTCATGACTCCTCCTGGGAAAGGGCCAAGACGGCTGCCTATCGACAATGACGTCGCGACCATGTCGCTTGCAAATGGAGTGGTTGAGCGCAAATTGATAGGATTCTGAATCACTCCCGGCCAGCTTTTCCCACCATCCGTTGACTTCAAATAAAACACCCCGTCGAGATTCGGCAAAACATAGGCAAGAGCCGGATTCCCCTCGACTACTGTAGCGGAAATCCTATCTGAAAACACCCCGTCCTTCACTCTTACAGCCTGAGGACGTCCGTGATCCACACGGGCGGTGAATGTTGTAGTAGATGCAGTCCTGATCCAGACCGGGGGCGGGGCCGAGTCTCCAAACGGCATACGAGCGGTCAATGTCACCCGTGGAGAGACGCTGAATGGATTTGGAAAGATGACCGAGGTATCCCCAAGACCGAAGTCGAACTGCATGCTGGTGGTGGCTTTAGTTCCAGATTGAGGCGGCTTGGCGAGTTGCGTGGAGGTAATCGCTCCCGCTGCGATGTTCGAGCTCTGCACGGCCCCAGCAGCCAGTTGCGTCGTCGTGATGGCACCACTTGCGATGTTGGAGCTTTGAACTGCTCCAGCAGCCAGTTGCGCCGTCGTGATTGCACCTTCACCGATGTTCGACGTCTGGACGGCTCCGGCCGCAAGCTGGGACGACGTGACAGCTCCAGTGGCGATTTGCGCACTTCCGACCGCGCCGTCGGCCACATTGCTGGCGACAATGGGGATAACGGTGCCGTCCCAGGCGCGCCAAGGGAGACCAAACACCGGAGTGAACTTGAGGTTGCCATCGAAGGTGTCGTGGTAGGCGACCGCAGGACCACCGCTCACTTCGGCGAGAGACGCGGTCACTCCCACGTCAGAGTTGCTGTCGAGCGCGATGGGAGGATACCAGGCCGCGCCGGTCGAATCCGCCGCCGCGACATATTTGAGGTCGCCGTTGGTGACATCGTAGTAAGCCACCGCCGGGCGGCCCGCGATCATACGCAGGGAGGCGTGCTGGCCCACGTTGCCATTGCTGTCGAGGACGACCGGCTCGCTCCATGGAGCCGCAGTGCCCGTCATGTCGGCAGCCCGCACATATTTGAGATCGCCGTTGGTGGCATCGTGGTAGGACATCGCCGGGAATCCGTCCACGACGGCCATGGAGACGAACTGTCCGACATTGGCGGTGGAATCCACCAGAACCGGCTCCCCCCACACGGTGCCATCCGCGTTGCCTGCACGGATGTAATAGAGGCTGGAGTCCAGGGTGTTGTAGTAGCCAATCGCGGGACGTCCATCCACCTCGACAAGGGAATTGTATTCAGCCTGGCCGATCATGGGAATAAGCACCGCCCTTTCCCATGGGGAGGTACCATTCACATCAAAAGCCCTCATGTAGTGGAGTCCCGAGTTGCTCAAGTCGCGGAAGCTCACGGCAGGGCGGCCGGCAACCATGGCCATGTTGAAGTGCGTGAAGGGGCCATTTAGACCAGGATCGCTGCTCGCCAGGTTTCTAGGTGCTCCCCATGCCATACCCGTTGCATCCGACGCGCGGACGTAGAACAAACTCGTGTTCGAGCCATAGGCCACCGCCGGCCTGCCATTGACTTCGATCAACGTGTTATAGCGGCCGGCCACTCCGGTGGAGACCACCGTCATCGGGCTGCCCCAGGTCGTGCCGTTGACGCTGGTGGCGCGGATGTATTTGAGATCGTCGTTCGTGTCATCGTAGTAAGCGATGGCCGGATTTCCATCGATCACGGCGAGAGAACTGTATTCTCCGACGTCTCCGTTGAAGTCCAAGGGTGCGCGGAACCGGACGCCGGTAGCGGTGAAACCCGTTGAGGCGACTTCACCTAGCACCCATTCCCCGCTAATCATATTGACCGTCGGCGGCCTGGTGAACGGGTGGGAAAACGTGGCGGTGTATGTGAGTGTGGAAGGAGAACCACCAGCCGAAATGGCTCCATTGGCGATGGTGCCGGTTTCGAGTCCCAGGCGCAACTGGGCAGCGCCCACCGCGTGATTGGCAATCTGCGCGTTGCCCACCGCGCCATCGGCAATGTGGGTGCCTTGGACCGCGCCGGCCGCCAGTTGCGCCCCGCCGACCGCTCCTGCGGCGATATTGGCCGCTTGGACCGCTCCGGCGGCCAGTTTGTCGCCCGTAACCGCACCGGGGGCGAGCTTGCCAGACGTGATCGCACCATTGGTGACTTCGGCGGCCATGAGCGCGTAGCCCACCGAGGCGATGCGCTGGTCCGGGGTGATGAGCTGGAAGCCGTTCACACCGTCACTAAACCAGATGCGGAGATGCACATCGTTGTTCTCAAACACACTCGCGGGCAGCGGTGTCATGTTCGGAGAGAGGTGTGGCGGTTGCGAGTTGCCGATCTGGACGGAGTAAATCCCGTTCGCCACCTGGACGGGTTCTGAGGTGGTGGGCTGACTGCCTGCTGTGCTTGTGTTGTCGTTGCTCCAGTAAGTCACCGTGCCGGTCTTGTTGACGAGGGCAAACTTGAACTGCCCGGTGCCCGTGAATGACGCGCCGGAGACGGTCACCCTGCCTTGATAGTTCAGCAGTCCCGGCACGGCTGGATCCACGCCGAAGAAGGCGCGCAAGGTGTTTTGCGGAAACAACACGGCGATGATCGCCAACCAGACCAGCCATCTTGAATGAGAGATGAGTCGAGAAAAAGAGCCGCGTGAAGTCATCGTGTGCATGGTTTTGGATGGAATGAAACCTGGTGAATGTTCATGGACATCTGCCATTAGCGTCGCCGTCTGCCCCACATACCCGGCAGTCCGCCCAGCAGCAGGACCGCCCGCGAGGGTTCCGGGACGAGCGTGGCGTTGAGCTCGTTAAAATTCACCGTCATCGACCGCGTGCGCACATCGAAAAAGCCGACGTAAGGGTCCGTTTCCAACTCACTGAGTATGATGCCGGAGGTGTTCACGGCGATGGCTGTGCCAAAGCTGACGGATGCGGGCAGCAGCACGTCATTGACCGCCACATTGGTGCCGCTCCAGATCCATGTGTCGGCGTTGCCGATGTAGTCCACCAGGGCGTGGACAGTGGAGTCCTCGTAGCTGGCGAAGCGGTGATACTGGTCCAGCGCGTCCTTGTAGTAGAAGTCCATGACTCCGCCGGTGTACACCTGGTGCTGGATGTCGGTGTTGGCATCGTACCAGTAGCTGGCCGGATTGTTGTAATCCATGGCGTAGGCGTAAAAGTCCGCGAACACCTGCGTGCCCGAGCCGAGAATCACGCTGTTCGGCAGCGTCAGCGGGGCGGTGAGCGTGCCGGTCGCGCCCGCCACCGGCAGCCGGGAGCCGCTGGCGTGGCTGGTGATGGAGTAATCGGAGCGGTTGCTGCCAAAGGCGCTGGTGTTGGTTCCGAGCGAGACGGTTTCCGTTGTTCCCACGCCGTCGAGCAGGGTGTAAACGCCTGCCACGCGTGTGGTGGCCGGTACGACCAGGTTGACGGGATGGTTGCCGGTGTATCGCACGGCGCCCGTGTCGGGGCTGACGAACGGCATGATGTCCGGCCGGCTGTCCATCGTGGCGTTGCTGAAACTGCCGTTCCACGAGCTGATGGCACCATGCCCGACATAGGAGTAGTCGAAGGTGACGGTGACGGCGGAGGCTGGAGTCAGGGTGCCCAGCGTGGCGGCGTGGGAAGCGATGAGGAGGAGGCGGTGGCGTGCGTGTGAGTGCATGATTCCCCTGCTTTCCCGTTTGCGGCTCCAGGTTGCGGAAAATGTGCGATTTTTTTCGCGGGCGGTTCGCAGGGCGCTTGTGCCAGATTGTAGGGCGTTTCTGTGAGGCGCCTCCCCCGAGCCGTCTCACAGAGACGGCCTGCAATTCACGCGGCCTGCAAATTCCGGCTCACCAACCCAGCCCCAGCTTGTCCAGTTCCTCGCGCAGCGCGGCGATGTCCCACTCCGAGACGCGGTGGCCGTGGGTGAGGGTGAGCAGCCGCCGGCTGTCCGCCGTCCACTGGAAGCGGATGCTGCCGCTGTGCAGATAGGCCGGTCCCGGCGGGCGCAGGTGGACCAGCGGCGTCCAGTGCTCTGTCTCATGCAGCGCCAGGGTGCCCTCCGCCTGAGCAGTGGCCAAGTAGCGGCCATCCGGCGAAAATTCCGCCCAGCCGATGCCCTGGAATCCCACGCCCACCGGCCAGCGGGCCACCTCACGCCAGGTGCCGCACTCATGCACGATCACCTCCTGGCTGCCCGCCGTCACGAGATGGCGGCTGTCGGGGGAGAAGGCCATGTTCACCCATGCCTTGGTGGCAATGCGCAGCACGATCCCGCCATCGGCCGCGCGACGCACCATGTAGCCGCCCTCCCGGCCGCCTTCGGCCGCCAGCCACTGGCCGTCGGAGGAGGCATCCAGAGCGTTCCAGGGCCCCCAGCGCACGCGCTCGCGGCCGTCGGGCTGCAGGATGGCCCCGGTCTTGTCCGTTCCCTGCATGACGATACCTCGGCGGTCCGCCATGCGCTGGCGCGGCCCGCCGGTTGTCACAGCGGTTTCCTTCGGGATAAAGGCGTCCTTATTCCCCTCCAGCAGCGCATTCACATCCAGCCGGTGCCCCGTCTGTCGCGGGCCGGCCTTTCCCGTCACGCCATGCAGCAGCGCGCCACCATCCAGCCAGTAGCTGGCGCCATCCACGCGTGGACCCGTCATCGGCACGTCCGCCAAGTGCCGCCGCGTCCCGATTTCCCACAGGCGCGCCAGTCCGGTGGTGTTCGTCACCAGCCAGCACCCGTCCGGGCTCACGTCAATCCCGGTCCCGCCCGCATCCGCGATGAGCGGGGCCTCCCAGCGACGCCACACACGCGGCACGGCCAGGTCATAGAGGGTAGTCCCGAGGTATTCCGGGGCAAAAGCCAGGTGCCCGCCATCGCGGCTCAGCACCAGGCCACGCACCATAGCCGGGAGACGCCCCACCGCCTGCCCGGACCCTGCATCCCACAGCACGAGCTGCCTGTCCCAGCCCAGCGTGAAGAGCAGCGGCTGCGCTGGATGCAGCACCGCATGGCTGATGGCACCCTGCGAGCCGAAAAAGGCCGTCGTTTCCGCACCCGTGGCCGCGTCAACGAATAGAAAACGATGCGGACCCTCCACCGCGTTCCCCACCAGTTCCCCGGAGCCATGCCACACCGGCCGCGCCAGGGTGGAGGTCTCCGCACGCTGCCACAGCAGCCGCCCGGAGGCCAGATCCGCCACGCCCCAGCCGCCGCTCCACTGCACACACACCCGCGTGCCATCTGGGGACAAGGCCAGGCCGGTCACCGCCGCTGGCGCGGTGAAGACCACCGCATCCTCCGCGGCACCTGCCACCGCCGCGTCATGCCGGCGCAGGGCTGCGGAACCGTCCGCATAGAGCCACGCGCCGCCGTCGGGCAGGAAGTCCACCGCCATGCCCCAGCGTTTGCTGGAGCGTGCGATGCGAAAGACATCCTCCTCCGGCGCCGCCAGCGAATGCACCTGCACGGAGTGATCTCGCAAATGCACCGCCAGCCAGCGCCCGTCCTGGCTGTGAAGGAAGTTGTTCGGCACCGCCGGGGTGCGCACCTGTTTCGCAGAGCCGCCGCGGGACAGAGGACGGATCGTGAAATACGTCCCCGTGCTGCCACCGCCGGAGACATAGCTGCTCAAATCCGGCGCCACGCTCATGCTGCTGCTGCCCTTGGCAAAACCGGTCTGCAATTTCCGCCCCGCGCCGATCCCGGGCGTCGCCAGCGCACGCGCCGCCAGGCTGCGGGTCTCCACCGTGCGGTGACCAGCGGCGGCCAGCTCGCGGACGACGGCCAGCGTCTCCTCCCGTGCGGTCAGCTCGTGGCCGCGCAGCAGCGCGCGCGCCTCCGCCACCCAGGCCGCGTGCAGCCTGTCCTCCGCCGTGTCCAGCGCGGCCGTCTCGGCGTGCAGGGAGGCCGCCAGCCGCCGGTTCGCACGCAGCAGCAGGACGGAGGAAACCGCCAGCACCACCACCAGCGCCGCCGCCATGCCCGCCAGCGTCGGCCGCCGCCGCGCCCACAGGACGACCTGCTCCGCTGGCGAGGCAGGGTGCGCGTGAATGGGATCGCCGCGCAGCCAGCGGCGCAGATCATCAGCCAGGGCGAGGGCGCTGGCGTAGCGCTGGGCCGGCGCTTTTTGCAGCGCCTTGTGGGCGATGACGCCCAGATCACGCGGCACCTCGCGCGGCAGCGGCGGCGTGGCCTCCTCATTGAGCTGGCGCAGCACCGTCGCCAGATTGTCCCCGCGAAAGGGCGTCTGCCCGGCCAGCAGTTCGTAGAGCATCACCCCCAGGCTCCACACATCGCAGGCGTTCGTCGCCGCACCCTTGCCGCCGCGCGTCAGCTCCGGTGCCAGGTAATTCGGCGTGCCCATCAGCGCGATCGTGCGCGTGAGGTCGCTCTCATCCCCGGTGATCTTGGCCAGGCCGAAATCACTCACCAGGATCTGCCCGTTCTCATCAAAGAGGATGTTTCCAGGCTTCAAATCCCGGTGCAGCACGCCGCGCTCGTGCGCGTAGTGCGCCGCCTCCGCGATTTGTGCGATGAGTTCCGCGATCTCGCGCCATTTGCCGCGATAAGATTCCATCCGCGCCGCCAGCGATCCGCCGCGCGCCAGCTTCATCGTGAAAAAAGGCGTCCCGTCCTCCTCCCCCAGCTCGTAGATCGGCAGGATGGCCGGATGATCCAGCCGCGCCATCGCCTCCGCCTCGATCTTGAAGCGCTGCCGCGCCTCCTCGCTCAGCAACTCCGCGCCCGGCAGCGCCTTCAGCGCCACCTCCCTCTCTGGGTCGCACTGCCGCGCCCGGTACACGATGCCCATACCCCCACGGGCGAGCACCTCGATCAATTCATGCCCCGCCAGCCTCCCAAGCGTGGCCTCCACCGGCTCTTCGTCCGCCGCGCTCAGCAGCAGGCACGCCGGGCACAGCCCGCCGGTGCGCCGCGTGTCCAGGGATGCGCCGCACTGCGGGCAGGTCGTGTTCGTTGCTATCATCACCCACTTCCTTTCCCGCTTTCGTCCACAGGTTGCGCCGGTACATCGTGCCGCATCAGCAGGGAGGCCAGGTGACGCAGTTCCTCGTCCACCTCATGCGGTGCGTCCACCGTGCGAGCCACGGCCGTGCGCAGCACCTCGCGGAAACGCGTCCGCAAACGGTGTACCGCCGCTTTCAATGCAGTCAGGCTCAGTCCGGTTCGCGCCGCCGCCTCTTCGTAGGGCAGCATCTCCCCTATTCCTGGCAGATAGCCCCGCAGCACCTCAAACTCGGCCGATCTTCCCCGCTGCATGTGCTCCGCCTCGATCACCGCCACCGCGTCCATCACCAGGGTCAGCGCCCACTCACGGTCAAACACCAGCGCATCCGGCGTGGCGGCCCCCTCCGGCTCAAAACCCTCCTCCCTCAGCTCGTCCAGGCTTTCCGGCACTCGGCCGCCGCCACGCTTCAAGCGGCATTCATCTCGCACGCGATGCTGCATGAGGTGGTTCAGCACGGACAGCAGAAAGGTGCGGAAGCGGCCCCGCACCTGATCCGCCCGTCGCCATGCGCAGGACTCCAGCAGCTTCAAAAAAAAGTCCTGCGCCGCATCCTCCGCCTCGCTCTGATCCAGTCCCCGCGACCGGAGGTAAACCACCACCGGCCACCGGTAGCGCCCGCACAGCGCCGCCAGCGCCTCGCGCCCCGCCGCGTCACCGTTCATGGTGGCTGCGGCCAGCAGAGTCCAGCGTGTGGTCGGGAAGGCCATGACCTACCATTTACGATGTTCCGGCTGAAAAATCCACTTTGCTTCTGCGGCGGCCCTATGCTTCCGAAGTCCATGCTCACCGACTACCACACGCACACGCCGCTCTGCCTGCACGCCGAGGGGAATCCGGTCGAGTACGCGCGGCATGCGCAGAAGATCGGCCTCGCGGAGATCGGCTTGTCGGATCACAATCCGATGCCGCAGCACTTTGATGACTGGCGCATGCCGCTTGCCGACCTGCCGCGCTATTTTGAGTTGGTGAACGAGGCGCGTGAAGCACTGCCGGACTTTCCGATCCGCCTCGGCCTCGAATGCGATCACCTCGAAGGCCGCGAGAAGTGGATCGACGAGACTGCGGGCATGGCTGAGTGGGATTACCTCATCGGCAGCGTGCATTACATCCATGATGGCATCGCGGTGGATGATCCGAAGCATGTGTCACGCTGGAAGACCGCGTCCGACATCGAGCACATGTGGGGCATGTATTGGAAACTCTACGAGCAGATGATCCGCACGCAGCAGTTCGACTTCCACGCGCACCCGGACCTGGCCAAACGCTTCGGTCTGCGGCCCGAAGGTGACTTGCGCCGCTACTACGAGCCGGTGATCCAGGCGCTTGTTGATACGAACGGCATCCTGGAGGTCAGCACCGCCGGTCTGCGCAAGGATGTGCGTGAGATCTACCCCGCCCGCGAGATGCTGGAGATGGCTTTTGCCGCGAAAGCCCCCATCGTGATCAATTCGGACGCGCATGTGCCCACGGATGTCGGCGTGGACTTCGACAAGGCCCTCGCGCTCGTCCGCGGCGTCGGCTACACGACGACGGTGCGCTTTGAGAAGCGCCAGCGGAAGATCGTGCCGCTGCCGTGAGGGCGCACGGAGGTTCGCAGGACCTTTTGTTTGGCTCTGGTCCTACAATCGCGTCATTTTCAGCCGCACGAAGCGCCGCCCCGCGTTGCCCACGGGCACGCTGGCGCGCACTTGCTGGGTGGTTCCGTCGTCGTTGAGCACTTCCTCGGTCACGTCATCGGTGTGCCAGTCATTCTGGGCAAGCGTGTCGCTCCACTCGACCTGGAAGACGACATCGGCGAGGGCGAGCTTGCTGCGGGTGTAGGTGTAGTGCATCACCGGGCCGTCGGAGGCGGTCTCGCCCTCCTCGGACGGTGGCGCGCCGCCGGAAAAGTCGAGCGTGTCCTGCCGCATGGCGGGTTCGTTCGGATCGAGGTTGCGGGCGTATTTTTCGAGATTGGTCATGCCGTCGCTGGCGGGCATGGCGGTGTCGGCGGCAGCGCCGGTGTTCTCCGTCTGGCTGTAGTGCGCCAGCTTCCAGGTGGTGATGGGCAGGCCGCCGCTGCCTTTGAGGGTGATGTCAAAGACGGGCACGTCGGGATCGTTGCTGGGGATGTGCAGCACGGCGGTGTGCGCGCCTTTGGATTTCGGCCGGTAGGTGATGTAGAGGTTTGTGGTGGCGCCTGCGGTCAGCGAGGCGGCCGAGGGCAGGGTCAGCTCGAAATTGGCCGCAGGATCTTCGAGCGTGGCGGCCTTGAAGCCGCTGAGGAGGCTGCTTCCGCTGTTTTGGATCGTGAAGGCGATGTCCGCGAGGCTCTCGCCAGCCCGGACGACGCCGAAATCATGCTCGTGGCCCGAACTCACCGGCAGGCTCTCTTTGATGACCGTGATCTGCGGCGGCTCGCCAAAGATGACCACGTTTTCCACGAGGCCGGAGGAGCCGTTGCCGTGCCCGCCGTGGGTGCGCGCTCTGGCGCGGATGCGGCCGCTGCCGGGCAGGGAGACGCCGGTCATCTGCCAGCCGGTGATGGAGCGGCTGACGGCGCCTGTCAGCGGTGTCCAGGTGCTGCCGCCATCGGTGGAGAGGTCAAAGCTGGCATCCATCGTCTCCGGCAGCCCGCCCTGGCGCTGCCAGTGGATGTAGCTCAGGCTCGGCACGGCGAGCTCCTCGATGACGGAGTTGCCGGTGAGGCGCGCGAGGCGGAACACGCCCGTCGTGCCCACTTGGGTGAAATTACCCGCCACGAGGATCATGCCGTCCGCCTGCACGGCAGCGCCGTTGACCTCGTTGTTGCAATCCGGGTTGAAAAACGCGTCGAGCGAGCCGCCGGGGTAAAAGCGGGCCAGGCGGTTGCGCACGGTGGGCGTCGGCTCGCCGGAGGGCTGCACGGTGGTGAAGACGCCGGAGAGCAGGATGCTGCCGTTGGTGTGCATGTTGATGCCGGTCACCCTGCCGTTGGGGTTGGGCGTGAAATACTCGTCCACCGCGCCATCCGGCTTCACGCGCGCGGCGTTGCTCAGCGTGATGCCGCCAAAGGCCGTGAACTCGCCGCCGGCGAGGATGCCGCCGTCCTCCTCGATGGCCACGGAATGCACGGCGGTGACGGACGGGATCGCGGCGGGATCGAGGCTGTCGGCCACGCCGAACTCGTCCAAGCGCGCAAAGCGGCGGCGGCTGGCTCCGCCGATGTTGGAGAACAGCCCGCCCGCGATGATGCGGTTGCTGCGATCCACCGCCACCGTGAGCACCTCGCCGTCTGCGGCGGCATCAAAGCCCGTGTCCAGCGTGCCATCCGCGTTCAGCCGGGCCAGTCCCGTGCGCGAAACGGGGCCGCTGCCGTCATTGACCGTGGTGAACTGGCCCGCGATGAGGATCTGGCCGCTGGCGAGAGGCACGATGCCGCGCACCAGCCCGTTCACCAGCGTGCCGGCCACGGTGTTGAAGCCGGTGTCCACCGTGCCGTTGCTGTTCAGGCGCGCGAGGAAGTGGCGGTTGTACACCGTGCCGCCGCCGCCGGGCTGGAGGGTGGTGAACTGGCCGCCGATCAAGATCCTGCCATCATGCTGCACCGCGATGCAATGCACCGCGTTGTCGGCATTCGGATGAAACGCGGTGTCCAGCGTGCCGTCCGCGTTCAGCCGGGCGATGCCTCCGCGCGCCTGCGGCGAGGGCGTGCCGGTCGGCTGCACGGTGATGAAGGCGCCTCCGAACAGGATTTGCCCATCAGGCTGCACGGCGGCGGCCAGCACCCGGTCATTGGCTCCGGCGTTGAAGCCGCCCGTCGGCACACCGGGCGTGTAGCCAGTGCCTTCGAGATAGACGTCGAAGAACGGAGTCACATTGGACGCATTGCTGTAGATTTTCATCGTCGCCTCACGCAGCCCGGAGGCATTCGGACTGAAGAACACATTGAAGCTCGCCGTCGCATTCGGCGCGAGCGGCGGCAAGGTGCCGGGGGCCGCGAAATAATCACCCGCTGCCGCGCCCTCAATGCCGATGGCGATATCGGTCAGGTCCGCCTTGCCGACATTGCGCACCGTGAACAGGACCGGCGTCGAGCTGCCGTTCGCCTGGGTGCCGAAATCAACCGTGGGGGTGAAACTTCCGACGATCAGGTTGTTGCCCTGCGCCTCCACCGCGATCTGCGCCTCCGGCAGCGGCGGGAAGCCGGTCAGCAGCGCGCCGTGCTGGAAACCGCTGCGGATCGACAGAATCTTCCGGCCCGCCGTGGTCGTGTAAGCAGCCTGCGCGGGCGTGAGCGAAGTTTGATTCAAAGGCGTCGCGCCGATGAGCGCGCCAGACGAATTGGTGCCCCAGGTGAAAAGGCCGTCGCCGGAGGTCACCACGGCGCTGAAATGCTTCCCGGCGGCGATTTGTTTGACCACCTGGCCGGACTGGATGTCGGCCAGTTCCACCGGTGAGAGACGGTTGCTCGTGCCGCCATCACCCAGTTGTCCCGCGCCGCCCGCGCCCCAGGCATACACCTTGCCCTCGGAGCTGACCGCCAGGCTGTGATCCCAGCCTGCGGAGATGCGGATGATCACCTTGTCCGCCATCACGCCCGTGGCGCCGCTCTGCACCGCCACGGCGCTGGGCAGCGTGGTGCCGTTGCCCAGCCGCCCGGAGTCGTTCCAGCCAAAGCACCACACTTTGCCCTCCTCGGAGATCGCCATCGTGTGAGACGCCCCGGATTCAATGAAGCTGAACCGCTGGCCGAACGCCGTGCCCTGCACGGCGACGGGCACATTCCGGTCGGTGGTGGTGCCATCGCCGAGCTGGCCCAGGTCGTTGCGGCCCCAGGCGTAGAGTTTGCATTGATTGCTCAACAGCACCGAGAATCCGCCCCCGGCGGAGATCTCCCGGGTGATTTCGTGACCAGATGGCACGCTGCCGAAGATCGTGACCTGCACCGGTGTCGCCACCGGGCTGCTCGTGCTCGTGCCGTTGCCGAGCTGGCCGTATTGGTTGCTGCCCCAGGCAAAAATCTGGCCTGCGTTGTTCATCGCCAGACTGTGATGGTCACCCGCCGCGATGCGGATGAAGCTGCGGTTCAAAGCGCCGCTCAAATCCACCTCCACCGGCACATCGGAGGCCGTCGTGCCGCCGTTGCCGAGCTGGCCGTGCGTGTTCGCCCCCCAGGCATAGACGCGGCCCTCGCTCGTCAGCACCAGCGTGTGCTCCGCGCCCGTGGCCGCCTGCACCACGTTTTTTCCCTCCAGCGCGCCGCGCATGAACACGGGGATCAGCTCGTTCGCGTCCGGCACGGCGCCCGCGCCCAGCTTGCCGTTGGCGCTCTCGCCCCACGTCATCGGCATCAGCGTCGCAGGCGGCGGCTCCACGCCCACGGCGAAGACCGAGTCATCGCGCAACGAACCCCCGTCCTCGTAATGCGCCGTCGCGCGGATGTTGTAGTAGCCGTCCGCCAGGTCCGCTCCCGTGGGCAGCGGACCGGTGCTCTGCCAGTTCCCGCCGAGTGGATCGCCAAAGCTCGCCGGCAGCGTCGTGGAGCCAAAGCCGCCCCAGGACGTGCCATCCCAGCACTTGCCGTCGCTCATGCGGATCAACTGGAAGTCCACCCCGGTGACGACCTCCAGATAGGTTGTGTAGCTGCCGCCGATGCTGGTCAGCGCCGTGACCACGCTGCCGTCCGCTGGCGTCTCGATTTCCAACGAATTGGTCGAAGGCGTCCACTTCGGCTCATAGCAGGACGGCAGAAGACCGGTCAGCAGCAGAACGAGAGCCGGTTTCGCGATGGCGGAAAACAAAGGGCGGAGGTGCTGGGACATGGCGGTGGAGGCAGAATGAGTGAACTTCCTTTCGCGACGATGGCTGAATTGTTATCAGCCAACGAAAAAAAAGTCCACTTGGATGTCCACAGCCGGGAAAGGGGCCACGTCCGGCACATCCACCCTGTCGTCCTCTGCCGCCAGCGTGTGCGCACGGGTCCGAAGGGCGTTCCAGCCCGAAAAAAGCCCGTTTTGGGCTCCTTTTAGCCAAATCCCTCGGAAAAAGGGATTGATATGGGTCGAATTGGGGGAGGGCTTCTGGCGGTGAATATTGATCCCAGGAAGAAAGGGATCACCACTGTGGGCACCGATGGCGACCTTCGGGCGACCAAGGATAATCCCATCAATAAAGGGATTAACATGGCTGATGCCGAGGGCGACCTTGCTGCGGCCGGGGTCGATCCCATCAACAAAGGGATTGATCAAGGCAGGAAGAAGGGCGGCGTTGGCGGTGCCAATCTTGATCCTATTTTGAAAGGGATGAGGATTTGGGGCGTTTGGGAGGCGGTTTTTGGGCCTTGGGGGCCTCTGGACGGCCTCCAGAGCCTCCTCCGGGCCGTTTTTCTCACCCTCCTCCCTCTTTTGAAGCACCAACTTTACTTCCCGCCTCGGCGTGCCGAGCAAAATCTGTGGCTGGCTCAGTTCCGGGAGCAGTTTCCGGCCGTCGCCGTCCGGCTGGAGTTCACCCAGGAGGAGATCGACTCGATCCTGAGGGATCTGGGCTGGCTGCTGTGGGTGCGGCGGGACCTGCGCGCCGCGCTGGAGGGCGGCGCGAAGGCCGCCACCGCCTACGAGCGCGCGTTGTGCGGCCCGCAGGGCGGACCGGCCGCCGCGCCGCCGACGGTGGTGCTGCCCGTGCCGCCGGAAATCCCGCCGGTGCCGCCGGGCGCGCTGAAGCGGATCTTCCAATTCATCCAGCGCATCAAGAACAGGCCGGGCTATGACATCCCCACGGGGAAGATGCTGGGCATCGAGGACAACCACTACCGCTCCAGCTCCCCGGTGCCGACCTTCCGCCTGCGGGTGGAGCGTGGAGAAAAAGGGGAGGTGGTGATCATCAAATACAGCCGCCAGGGCCGCAAGGCGGTGTATGTGGAGACGCGCCGGGGAGGCGGGGACTGGGAGCCGCTGGTGCTAGGGCCGCTGACCACCTCCATCCACACGGACAAGCGCCCGCTGCTGAACCCCGGGCAGCCCGAGGTGCGCGAGTACCGCATGCGCTTCTGGCACGACAGCCAGCCCGGCGGCGACTGGACCGACATCTCCTCCGCGACCGTCTCGCCCTGAGCCCGGCACCGCGCCGCGTCATCTGGCATCCAGCTTCAGCGTCTCCACCTTCCTCATCGGGACGCCTGCATGTCTGGCAGGCTATTGATGGAGGCGCCCTTGAACGCCGCGTCTGGCCACGGGGGAGATTGTGCCGTCGTGCAGATCGGAGATGACGTTTTTCCCGGTCTCCGCGTCCCTGACGGTCTTGCGCAGGACGAGGCGGTTCGGGTGGAGCTGCCAGCCATCCTTGGCCGTCACGCTCTGGGCGCCTGCCACCCACCGGGAACTGAAGGTGGAACTGGGAGCTGGTTGTCTGGAGCCATCTGCTTGCTTGGCTGCCGTCAAAACCCTTTAGACTGCCAAAGTCCACGCAAATAGCCGCTCACAGGCTGGACAGCGCTGGCGCATGCTCTAAATGCACCTCGCATGATCTGGCAGGCACGACAGCACACCCTCAACTTCCCCCGCCGCCCGCTGGTGATGGGGATCGTGAACATCAATGACGACTCGTTCTGCGGCGATGGCACGCTCGACCCCGCGCAGGCCTTCGCGCAGGCGGAGCAGCAGCTTCGCGAGGGCGCGGACATCATCGACATTGGCGCGGAGAGCGCCCGCACGAACCGCGAGGCGATCAGTGTGCGCGAGGAGATCGAGCGTCTGCTGCCGTTCATCGCGAAGTGGCCGGAGCTGAAGGCGCGTTTCAATTCACCGCTGCTTTCCATCAACACCTGGCGCGGCGATGTCATCGCCGAGGTGCTGCCGCAGGGCGGGGACATCATCAATGACATCAGCGGCCTGCCGGACGCCTTCAACGCGAAGCTCTGCGCCGAGCACAACGCGGCGCTGCTCATCATGCACAGCATCGGCCAGCCGAAGGTGCCGCACACGCATGTGCAGCATGACGACATCATGGCCACGCTGGATCATTTTTTCGAGCAGCGCCTCGTCATGGCTGAAAGCGTCGGTTTGCCGCGTGAGAACATCCTCCTTGATCCTGGCATCGACTTCGCGAAGCAGCGTGATGACAACCTGACGATCTACCGCGAGCTGGAGCGGCTCCACCGCTTCGGCAGGCCGGTTTTGCTGCCCGTTTCACGCAAAACGGTGATCGGCGATGTGCTGGGCGTTCCGGCGCTGGAACGTGATCCTGGAACCGTCGCATGCATCGCCGCCGGCATGAGCCGTGGCGCGCAGATCTTCCGCGTTCACAATGTGAAGGCCGCCGTGCAGGCGGTGAAGATGCTGTGGGCCGTTCAGCGTGCCGCTGCCGCCTGAATTTCGGGCAAACTGCCTCTGGTCTGGGATCAATTGCTGACAGCAGGAGCCAGTCTGCCCACGATCAATACGGACCCTTTACCGCTAAGTGACGATCTCGTCCACAATGCCGATCGAATCCGAATGTCCCCATCAGATCTCATAACCGCTGCCGGAAAAAATCTTGGCACATCGGGAAGGAAGACTGTGCCAACCAACGTTGGAATTATGTCATGAATGCCGCCTCAGCCATCCTCCCCAGCGCCAATAACCAGCGTAAGACTGCTAATATTTTACACATTTTATTAGCACTTTTGCTCACTAATGTAATGGCTCACGCACAAGCAAATTCTAGTCCAAACCGCGCCGAGCAGCGAGGAGAAAAGGATCTCCCGATTCTTGTAATGGGGTATAAGACTTCAGTAGAAGATTCCTCAGCGTTTACCGCTCTTGGATTGCCATCTGGAGTGGATCTTGTCGCAAAAGAGTACTCGGATGACGAAATCGACCCCAAAAAATATCAGGCGGCAATTTTATTATGGGGACCTCACTACACTGGCATTACTTCGAACGGCCCCCCCAAATTCGAAAATTCTGCTGGCAGGGTCTATTCGTTTTGCAAGGAGGGGCGCAGAGCTGTGATCATGTTTACGGGGAGCGTTGCTACCAGCAACGAATATCTTCGCCCCTTCGGAGTCGCTGTTGTGAGAAATCACGATGTTTTAGGCAAAGATGTAAGATCCTTCGACGGGTCCAAAATATGTTGGCTGTTCAACGAACTTACGTTGGGTAGCTATGGTAACGGGAAAGTTGATGCATATTTACAGACAAACGGGTCAGAGTTGGAGAAAACTGAATTCAACGGGAAAACTATGAGTGCTTTAATGCCAGTCGGACAAGGCGATGTTTTATTTCTTGTTCAACCTTCATACAATCCTGGCGGGTGGGAATCCCCTTACGGCACTCTACTTTACAACAAGACCCTCGACCAGTGGGATTGTAAGGAGGCAGCATTACGACTGCTACGCTTTGTCAAAAAAATGTAGCGCGGGGTTGAGGGAGGAAAAAAATGGCAGGCGACATGCAGCGAACGGGTCTTAAAATCAAGTTTATGTCACGGGCCAGACAACGCATTTCCTCTATTAACGAATAGACACTCGTTTGTGAATGGATAGAATATTAACAAGTTTGATGTTGTGAAACGCTATTTGGAATAGGATCAAATATGAGTGATGCAGAACAAATCGCGAAAGGAACTGCCGGGGCCATGAAAGTCGGGATTGCCACGGCTATGTGTCCACCTCTAGGGGCTGCTGTGGCACTATTCGAAATCGCAAAAGCTGCTGCGCGGAGTATTGGAGGTGAGGAGGCAGAGGAGGGTGTGGGGCTTGTCGAGAAGGCTTGGGGAGACTTTAGCGACACTGACTGTACCACTTCTTCTCACGATTAGATGTCTTCAAAAAAATGTTAGGCATAAAGTGCGCATCAACATGATCTAAACTGTTGAAAAACACCTTGAATTTTGAATTCACTTGCGGCGCGCCAGGATTCGGCGCGTGATGGGGTTGTGGGAGCAGCAATGGGTGGGAAAGACGGCCAACTCCGACACAGGAAAGAGAAGGGCGAGTGAATGGTATGTAGGCCCGTTTAGCGCGCCGCCGGGGTTGATAGAACGCCCCGGCTGCGGCCAGCACGGCAATGGTTGCATGTCAGCAAGCGCTGTTCAACTCAGGCTTTGGCTGCTTCGCTCGAAGTCTCTTCAGCCGGGCTTTCGTCCACGGCTTCAGGGGTGGTTTCAGCGGTCGGAGTTGCTTCGGCCTCATCCTTAACCGGCTCCTCAGCGGCAGGAGCGACGACTTCACTCGGAGCTTCTTCCGCCGGTTGCTCTGCCACAATGTCAGGTGTGGTTTCAGCGACCGACGTTTTCTCGACTTCATCTTTCAGCGGTTCTTCAGCCTCAGCAGCGGCTGCTTCGACGACTTCGGCGGGCGTTTCTGCCGCAGGCTCCGTTTCGGTCGTCGCTTCAGGCGCTGATTCTTCCACCTTGGCTGTTTCAGCAGCGGCTTTGTCCTTCTTCGCGGCAGGCGGCTGTTGTGGCTCGCCTTGCACGCCGAGGAAGACCATGCCGTCACTGTATTCGATGACGTAGCCTTCGTTTGCGAGCCAGCGGATGTCCTTGATGACGCCGAGTTGCGCCTCGGTCGGCTGTCTCGGCGCTTTGGGGTCGGCGCCATCCATCGGCGGTGGTGAGGGCATGATGGCCTCGACGAGAGCGTGCATGGTCAGGCCGTGGTTCTTCTTCAAGATCTCGACGATGTCCGCCAGACGGTCGGAGAAGACCATGCCGTTTTCGACGGCGCGTGGCTTCACGCGGCAGACGAACTGCTTGCCCGCACGGCGCTTGAAGAGTTTCAGGCCACGACGTTCGAGGCCGGCGCCGAGCTTCTGCGAGATTTCAAAGAGATGCTTCCGCGCGGCGTCCACCGACTGGCGCAGCATGATGAAGAGCACATGCGCGAGCTTCTGCTTGTCCACGTTGCCCTGCACCGAGGCGTCACGCACCTCAATGACGGCGTCGTTGCCAAAGGTGCGGCGGAAATGCGCCTCCATGTCGGCGCGGGAGTTCAGCGCCAGCGGCTCTTCGCCTTCCGGCACCTCGCCCTTCAGGCACACCCAGCGGCGGCCCTTGCTCATGTTTTCCTTCCACTTCGTGACGAGCTCAGGATTTGCCTCCACGCGGACGCGGCGCTTGTAGTCCTCCAGGGACATGTTGGAAAAACGCTCGCGATGCAGGCGGATGACGCCGGTTTGATAGCTGTGATGGCTCGGCGGGGCGATGATTTCGCCGCTGAAGCCGCACACCGCCACGGAGGCAAACTCGCCCTTCGGTGCTTCGAGCTCGATCTCCTCGACGCGGTAAAACTCATTCAGCGCCGCGCTGCGCAGCACATGATTGAGCGCCTCATCGCGTGTGAGAAAGAGGCTGCCGTCCGCTGGCACATGGTAAAGGCCTGTGGGCCGCTCTTCGGCGCAGCGGAAGCGCACCATGAAGCGGTCGCCACCTGCCAGCACGAGACGCGCGGCGTCAAACATGCTGAAGGCGTGGCCGGTCTGGCGCACATGCGCGGCCAGCGCGTCCACCGCTTTGTCTTCTGGGAAAATCGTGATCTGCACGTCCTTCGGCATCTCCACCCACTCACGCTGCGGCGGAGCGCCACGGTCACGGTCTCCAAAACGACGAGGCGGGCCACGACGGTCATCGCCATCACGGCGCGGAGGTCCGCCTTCGCCACGAGGACGAAAGCCACCAGGACCATCGCGGCGCGGAGGCGCGCCACCACCGGGGCCATCACGGCGCGGCGGAGGTCCGCCACTGCGGCCACGATCTCCAAAGCCGCCGCCACCGCGACGATCATCACGACCTCCGCGTTGCGGGCGGTCCTCCGCGTCGGCGTAGCGTTGCTTGATCTTGTCTTCTTTGCCGAATTCGCCCACCCAGGCAGGCATCAATTTCAAATCGGAAAGGTCCACCAGTCCGCTGGTTGGTTGCGGCTGGTTGTCGGTGCTGGCTTCAGGTTCGGTCATACGGTCAGTCTGGAAAGGGGCCGCGACTATGCCTCGAAACGCCGTTGTCGCCAGCTTTGTTCGTGTGGCGTTTTCTTGGCCGAACGCTATGTGAATAACCGCCATGCCCGCCGCACCCATCACCTTTTTCAACCGCCTGACCCAGCGCATCGAGACCGAGGCGGTGTATGGCGAGGGCTTTCTGCGCTTCACCTATGAAAGCCCGCTCGGCGCCCTCCCGCTGCATGCGCTGGTGAAACGCGCCGCTTTTTCACGCTGGTACGGCAGTCGAATGGATGCTCCCGCCAGCCGGGCCAAGATCGTCCCGTTCCTCGCGACGTATGGCGTGGACACCGGCGAATTCGCTGACGCAGCGGACTCCTTCCGCACTTTCAACGAGTTCTTTTACCGCAAGCTCAAGCCCCAGGCCCGCCCCATCGCCGCCGGTGAAAACGAGATCGCCTTTCCCGCCGACGGTCGTCACCTCGTGCTGCCTGACATCGCCGCCTGCGGCGATTTTTTCATCAAAGGCACTCGTTTCGACCTCGCCGCGCTGCTTGGCGATGCGACCCAATCCGAACGCTTCGGCCACGGCAGCATGCTCATCTCGCGTTTGTGCCCGGTGGACTACCACCGCTTTCATTTTCCTTGCTCGGGCATCCCCGGCGCCGCAAAACAGATCAACGGCCCGCTCTACTCCGTCAGCCCCATCGCCCTGCGCAAGCGCCCTTCAATTCTCTGGGAAAACAAACGCGAGATCACTGTCCTGCGCACACCGAACCTCGGCGACGTGCTCATGCTCGAAGTCGGTGCCACCTGCGTCGGCTCCATCGTGCAAACTTACACATCAGGCAGTTCCATCGCGAAGGGCGATGAAAAAGGCTACTTCCGCTTCGGTGGCTCCTGCTTCATCACGATTTTCGAACCCGGCAAAATCCGCTTCAGCGACGATCTCATCGAGCACAGCCGCGCCGGACGCGAAGTCTATGCCCGCATGGGCGATGTGGCGGCCTACGCCTGCAAATAGAACGGCGCTGAAAAGCGTGGAAAATTGCGGCTTGGAAAAGCAGCTTCGGTGAATAACCTTCGCCTCATGACCACGACCTATCCACGCAGCAAGAAGGAGATCGATGACGAGATCAAGGCGATGCGCAAGCGACACAAGGAGATCATCAAATCGAAGAAGAGCGCCCTGGCGTTTCTCGTACGTGCCGGGCTGGTGACCAAGAGCGGCAGGCCCACGAAACCCTACCGCGATGACTGATGAATTTCTCCGCCACGAGCAATGGTTCTGTGTTGATCGGCTACCACGGCTGTGACCGTGAGACAGGCGAGCAGGTGCTTGCTGGCGAGACGGAGCTGAAGGCGAGCACCAACGATTACGACTGGTTGGGGCATGGCATTTACTTCTGGGAAAACGACCCGGAGCGCGCCTTGCAATGGGCGCGATCCGTGTGGAGGCATGGTAAAAAGAGCCGTTCCGCCGTTGCTGAGCCATTCGTCATCGGGGCGGTGATTCAAACAGGCAACTGCATGGATCTCATGCAGACGCACTCGATCCGGCTGGTGCGCGATGCCTATGAACGACTGAGAACCGTGTATGCGGAAGCCGGGACCAAGCTGCCGCAAAATCGCATGATTGGTGGTGAGCTTGTGCTGCGGCGGCTGGACTGCGCTGTGGTGCAGTCCTTGCATCGTGAGCGCGAGGAGGGTGGCTATGCCGCCTTTGACACCGTGCGGGCGGCGTTTCCAGAAGGAACTCCATTGTATGAGACGGCGGGGTTTCTGGAACGCACGCACATCCAGATTTGTGTTCGCCACTCGGTGAGCGTGCTGGGCTACTTCCGAGTCAAAGGAAGGCTATGATGCAGCGTGACCCAATCAATGCAGCTCCGGCATCGTTCATATCGGCACGCGTGAGCCTACGGTTCATATTGATGCGCTTGAAAGGTGTGCGGTCCAAGCCCAAGCCATTCACGCCCTCGGGTGAAACCGCCGATGCACGTCCTTCAGCCGCGCTTGATCGACATGCGTGTAGATCTGCGTCGTCGAGATGTCGGCGTGGCCGAGCATCTCCTGGATCACGCGCAGATCCGCGCCGTTGTTTAAGAGGTGCGTGGCAAAGCTGTGGCGCAGCAGGTGCGGGTGAATGCGCGCCGGGTCGAGCCCGCACAACGCGGCACGTTCCTTCACGATCTGCTGGATGCGGGCCGTCGTCAGCCGCGTGCCGTTACGGGTGATGAAGACGTGGCTCTGCGTTTTCGGCCCCACCAGCGCCGGGCGCGCATGCTCCAGCCAGGCGGCGATGGATTCACGCGCCGCGCCGCCCACGGGTGAGAGCCGCGTTTTTGATCCCTTGCCCGTCACGCGAATCCAGCCCTCCTCCAGGCTCAGATTTTCCAGCCGCGCGTCCGCCAGCTCGGACAAACGAATGCCGCTGGCATAAAACAGCTCCAGGATCGCCCGGTCACGGCGGTCCAGCGGCGCTGTGCCGTTCACCGACTCCACGAGTTTTTGCGCGTCCTGCTCATTGAGTGCGTCGGGAAGGTGTTTTTCCTGCCGGGGCGGCAGGATCGGGTCCGCCGGGTCCGAAACGATATGTTTCCGTGCCGTGAGCCAGCGGAAGAAGATTTTCACCGCGATCAGCTCAATCCGCGCCGAGGACGCGGCGATGCCGTCCTTCTTCCGCTGCGCCAAAAATCCGGCGATGTGCTCCGTGGTCACCGCGGCAGGCTTTTCGGACTGATGCTTTTCTTTGAACCACGAGGCAAAGGCCTCCAGAAACCGGCGCACGAGCACCTGGTAGTTCACGGACAGGCCGCGCTCGGTCGCCAGATGAAGAATGAAGCCGTCGATGAGTTCCAGCACGCCGCCAGCATGGCACGGACCGGGTTTGAGCGCCACGAATGACAAAATTCTTGCCCTCCGGCACGGCGGGCGGCAAAGATGCCGGATTATGGCCTCCTACAACAAAGTCATGCTCATGGGCAACCTCACCCGCGACCCGGAAGTGCGCTACACGCCCAAGGGCAGCGCTGTTTGCGACATCGGTCTCGCCGTGAACCGCGTGTACAGCTCTGAGAGCGGTGAGAAAATCGAGGAAGTCACCTTCGTCGATGTGGTGCTGTGGGGGAAGACCGCCGAACTGGCCGGCAAATACCTGCACAAAGGCCGCCCCGTCTTTATCGAAGGCCGTCTGCAAATGGATTCCTGGGAGGACAAGGCCACCGGCCAGAAGCGCACCCGTCTGAAAGTGGTTGGAGAGCAGATGCAGTTCATCGGCAGTCCGCAAGGCGGTGATCGTCCCGCTGGCGGCGGTGGTGGTGGCGATGAAGAAGGCGGTGGCGGCGGAGGTGGCGGCTACAACCGCCCGGCAGCCCGTCCCGCCCAGCGCCCCGCCCCTGCCCAGCAGCGCCCGGCCCAGCGTCCTGCTCCGGCTCAGCAGAATGACGACTTCGGAGACGGTCCGATCACGGACGGCATGGAAGAAGACGACATTCCATTTTGATCTGTCAGGCGTCTCGACATTTGAACGCCAAAGCCTAACTTCCGGCCATGAACACAACTCTTCAACGCATCCGCCAGGACGTGAGGAAGCTGCCTTTGGAGAAGCGTCACGCCTTGGTGCGCGTCATGGAGTCTGATCTGGCGGTTGCTGAGTCAAAGGCGGACCAGCAGGCCGTCGAGCAGGCATGGGACGCGGAAATCGCCAGTCGTGTCGGCAAAATCAAGGCTGGTCAGGCCAATCTCCTGCCTCATGCGCAGGTTGAGGCGGAGATGGACGATTTCATTGCCAGTCTTGAGAAGAAATGAAGCCGGTGGTGTTCGATGAGGCGGCGCGTGACGAATACCGCGAGGCCATTCGATATTATCATCACATCGACCCTGCGCTCCGCACAGGCTTTCGTGCTGAGTTTCGTGATCTCGTCGCTGCCATTCAGTCAAACCCGCTTCTCTTCAACATTCGCAAGCATGGCGTGCGCCGCGCGAATTTGAAGCGGTTCAGCCTCTACTACATCGCTTACATGCTTTGGAAGGGCGAGATCGTCATCGTGGCTGTCGGCCATGCGAGCAAGCGCCCCTACTACTGGCGGCGACGGCCCAAGGGTTATCGTGATTCTCATTGAAGCTGCGTTGGCAGAAGAATTGCGTTCTGCCCTTCGTTCTTTCGGCCTCCGAATGCTTCAAAAAACTGTCATCTGTGCCGTCTTGGCCACGAGCGTTGTCTCCGCGTCTGCGGAGGTGTCATTTCGCAATGACGTGATGGCGGCCATTTCAAAGGCGGGCTGCAATCTCGGCACCTGCCACGGCAATGCAACCGGCAAAGGCGGCTTCAAGCTCTCCCTACGCGGTCAGGATGCCGATTTCGACTTCAAGGCGCTCGCTCGCGATGCCTCAGGGCGTCGTGTGAACGCCTTCGCCGCTGAAAAAAGCCTGCTGCTGGCCAAAGGCACGAACCAGCTCGCCCACGAGGGCGGCAAGAAGCTCGATCTCCAAGGCTGGGAGTATCAGGTGCTGCGGGATTGGATCGCCGCCGGCATGCCGCGTGATGATGCGACCGCGCCGAAGGTCACCAAGCTCGCCGTGACGCCGACTGAGGCCGTTTTGGACGAACCGGCGAGTACTGTGCAAATCCAAGTGCAGGCCACCTTTGCCGACGGCACACAGCGCGATGTCACCGAACGCGCCATTTACGAGCCTCTGCAAAACGGTCTCGTCGAAGTCAGCAAGAGCGGCCTCGTGAAGCGCCTGCAATTTGGCGAGCCTTCGATCCTGGTGCGTTTCCTGAACCAATCCGTGCCGGTGCGACTCACGTTTGTGAAGGCGAATCCCGTCTTCGCCTGGAGCCAGCCACGCCGCAACAGCAAGATCGACGCGCACGTCTTCGACAAGCTCAAAACACTGCGCATGAACCCCAGCGCTGTGTGCGGCGATGATGTCTTCATCCGCCGTGCCTGGCTCGATCTCTGCGGGATGATTCCGCCTGCTGATACCGCTCGTGCCTTCGCTGCTGACCAATCACCCGACAAACGCGCCCGTTTGATCGACCAACTGCTCGTGCGGCCCGAGTTCGCCGATTTTTGGGCGCTGAAGTGGGCCGATGTGCTCAAGGTCGAAAGCCGTACGCTCGACAAAACCGGCATGCAGGCCTTCCACGACTGGATTCGCGACGCTATCGCGCAAAACCGGCCGGTGAACGAACTCGTGCGCGACATGATCGCCTCACGCGGCAGCACGTATCATGAACCCGCGTCGAACTTTTACCGTGCCAACCGCACGCCCGAGGCACGCGCTGTCGCCGCCGCGCAGGTCTTCCTCGGCACGCGTTTGCAGTGCGCCCAGTGCCACAATCATCCCTTCGACCGCTGGACGCAGGACGCCTACTACAACTGGTCCGCCGTCTTCGCCCGCGTGGACTACAAGATCATCGGCGACAACAAGCGCCGCGATAAAAGCGACAAGCACGAGTTCAACGGCGAGCAGATCGTGTTCTTGAACGCCAGGCTCAGTGTCGAAAACCCGCGCACCGGCGACACCGCGAAGGCCAAATTCCTCGGCGGCGATCTCGCCAAGCCTGCGGACAAGGAAGACGAGCTGCAGGCCGCCGCCAACTGGCTCACCAGCGCCCAGCATCCGCTCTTTGCCAAATCGCAGGTGAACCGCATCTGGTATCATCTTTTTGGTCGCGGCCTCGTCGATCCCGTCGATGACATGCGCCTCACCAATCCCGCCAGTCATCCGAAACTGCTCGAAGAACTTGCGCAGGACTTCATCCGCAGCGGCTTCGACCTGCGCCATATCATTCGCAGCATCATGCTGAGCAAAACCTATCAGCTAGAGGCCGCGCCGAACGACACCAACGCCGCAGACACGATCAACTACTCCCACCGCATCCCGCGCCGTCTCAGCGCCGAGCAGTTGATCGACTCCCTGCACACTTCATTACGCGTGAATCCAAACTTTGAAGGCTGGACTCCCGGCACGCGCGCCAGCCAGATGCCCGGCCCCATGAACGGTCGTGGCAGCCCCAATCCAATGTCCCCCGAGGCCTTCCTCGTGCAGTTCGGCCGCCCCAAACGCGAGCTCACCTGCGAATGCGAACGCGGTGGTGACACCTCCCTCGGCCAGATCTTCCAGTTCATCGGCGGCCCCACCATCACCCGCGTCATCACCGACAAATACAACCGCCTCGGCTCCCTCGCAAAACAGCCCGACAACGGCGCCGCCGTCCGGGATCTCTATTGGTCCCTTCTCACCCGCGCTCCCACCGCTGACGAATCCAAAGTCATGGAATCCCTGCTCGCCTCCGCCCAAGACCGACGTGGTGCCCTTGAGGACATCGCGTGGAGTCTGGTGAACGCGAAGGAGTTTTTGCTTTGTCGGTGATGGCTCACTTTTGATGGGTGTCCGGGCGCACTTGTTTGAGCCAGACATCCGCCGCCTTGGCATCTTTGTTGTGCCACTCCCGATGCACAAGCCAGACAGCATCGAAGGGATTATCGCAGGTCCGCAGTCGTTCCGGGCTGGCTTCCAGCCAGGCTTTCGCATCCAGTGGGGCAATGGAGGCCAGTCTCCCTAGCCCGACTTGGCGAACTGGGAGGCGAAAATGGCTTTTTTTGAGGTTTGTGACGCTGGAAGCCTTGATTT
>DNXB01000630.1:0-149 GCA_003506995.1 Verrucomicrobiales bacterium
ACGACCGATCTCGTCACGGGGCCGGACATCATCTTCTTCTGGGTCGCGCGCATGATCATGGCGGGCTTCGAGTGGATGGGCGAGCTGCCGTTCAAGAACGTCTATTTCACCGGCATCATCCGCGACAAGCAGGGCCGCAAAATGTCCAA
>DNXB01000630.1:160-14328 GCA_003506995.1 Verrucomicrobiales bacterium
CCGCTGGGCCAGGACATCTGCTTCGACGAAAAGAACGTCGAGCTCGGCCGCAACTTCTGCACCAAGCTCTGGAACGCGGCGCGCTTCCGTCAGATGCAAAGTGGGTCAGGCGTCTCGCCTGACTCCAGTGAAGCGGGCATCCTGCCCGCTTACGAGATCGAGGCCGAGATCAATCCCGCCCTGCTCAGCAGCGACGACAAATGGATCCTCCTGCGCCTCAACACCGCCATCGCCGAGGTCAGCACCGCTTTGGAGGAATACCGCTTCAGCGACGCCACCGCGACGCTCTACCGCTTCTTCTGGAGCGAGTACTGCGACTGGTACATCGAGGCCAGCAAAGCCGTGTTGCAAGGCAGCGATGAGAAGCGCAAAACCAACACGCTGGCAGTCATCGACTTCGTGCTCGGCCACACGCTGCGTCTGTTCCATCCCTTCATGCCCTTCATCACCGAAGAGCTGTGGCACGGCATGGGCTTCAACACCGACCTTCCCGACAACCAGGGCGGCAGGAGCATCATGTTCGCCCCGTGGCCGAAGCCGCTGGATGAAGACGAACTCGCCCACTTCGGCATCCTCCCCGAGGACGAAAAGACCGCGAACGACAAGTACGAAGCGGTCAATTTGGGCCGTGGCCTGAAGAGCACCTTCAACATCAACAAGCGCGTCCGCTTCGTGCTCAAACCGGCCTCCGAGCTGCCTGCGCATGAAATCGAGGTGCTACGCATTCTTCTCAACGCGGAGCCGCTGGAGGTCGATCCGGCCTTCCAGCCGAAAAAAGGCACTCCCGTGGCCCTGACACCTCTGGGCGAGCTTTTCCTGCCTCTCGACGGCCTGATCGACGTGGAGGCTGAAACAACCCGAGTGGGCAAAGAGATCGCCAAAGTGCAGTCGGAGCTGGAAAAGGTCCGCGCGAAGCTGGCCGACACAAATTTCACCGCCAAAGTGCCGCAGAAGGTGCTCGACGATCACACGCAACGCGAGGCCGACTGGTCCGCGCAGCTCGCGAAGCTGAAGACGATGCTGGAGGCGCTGGGTTAACAAGGAGCGGGGTCATCTTGCCCCCAAGTGGGACCAGGATGGCCCACGCC
The DNA here is from genome assembly GCA_003506995.1 of Verrucomicrobiales bacterium. GTDB lineage: Bacteria > Verrucomicrobiota > Verrucomicrobiia > Verrucomicrobiales > Verrucomicrobiaceae > Prosthecobacter. The sequence continues at coordinate 1,249 of DNXB01000630.1, forward strand.
TTGTCCAATTTTAGGCTTGTCGGCGGGGCCGGGGTGTGACCATGCTCTGAGAAATCCCCGCTTAACCCGAACCCAACACACTCATGCTCAAGCTCCTGAAACTGTCCTTCCTGCCGAAGTCTCCCGACTACGGCCTGCTCATCCTGCGCGTTGCCCTCGGCTTTTCCATGCTGCTGCTCCATGGTCGCGGCAAGATGCTAAACTTCTCCGCCACGGCGGAGACGATGAACGGCCTGCTCGGCCTGCCGGGGAATGTGAACGCCGGCCTCGCGATATTCGCGGAGGTCGTCTGCTCCGCGCTGCTGATCGCCGGGCTGTTCACCCGCTTCGCCGCCCTGATGCTGGCCGCCACGATGGGGGTCGCATTCTTTGTTCAGCACAAGTCCAACCTCGTTGCTGGTCCCGGTTCTGGCGAGCTGGCGATGGTGTATCTCATCGCCTATGTGACGCTGCTGTTCACCGGTGGAGGAAAGTTCGCGGTTGACCGTGAATGAGCCTCGATCAAAATCACGGGAACAGAAAAATTCTGCCTATGACTCAATCAGATTCGGATACAAAGAGAGAGAAATCGCAAAAAACTGGGACACCTGAAGTTGTTCTTGGTGTTCTCGCGTTGCTGTTTGGCATCGTTCTTTTCGCTACGAGTATGCGTCCCTCGGAGATGGATGACGTCTATGAGATGAATTACAAAGGGATGTTGGCTTACAGTGGAGTTTNNGAGTTTTATCCTTGCTTGGCATCATAATGATTGTGGCTGGCATGAAGGCAAGACAGAGGAAAATGGCCCCACAGGAACTATCAACCGTCCAACCAGCTACTGTCGCATCGGAGAATAGCAATGGGCTGCAGCAAACGATAGCCGACAACATGCCATCGTTTATTGCCTCATTGGGTATATGCGCCGCATTTTTTATGCCCTGGCTGACTGTCATGGGTGGCCTTGGTGTTTCCGGCAACACCTTGGGCAGGATTGGCAATGTGGGCCAGGCAGCTTGGATTGTTTTTGTTTTAGCGGCTATCTCGGCGTTGACGCATTTCGCACGACCTGCAAAACCCCTCAATGTTGTTGCGGGTCTCGCCCCATTTGCCCTGTTGTTTTACGTTGCATCCAAAATGGGAAGCGAACTTTTCCAGATTCTTGGAATCGGGGCATGGTTGACCCTTGGATGTGGGCTGGTGTTACTCGTTGCCCCAGTCAAATCGCCACGTTGATCCGCAGGACGACATCATGACGCGAGCAGTTCATTGAAAACGTCGCCGGCGTCGTTGTCCCAGACCTTTTCAAGCTGACGTTGCGACTGGGAGAGCCACTCGGCACGCTCCGGATCGTCACTGATGAGTTCTACGGCGACACGAACTCGACTGTGCTCCGGCAATGGTAGCGGAGCCAGGAGCTGCAGCAGCCCCTTTTGATAGATCGCATCGACGGCGGTGCTCATGAGCTGAGGGTAGCAGCAGACCGCACGGGTGCAAGCCGGGGCTGCCATGCCTTGGTTTGTGCGCATAGCTTTCCTTGCATTCCCCGCCACGCGCTCAACACTCCGCGCCCTATGTCGAAGGTCACCCTCGGTCTGGTGCAAAGCCGGGCCTTTTCCAGCAAAGACGAAAGCCTGCGCGAGCATGTGCGCCTCATCCGTGAGGCGGCATCGCGCGGCGCACAGATCGTGTGCCTGCAGGAGCTGTTCAACACGCCCTACTTCTGCAACACGCAGGACACGGCGTTGTTTAACCTCGCCGAGGCGGTTCCGGGGCCAACGACGGCGGCGCTGGCCCCGCTGGCGAAGGAACTCGGCGTGGTGATCATCGTGCCGCTGTTTGAGAAGCGTGGACCGGGCCTGTACCACAACACGGCGGCGGTGATCGACGCGGATGGCAAGGTTTTGGGCAAGTACCGCAAAATGCACATCCCGCAGGACCCGGGGTTCGAGGAGAAGTTTTATTTCACGCCAGGAGACCTCGGCTATCGCGTGTGGGACACGAAATTTGGCCGCATCGGCGTGCTGATCTGCTGGGACCAGTGGTACCCGGAGGCCGCCCGGCTCACGGCGCTGGCTGGTGCGGAGATTTTGTTCTACCCGACCGCCATCGGCTGGCTGCCGAGCGAAAAAGCCGCCCTCGGCGCGGCCCAGCACTGCGCCTGGGAGACGGTGCAGCGCGGTCATGCGGTGGCGAACGGCTGCTTCGTGGCGGCGGTCAACCGCGTGGGTACGGAGCAGCAGAGCGAGTTCTGGGGCCAGAGCTTCGTGGCAAATCCGTATGGAGAAGTCGTTGCAAAGGCCTCCGTGAGCGCTGAAGAGATTTTGATCGTGCCGTGCGACCTTTCAGCGGTGGAGGATTTCCGCCGCATCTGGCCGTTTTTCCGTGATCGCCGCATTGACACCTACGCTCCCCTGACCAAACGCTACCTTGATGAGTAAAGCCTCCTATCCCCAGAATTACCGACTTCCCGCCGAATTTGAGCCGCAGGAGGCGATCTGGCTTTCCTGGCCCTCGAACAAGGAAAGCTGCCCGAAGACCTTCCACAAGCTGCAGGACAAGTTTGGCGAGATCGCCAGCGTCATCTCCCGCTACGAGCGCGTGCGCATCAACGCCCCGATGCTCAGCCACATGAACATCCGCCTCAGCATCGCCGACAACGAGGGCGATCTCAGCCAGGTGGACATCTACGAGAACAGCACGAACGACGTGTGGTGCCGCGACCACGGGCCGATCTTCATCAAGCACAACGAGACTGGCAAGGTGGCCATCACCGACTGGGAATTCAACGGCTGGGGCGGCAAATTCCCGCCCTTCGACCTCGACAACGCCATTCCTGAGAAGGCTGCGGCCGCGCTCAAGATGGAACGTTTCAAATCAAAGATGATCCTCGAAGGCGGGGCCATCGAAACGAATGGCAAAGGCACCCTGCTCACCACTGAGGCCGTGCTGCTCAATCCGAACCGCAACGGCGGCAAGCCCGGCAACAAGGCCGAGGTCGAGAAGGAACTGAAGGCCATGCTGGGCGTCAAAGACATCGTCTGGTTCAAAAAAGGCATCGAGGGCGACGACACGGACGGCCACATCGACGACATCGTGCGCTTTATCCGCGAGGACGCGGTCATCTGCATGGTCGAGCCGCGTGACTCCGATCCGAACCACAAGGTGCTCAAAGAAATCCGCGAGCGCCTGGACGACGTGAAGGCTCCTGACGGTGGCAAGCTCGAAATCATCGAGATCGAGATGCCCCAGGCCATCGAAATGAAGGACTGGCGGCTCAGCCGCCTGCCTGCCAGCTACGCGAACTTCCTGATCCTGAACAACGCCGTGCTCGTGCCCCTCTTTGGCAACAAGAAGAAGGACGCCGCCGCCGAGGACAAGATCGCTGAATGCTTCCCGGGCCGCGAAATCATCTCCATGATGGCGAAGGATCTCGTGACCGAAGGCGGTGCGCTGCACTGCATCGCGATGCATCAGCCGAAGTGAGCCGACCGGCGTCTTGCTTGACTATTCAGCGCTATGGAACAATGGCGCTGAATTTTGATAACGAGTAAACCGGCATGGAAATAAAGCACTTGGCGGGTGCCAAGAGTTTGTTGGAGTTGGTATGGTGTCTGATACTCTCGCCCAGCTATGACAGCTATGCGAAATCATGCTCTTTCCACCCGTTCTCGGCTCATCGGCGGCCTCTTGACCGCGCTTTTGATCACCGCGTGCGTCCTGCCGGATGCGGCCATGAGAAATTATACGGCTTCCAGGCAGATGGGCTCCTGGACTCAATCGCTCGACTCCCCCGAACCCGGCAGCGTGCGCCGGGCTGAAAGCGTCGGCAACGGCCCGCTCTACAATGGAGCGGTGTCGATGAATGTGCCGACGCAGTCGTCCTCCATCAACAACATCGCCCGGTTGTTCGCGGGCATGGATGGCAATGGGTTGTCGGAGATCCGTGGTTCATCGGCCTGGGCCGCGCACAAGCTGCGGATGGACAACCTTTGGGCCACGCACCAAAAGCTGCATCGTGACCCGCTGCTGACCTGGGCAGGTGCTGAAATCGGCGATGTGCAGCGGGCGAACGCGTTGTTTTACCCGTTCAGCGGGCCGGATTTTCTGTTTGCGAGCGCCATCTGCCCTGCGGCGGAGACTTATGTGCTCTGCGGGCTCGAACCGGCGGAGCCGCTGCCGCGTCTGGACGATCTTTCACAGGCGGAGATCGAAAGCGGCCTGTACGGCCTGCACAACTCGGTCTCCACCATCATGACGAGCAGCTATTTCATCACGACGGAGATGCGCAGCAACCTGCAGGCCACGCGGTTTCGCGGGGTGCTGCCGCTGATTCTGGCCTTCATGGCCCGCACCGGTTACTCGGTGGACTCCGTCGATACCGTCCGGCTGGACGGCGCGGGAAACGTCACCCTGGCGGGTTCCTCGGGCAACACCGGGCTCATGATCCGCAGCCGCAACGGCTTGGGCCGCCTGAAACGCGTGTTTTACTTCCGTCAGGATCTCTCGAATGGAGGCAGCAACGGTCCGCTGCTAGCTTATGTCTCACGCCTGGGGCGGATACCGGCTTTCACGAAGAGCGCCTCCTACCTCATGCACGACAGCGGTTTCTCCGGAATTCGTGATTTTCTGCTGCGCCACAGCAGCGCCATCGTCCAGGACCCATCCGGCGTGCCCTACCGCGAGTTCATCCGTCAGGGCTGGGATTTGTGGCTCTATGGCAACCACCGTGGCACGCTGGACCTCTTTCCCGGCGGTCAACAGCCGGATCTGACGGAGGCCTACTCATCCGGGCGGCATCCGGTGCAGCCCCTGAGCTTCGGCATCGGTTACCTCATGAACCCGGAAACCACCTGCCTGATGGTGGGGCGGCCACGACGTAGCTGACGAAAGCCGGACTTTTGGTTGACGCCCGAAAGTCCTCGGCTAGTATCGCGGCCCCTTTCCCCCTGAACCCCTCTTCTTATGGCAAAAATTTGTGAAATCACCGGCGTCGGCGTCACCCGCGGTCACCACATTCATCGCAGCGGTAAAGCCAAGAAAGAAGGCGGCATCGGTCGTCATATCACGAAGCGCGTGAAGCGCGTCATCCTGCCGAATCTCCGCGAGAAGCGCATCTGGGTGGCTGAACTGGGCAAATTCGTCGAGGTGAAGCTCACCGCGCGCGCTCTCAAGACCGTGAACAAGAACGGTGCCTACGCCACGCTGAAAAAAGCCGGTCTGATTTAATCAGACGGGCAGAAATGCCTGGCGTGAGCGAAGGCAGGTGAAAGTTTACGCTGCCATGCTGTCTGTTCTCGAAGTCTCCGAACCGGAGCTCGAGCCGGCAGTGTGCGCGATTTTCATGCGCCCCTGAGGCATCAGCCTCTGCGATTTGGCAGAATGAATAAAGTTCGCGCTTGGCGGAACGAGGGTGGTTTGATAGCGTCGCCGTCTTTCCCAAAAATGAACCGCCAGCTCGTCATCCGTCTTTGTTTCGTTGCCCTTGCCCTTCTCGTCGCCGCCTTGGTGGTGGATGCGATCAAAGAGGCGGATGATGGCATGAAGCTGGTGGCGGTGATTTTGCTCGGTGTGACGGGCGGCATCCTGATGGTGAAATTTGTGATCCCATGGATCGGTGATGCGCTGGGCGAGGCTGTGTTCTCCTCGGGGGAGCAGATCGAGCAGGACGAGATGACGAAGGCGGCCGCCTGCATCTCCCAGGGTGACTACCCTGGAGCCATCGGCCACTACGAAAAAATGCTGGAGGACAAGCCGGACGATCCATTCCCCGTGGCGGAAATCGCGAAGGTGTATGCGGAGCGCCTGCATGACCCGCAAGCGGCGTTGAAGGTGCTGGAAGAGCATTTGCAGAGCAAGGACTGGCCGGTGGATGACGCGGCCTTCATCATGTTCCGCATCGCGGACGCGCATCTGACCCACCTGCATGATTATGAGGCCGCGCATGACATGCTGCAGCAGGTGATCGGAAACTTCCCGAACACGCGCCACAGCGCGAACGCGAACCACAAGATTCACGAGGTCGAGCAGGCGCAGTACAAACTGCTCATGGAGCAGCGGGCCAGGGCGTCGTCTGGAGGCACAGCGTCCTGACCCTTCTTCATGGCGGACGATGCTCGCGAAGCTCCAGCGCTGGACCCGGGCCAATCCGCTGATGGTGATGGCGCTGGCTGCCACGGCTGGCATTCTTTTGACTGAGCTTGGCGGGCTGAAACCGGGTCCGAAATGGCTGACGGGAGGCTCGGCGGTGTTTCTTGCCGCTGCATTTTTTGGAAAACGCCCGTCGCTGCTGCTGCCGGGCTGCGCGCTGGTGTTTGCGTTCATTCATGAAACGCGGACGGATGAAACGTTTCGCCATCCGCTCCGCGTCATGCTGCTGGGGGCGGACAAACCGCTGCAGGCGACGATCCAAGGCAGCCTGCTGCCAGATTTCGACAACACGGCGGACGGACGCGCCCATGCGCTGTGCAAGACGTCGAAGATCGAGATTCCGGCAGCGGGAACGGTCATTGAACAGGAGGCGATCCTGCTGGTGCGGCTGCCCAAGGGCGTGCGTTTTCCGGGCGCGGGTGTGTTTGAGCTGAGGGGAGGTGTTTACCTGCCACGCGCCTCCTCGAATCCGGGCGCGTTTGACGCGCAGGAATACGCGCTGAGAAACGGGCGCGTGGCGCGGTTGGATGCCGAGGGGCTGCATCGCGTCCATGGCAGAGGTGAGGTGCTCTGGTGCGCGTTTCTGGAGGCGGCGGAGCGTTGCAGGCGGTGGATCAGCGCCCAGCTCACGAAGGATCTGGAGGATGATCCCGAAACGGCGGCGGTGATCCGCGCGATGGCGCTGGGCGTTTCCGCCGAGACGGACGACGAGATCGAGGACGCCTTCCGCAACAGCGGCACGCTGCATGTCTTCGCGGTCAGCGGCCTTCATGTCGGCCTGCTGGGGGTGATTGCGCTGGCCCTGATGCGGCAGCTCGGCCTTCGGCGCGGGATTTCGCTGTGGGTGACCGTGGGGCTCGTGTTTGTTTATGCGTTCATCACCGGCTGGCGTCCTTCCTCGGCGCGTGCCGCGTTGATGGTGGCGGTGTTCATGGGCGCGGCCCTGGCAGACCGCGAATCGTCACTGCAAAACAGCCTCGGAGCGGCCGCGCTGCTGCTGCTGGGCTCTGACACGCACCAGCTTTTCATGCCGGGGTTTCAATTGTCGTTCGGGGTGCTGTGGATCAGCGCCATCGGCTCCGTGCCGTTGCTGGAAAAGCTCATGCCCTTCACGCAGATCGATCCGTTTCTGCCGCCGCAGCTCGCGAACTGGCGTCAGCGCGCGTCAAGCCAGGCACGGCGCTGGTTCGCGGCGACGCTGAGTGTTTCGACCGCCGCGTGGCTCGGCAGCCTGCCGTTCATCCTCGGTCATTTTCAATCCGTCACGCCGGTGGCGGTCATCGCGAACTGCGTGCTCGTGCCGCTGTCGTTTTTGTGCCTGGGAGCCACCTGTTTGAGCCTGTGCGCCGCAGCGCTGCATCTTTCGGGCGTGCAGATCATCTTCAACAACGTGAACTGGGCGATGGCGAAGGCGATGGTGGCCAGCGCGGCCTGGTTTGCCGGCCTGCCTGGAGCAAACTTCCATTTCAAGCCGGACGCGGACCTCACCAATGCTCCAGCCATCTGGCGGGTGCTGGAACTGCCGCATGGCGCGGCGGCGAATCATCTGCGTCTTGGAGACAGGCACTGGCTGTTCGACGTGGGGGATGAAACGAGCTTTCGTCGTGTGCTGCGGCCGTATTTGCACTCCAGCGGCATCAATGCGGTCACAGGGGTGTTTCTCAGTCACAACGATGCCGATCACGTCGGCGGGGTTGAAAAGGTGATCGCGGAGTTTGACCGGCCACGCCTGTTTTGCAGCACACAGGAGCCGGGAGCGCAGGATTCCGCTCTTACCACGCTGCGCCGGCTCGCAGATTCCACGAGTGACGGCATGCTGCGCCGTTTGCGCGTGGATGAGCGGCTCACCTTGTCCGACGACCCGCGTTTCAAAGCCGAGGCGCGGGTGCTATATCCTTCCCGGCAGGTGCAAAACGCGCGTGGGGACGACCGTGCGATGGTGGTCATGCTTCACCTTGGCCCGTGGCGTGTGCTGTGGCTGAGCGACGCGGGCTGGAATGCGGAAAAAGCCCTCAGTTCCAGCCCCGCCGACCTGCGCTGTGATGTTTTGATCCGCAGCCAGCATGAGCTGGATCGTGAGATGAGCGTCGAATTCCTCCTCAAAGCCGCCCCTCGTGTGATTGTTTGCGGAAGCGATGCACGCCAGCCCGAGGTACAGTTGCCGGACTCCTTGGTTCAATTCGCACGCCGGCAAAACATCCCGCTGCTCGACACCTGGAGCGATGGCAGCATCGAGCTGCGGCTTAATCAGGATGATCTGCGCATTCACCCGGCAAAGACCAAGCCGCAGGTGATTTTGACACCGCGTGAATGAAAAAAACGGGCGGAGCGACACCACTCGCCCCGCCCCTGTTGCCCAGACGCCAAGCGGTGTTTGCCATCTCACCCGCAGCAACACATCCGCTTCCGCTGAGATCGCAGATGGGAAAGAGAGCGGCGCGCTCGCCTTTTCGCTTCGTTAAGCTGGCGTACGCACTTGCCAAAGCAGGTGGCATCGCAGTTGACGATAACGTGACTTCGGCTGTCGGTGGCGTGGAAACGACGCGCATGGAAGCGAGTTGGAAAGTGCGGCTCGGCTGTCCGGTTCACGGCGCTGGATTTCGCTTTCAAGGGGGTGATGCCAGCAGTGGCGGGCGCTTTCGCTATCGTGTCGCAATCTTAACGAAGGGTCTTGAGACCTTCGAGCCGGGCCAGCTTGGAGGCCTTTTTATCGAAGCTCCAAAAGCGCTCGCACTTCAGCGCCAGCGCGGCGGCCACATGCAGGATGTCATAGGCACGGAAGCCATGCCGCGCGGTGTGGCGCAGGGAGATGTCCTCAAACTTGGCGGAGATTTCGGCGAGCGACACATTCACCAGCCGCAGCGCCAAACCCTGCGCGAGATCATCGCGAAACTGCTGCTGGCAGGCGGCGGCAAGCTCGGCGCTGACCCGCGCCTGCGCTTCCCCAAAGCCGGTGAGCACGGACTGCTCGAAAGCGTTAATCACCTCCAGCCGCGTGAGCCAAATGATGGGGAGGACGGGCTGCTCAGCTCCGAAAACTTTCTCTGCTTGAGCTGTCTCCGGGCGTTCGAGATAGAGCCGGGTAATGAAGTTGGTGTCAGCGTAGGCACTCATTCGCCCGCGATGAGTTTGTCGAGCTGCTCGCTCTGCGCCTTCGTCATCATCGGCATCTTCAAAGCGCGACGACGGGCGGCGAAGTCTGGGTAGCCGGCCTTCGGCGCGGCGGCGGGCGGCGGCTCGGGGCGCAGCTCATAGGTGGTGCCTTTGCGGCTGCGAATGCGGATGAGGCCCATGCGGTCGCAGGCCTCCAGCACTTTGGCGAGCTGGCGATTGAGGTCGCGGACGGTGAAATCAGTGGTGAATTGACTCATGACGGACAATGCCTCCATGAATGTCCGTCGTCAAGAGCGGCGGCCCGTGTCGGTTGCCACGGCTACAGTCCAGCATCAGGGCGCTTGCCCAGGCGGGCGATGATGTCGCCCATCTTGTTGTTGCGAATGACTTCCAGCTTCACCTCGTTGCCGGGCGGCTGCACGCTGATGATGTCCAGCAGGTCGCGCGGGGAGCGAAAGGCCATGCCTTGAAATTTTGTCACCACATCCCCAGGCTTCAGACCGGCCTCGGCGGCGGGTGAGCCGGGGCTGATGTCGGTGATGAGCGCACCGCGCCGCGAGGTGCCCCACACGGGGTCGATCTCCACCGGTTCGCCGCTGACCTCGAGACCGAGGAAGCCGCGACCAGTGGTGTTGAGGCCGACGGTCCTGGCGGCGTTCTCCTTCATTTTTTCATGCAGGCTGTCCACCACCGTTTTCACACTGTTGGCCGGCACAGCGAGGCCCACGCCCTGCCAGGCGCGCACGCTCTCATCCCCGCGATAAATGGCGACGTTGATGCCGACGATCTCGCCGCGAATGTTCACCAGAGGCCCGCCGGAATTGCCGGGATTGATGACCGTGTCGGTTTGCAGGTAGTCCATCTGGCTGTCGCTGAGATGACGGTCGCGCGCGCTGATGATGCCCTGCGTCACCGTGCCGCTCAAACCGAAGGGATTGCCCACGGCGAACACGATCTGGCCGACACGCACCTCGTCGGAGTTGGCAAATTTGAGCGCGGGGAAGTCGGTGCGGTGGCTTTCGATCTTCAGCAGCGCGATGTCACGGTCCGGGCTCGATCCGAGGATGGTGGCGGGGTATTTTTTGTTGTCGTTGGTGATGATCTGCACCTCCGCCACGCCCTCAATGACGTGAAAATTCGTCACGACATGCCCCTCCTTGCTGATGATGGCCCCGGAGCCGAGGCCGGGGATGACCTGCGCCCGCTCGCCGACGAGGCCGAAGAACGGATGCCACTTCACCTGGCCCTGGCGCAGCGTCTTGGTGTTGATGCTGACGACGGTGGGCAGCACAGCGGCGGAAAGCTTGGCAAACTCCTCATTCAGCCGGCCCAGCACCGTCAGATCGTTCAGATTCAGCTTCGGTTTGTCCGGCGGGGTGAAAGTGGAAGGCTTTTCACCCTTCAGCAGATTGATCGCGCCGTAGCCATCCCGGTCTTTGCGCCACCATGAGAACAAGATCGCGGCGAGCACGAACATCAGGGCGGCGAACAGCAGACGGCGAAACAATTCCATGCGTATCAATGCGTCACGGGCTGAAAACTTCCAAGGTCAAACTTCAGGCGGTCCCCCGGGCTCACGCCGCCTTTTTGGGGCAGATGATCACCAGTTTCTGCCGTGCCGGTGGTGTGCCGGGGTCTTCCAGGGCGCGATTGACGGCGTTTTTGATTTCCTCGGCCTGAAAAGGCTTCGTCACATAGTCGCAGGCACCGCGACGGATGGCGGTCACGATGTCGCGTGTCTCGGAGCAGGCGGAGACCATCACACAGCGGGTGCTGGGGGAGGATTCACGCGCCTCACGGATGACGTCGAGGCCGTCAGTGTCACCGAGACGGCGGTCCACCAAGACCACGTCGGGGCTCAGTTCACGGATGGCATCCAGACCGGCACGACCATTATCGAAGGCCATCACCTCGTGGCCTTCCGCCCGGCAAAGCGTGGAAAGCAGCTTCAGAACGGGCGGGTGATCTTCAATAACAATGATATTTGCCATGATAATTGGTTTTATCATGCCCAAGTTGTTTCAGCAACCTTGATCTTCGGTTCCTTCGGAATTCAATCCCACTCGATCCGGCTTCTCATTTGCGCAGGCCCGCCAATCCGGCATTCTAGCGGCCCGCCATGACCTCCTCCTTGCTTCGCTACTGTCCTGACCTTTACAACTACCAGCGCCGTGAAACGCGGCCTGTGCAGGTCGGCAAGGTTCAAATCGGCGGTGGAGCGCCGGTGGTCGTGCAGAGCATGCTCACCAGTGACACGCGTGACGCCGAGGCCTGTGTGAAGGAGGCGCTTGGACTTGCCGAGGCAGGCTGTCAGATCGTCCGCGTCACGGCGCAGACGCGTCTCATCGCCGAAAATTTGCAGCACATCCGCGACGGGCTGCGCAAGGCGGGTTGTGATGTGCCGCTTGTCGCCGACATCCATTTCAAGCCTGACGCGGCCATGGAAGCCGTGAAGTGGGTGGAAAAAGTCCGCGTGAATCCCGGCAACTACGCCGACAAAAAGAAGTTCGCCGTCAAAGAATACACCGATGACGAGTACGCCGCCGAGGTGGCCTACATGGAAGAACAATTCGTCCCGCTGGTCAAAGAATCCATCCGCCTGGGCCGCGCCATGCGCATCGGAACGAATCACGGCAGCCTCAGCGACCGCATCATGAACCGCCATGGCGACACGCCGCTGGGCATGGTGGAAAGCGCGCTCGAATTTGCCCGCATCGCCCGTGCCCAAGGCTATCACAACTTCCTCTTCTCGATGAAGGCCAGCAACCCGAAGGTCATGATCGAGGCTTACCGGTTGTTGGTGGCGAAGCTTGATGAATGCTCGAAAAGCGAGCTGCAGCGCCAGTGGGAGCTGGAAAATGACGAATGCAGAATGACGAATGACGAACCTGACACGCTTTATGGGTTCCCCTCGTCATTCGTCATTCGTCATTCCTCATTGCTGTGGAACTATCCGATCCATCTCGGCGTCACCGAGGCCGGTGATGGTGAAGATGGCCGCATCAAGAGCGCCATCGGCATCGGTTCGCTGCTCGCGGATGGCATCGGCGACACCGTGCGCGTTTCCCTGACCGAAGACGCCATCTTTGAGATCCCCGTGGCCCAGCAGCTCGTGAAACCCTACAACGAAGGTCTTCCAGCGCACTTTGAGCGCATCCAAAGCGCCCCGGCGGTCAGCTACGACCCCTTCGACTACGTGCGCCGCGAATCGCAGGTGCTCACGATCAACGGTGTCAAAACCGGCGGTCACGAAACCGTTCCCGTCTTCACCACACGCGAAAAATGGGACGCCGTGGCCCACAAGATCGACAAGCTCGGCGACTACAAGCCGGAGGTCGTCATCGAAGACAGTGGCGTGATCGAAATCGACCCGCGTGACGATGCCGCCATCGCCAGTCTCTATGACAGCGCTGAAGCCAGGCTCGTCACCATCAAAGACGGCCTCAAGCTGCCCGTGATCGCCGCGTATCGTCTGCTTGCAGCCAAATTGCAGCCACGGCATCCGATCCTGCTCAAGGACACGCTGCAGGCCGCTGGCCGTGATGACTTCACCGAGAACCTGCTCGTGGCCGCGACGAACATCGGCTCGCTGTTGTGCGATGGCATCGGAGATGCCGTCATTGTGAACGGCGAAGACGCGCCGGGCCAAGCGCTGCGCATCAGCTACAACATCCTGCAGGCCGCCGGTGTGCGCATCTTCAAGACCGACTACGTCGCCTGTCCGAGCTGCGGCCGCACGCTCTTCAATCTGCAAACCACCACGCAGAAAATCCGTGCCGCCACCGGCCATCTCAAAGGCGTGCGCATCGCCGTCATGGGCTGCATCGTCAACGGCCCCGG
>DNXB01000600.1 GCA_003506995.1 Verrucomicrobiales bacterium
TGCCGATCTTCACATCAAAAGCCAGGATGCCCCCATCACCCAAATCACGGACGAAGGCATGGCGCAGGTTCTAAAGCTGGGATCTCTCACGAAGCTCCACCTCGAAAAAGTTGACAGCATTGGTCCCGCGATCTTTTCGACCTTGGCCAGGCATAAATCCCTGAAGACACTCACCATCCGCAGTTGCCCCCAACTCACCGACACCGCCATCGCCGCCTTCAAAAAAGAGCGTCCGGATGTGACGGTGACGCGGTGAACTCTGGCGGAGCGTATGCGTCCCGCGTGCTGTTGATTGCGTGATCATAGCCGCGGCTTGCGTCGCGCAGCGGCCTGTTTCATAGACAGGGCGTGAAATCCCATCTGCCGAATCATCCCACCCAGCTTTATTTCATCCGTCACGGCGAGGTGGAGGAGAAGTATCACAAGGTCTTCGGCGGGTCGCGCATCGACATGGCGCTGTCTCCTTTGGGACAAAAGCAGGGGGAGGCGGTGGCGGCTTGGCTGAAGGACACGAAGATCGAGAAGATCTACGCCAGTCCCATGCTGCGGGTGCGGCAGACGCTGGCGCCTCTGGCCAAACAGCGCGGCCTGGAGCCGGAATTCATGGCGGGACTGCGTGAAGTGGATTTTGGCGACTGGACCGGGCACCGCTGGGACGAGGTGCAGTCGATCTTTGGCGTGAGCGCGTTCGACTGGCTGGAGATCATCGAGAGCAACGGCATTCTCAAGGGGGAGCCCGTACTGGACATCCTGTCACGCGTGCGGGAGTGCCTCATCCGCATCGTACACGCACACCCACATCAAAAGGTGGCGGTGTTTTGTCACGGTGGCATCATCCGCGTGATGATCGCCCTGCTGCTCGGCTGGCCGCTGGCACACATGGCGCATTTCAATATCGAATACGGCAGCATCAGCGTGGTGGAGCTGCTGCCGGAGCGCAAACATGCGGTGGAGATCGAGCTGCTGAACTTTCAGCCGCCGGTTTAGGGAAACACGGATTGACACCGCAGAGCATGCCGAATCGCAACTCTATTCAAGAGAGGGCTGTATTCGTGCTCATTCGCGGATATTCGCGGCCATTCGCGTTGAAAATTGAAGGCATGAACGGTTTTCCAACGCGAATGGCCGCCAATGAGCGCGAAGATCCGCGAATTTGAAGCTCTGGGAAATGGGTGCTGAACAGGGCGCCTACTGCGCATCATCCTCCCGGCTGAACATGCGCTGGAGGAGGTTTTTTTTCTTGGGCGGCGGTGGCGGGGCGACGGGGATGACTTTTTGCGGGAAGCGCTGGGCGGCCTCGGCGCCGACCTTGGTGCGGAGATCCTCGTCCATGGAGGTGTGGCGCACGCCGACGTCATCCACCACGACCTGGGGCTGGATGAAGACGATGAGTTCCTTGCGGGTTTTGGTGTCGTTGTCGGTGCGGAAAAGTTTCCCGAGACCGGGGATTCTGCCGAGGATGGGCAGGCCCTGTCTGGCTTTGTTGTTTTCTTCTGAGATGAGGCCGCCGAGGACGATGGTGTTGCGATCTGGGATGGTGACGGTGGTGACGAGCTGCTCGGTGCCGATGATGGGCACTTCATTGGGCACGACGAGCTGGGTGCCGACGACCGTGTCATTGACCTGGGCGATGGTGAGGGTGACCTCGCCGTCGGCATTGATGAGCGGCACGATCTCCAGCTTCAGCACGACATCCCGGTACTCGATGGTGGTGGTGGTGGAGCCTGCGGCGTTGTTGTTGGCAATGGTGGTCTGCTGGGAGGGAACGGGGATCTGGCGGCCGGAGGTGATGACGGCTTTTTTGTTGTTGAGGGCGAAGATGGAGGGACGGGAGAGGATTTTGAAGTTGTTGTTGGTTTCGAGGGCGGTGACGAAGACTTCCAGGCTGTCGCCGATGGCACCATAGAGATTGAGACCGCTGGCGGGGCCGAACGGGGTGGTGATGAAGTTGTTGCGCAGGTCGTTGATGGCACGGCCGACGCCGCCGGTGCCGCCGAGCATGTCGGTGCGGTTGGTGAAGCCGCTGGCGGTGAAGTTGGGGGGCTGGCCGTTGGTGTTGCGGAGGCCGGAGATATAGTCGATGCCGGAGGCCATGCCGTCGGTGAGAGTGAGCTGGCCGATGACGGTGGCGAGATAGACCTGCGCGGGCTTGCGGTCGAGCTTGTCGAGGAGGCTGGTGGCCTTGTCAATGGACTCTTTGGGCCCGATGACCAGGATGGCATTGGCCATGGGGTCGGCGATGACGCGGGTTTTGCCGACGAGCACCGAGACGGGGGCGTTGTCCTCGCTGGGGCCGGAGATGACGTCGGCGCGTGAGCCGAGGCCGCTACCGGTGGTCGCGGAGGCGGTGTCAGAGGCGGCCGAACCGGCGGTGCTGCCGACGGTGCCGCCACGGGTGCCCTGGGTGTTGCGTCCGCCGAGGAGCTGGCTGCTGTTGGTGGCCAGCGCCTGCTGGCGCTGCTGTTGAATGGTGCCGCCGCCTGGGAGCTGCGTGGTGCCTGAAGCGGGGTCTTGGAGCAGATCGACCACGGCGCTGAGCACGTCGATGGCGGCGGCGTACTTCAACCTGCGTTCGTAGGGTTCTGCGACCTCGACCGGCTTGTCGAACTCGGCGATGAGGCTGGCGATGTAGGTGTAATCCGCCGGGGAGGAAACGACGAGAACCTGATTGAGACGCGTGTCGGCCACGACCTGGGCGCTGGGCTGCGGCGCCTGGGCGTTGGGATTGACCTGCACGCCATTGATGAAGATAGGCTGCTGCGGCTGCGACGGGCGCTGCTGTTGCTGCTGGTTATTGTCGCCACCACGATTTTCGCGGCCGTCACTGGCGGCGCTGCCACGGATGGTATTCACCCCCTTGGTTTCTTTTTCCTGGGCCTGGGCGGTGAGCGTGGCCTGGATGATCTGGGCGATGGTGGCCGCGTCGGCGTATTTAATGGGGATGAATTTGGTGACGAGCGAGGAACCGGTGTCGCCAATGTCAATGGTGTCGCGGATGCTGATGAGCTGCTTCACGACGGTGGCGCTTTCAGTGATGAGCAGGCCGGGCGGCATTGAGACGGCGGTGATGCGGCCATAGGCGCCGAGGCCGACGTGGCCGGAGAACATGGCGGCCGCGTCCTCGGGCGCGAGGAAATCCAGCTTCATGAAGTAGGACACGATGCTCTCATTGTCCGGGATGTCCTTCGGACTGGTGTAGAACGACACGCCATGGGAGAACTGCACGGCGTTGGCGCTTTGATTGCGCGCGGGGAGTATCTTGGCGCTTGTGCCACCGGGTTCCTTGACGATGGCGTAGCCGTTGGTGAGGAGCGAGGCCTCGATGAGCTTGATGGCCTCGTCCTTGGCGACGGGCTTGGGTGTGACGAGGCTGATCTGGGCGCCTTCGAAGATATTGGTGTCCTTGATGAGCGTGAGGCCGGTGAGCTTTTCGTAGATGGCGAGGATGTCGGCCACCGGATTGGCGGCGAACTGCATCATGACCATGTCCCCGGTGATGGTGAAGGTCTCACCCTCGCCGGGAGTGGCACCCATGCCTCCGCCTTCGCCAAAACCACGGCGAGTGCCGAATCCACCGCGTCCTCCGGGAGGGAAGCCGCCGTCGGGGCCAAATCCTGTTCCAGGCGCGCCTGGCGCCGGAGGCGCTGCGGGTGTGGTGCCGTCTGCCGCAGGAGCGGCCGGAGCGGGGGGGGTCGGCGCTGCTGGCGCGGGAGCGTTCTGACCTGGAGCCAGATGCGGGAGGAGGGAGGCGGTGAGGACGAGGGCGAAAAAGCGGCGATGCATGAAACGGGGGTCGGGAAAAAGTGACTGGTGGGCTGTTTGAGTGAAGCGCGGCGGGTTAACGCCTGCCCTTGTCTTCCTTCTCAATTTTTTCGAAGACACTGCGAATGGCGGTGCGGCGGTCTTCTTCGGAGGCGTTACGGAATTTTTCGTCACTGAACTTCTGGCGCAGCTCGTCGCGGAACTTGTCCCTGGCCTTTTCAGAGAGAGATTCGTATTTTTTGCGGTCATCCTCGCTGGGGCCGCGGTTGCTGCGACTGAAGCGATCTCCGCCGCCAGGAGGCGGCGGTCCGCCGGGCGGGCCTTTCTCGCGCTTGTCAGGGCGCATGTCGTCCTTGCTCAAAGAGCTGTGGCGGATGCTGAAGGTTTCGCCACCGATGGCGATCTGGGCCTGCGCGTAGTCGATCTTTTCCGAGGGCCTGGCTCCCACGAGCTTCCAGCCTTTGAGATTCGGCTCGTCGGAAACGACGATGGACTGCTTGGCAGTCTTGTCAAAAATGGTCACGACCGGCTTCCCATCGACGTAGGCCATGCCGGTGAGCACGAGCGAGTCGGAGATGCTGACGATGCGGGTGAAAGGCGAGTTTTCGACGACGGCGGTGAGCGTGTTCGGGTCAAACGGCTGTGGCAGGTCGGGATCGACCGGTCCGGTTGGCACCGGAGCGGGTTGCGCGGCAGTGAGCGTGGGGTCCAGCTCGTCTCCAGGCAGCGGCACGAGGTCCGCCGTGGTCAGCGGAGCCGGAGCGTCAAACGAGGCCTCCTGCGCGGCCAGGGGCGCGATGGAGGCGAGGAACAGCAGTAGCAGCGTCGGTTTCATGGTCAGAGTCCGGTGTCTGGCTTAAACCAGCGGGCCAGGACGAGGTTGCAGAGCACCTGCGGGGTCTTANNCTCGACCTGCTTGATGGCTTGAAATTTTTCCGGGGATTGCAGCGAGGCGAGCCAGCCGAGCACGGTGGGCTGATCCCCGCGCATGCGCACCTCAATGGCGGCCTCACGATAAACAGCGGCGTTGTCCTTGCTGTCCTTGGACTCCGGCAGCAGCACAGGCTGTTTTTGAAACTGCAGCTCGTAATCCAAGGCGACGTTTTGAATCTCTTCGAGCAACTGTGCCTGGGCCGTGCCGAGGCTCTCGGTGGTGGGCATCGTTTCGCGCAGCCAGCGGGCGCGTTTTTCCCAGAACTCACGGTCGGCCAGATAACCCTCGTTTTCCTGCTTTTCGGCCTCCAGGGCGGAAATTTTAGCCAGCGCGGCGGTGCGGCGGTCAAGGAACTGCTTCAGGATGATGAACGTGGCCATGAGCGTCAGCGCGGCGATGCAGGCGCCGAGAAGGTTTTTTTCACGTTGGGTGAGGGCGAGGGCCATGAGGGGAGGAGAAATGACGAATTCAGAATGACGAATGCCGGTCAGAGCAGCTTGCCTTGGGCGCGGAAGGTGGCGGTGGTGCCTTTGAGCTCGGGACGCGGAGCGGTCCACTGGTAGCGGCTGAGGACGCGGTTCTTTTTGATGTCCTCGACAAACTGCACGGCGAGCTGCGCGTCACGCGCCTCGCCGCGGATTTCGATCTCCGTGCCTTTCACCTCAAACTCACGGATCACGATGCCGCTGCCAGGCATGATGCGGTTGATCTCGGCCAGCAGAAACATGGGGTAGCGTTTCGGCTCGATGGCGGGAGCCAGCGCCTTCCAGCGTTGGGTGGCCTGGCGCACGGCGGCGGCGGGTTCTTTGGTGAGTTCGACTTCCTCGGTCAGGCGCACCGCGCGCTGCTCCTGGTAATGCAGGTATGCGAAGGCCAGGAAGGCCAGCGACACATACAGCATGCCGCCCAGGACGAGCGCGCGGGTGATTTTCCCACGGCGCGTGCTGGTGATCAGCGCATGGCGGATGTCGGCGGGAAGCATTTTGCCCCAGTCGCGCGTGTCGAGCGCGGTGTTGGGAGCCAGATCGGCCACGATGCGCACGGGCAGTTCCAGCACCGAGCTGAGGCGGGTGCAGATGGCGCGATCAAAGTTCGCTCCCACGAGCGCCACGCCCGTGATGCTGTCGATGCCGAGCTCGGACTCCAGCGTGAGCCGTGCCAGGGTGATTTCCAAGGCCAGCGCCTCCTCGGTGGCGGGCGTTTGGGCAAAAATATGGCTGTGATACAGCTTGCCCTGATGGCTGGCGGCCAAAACGAGGTCTCCTTGCTCTTCAATGATGACAAGATGGCCTGCGGGAAGCTGCGCCAGCCGCAGCGCGGCGGTGTAGTCGCTCGCATGCTGCGCGGCGAGGGCTGAAGGAAACGGATCGGTCAGCAGATCGACGCTGACGATGCTCTGGCCGCCCTGGGTGCCCAACAGATGCCAGCGGTAGTTTTTTCCGGCTCTGTCCTGTTCCAGCTTGAAACCCCGGCGCTCAAGCTGCGTGGCGAGGATCTGCTCCAGCAGATCGCTGTCCGCCTGTGGCAAAATGAGGCCGACAGTGCGGCAGGCGGCGGCTGGCAGGCCGATGACGAGCAGTTTGCCCAGATGAGCGGTCTCCGCCGGGCTTTCCACTGCTTCGGTGGAGGCGCTCGCCCGTGGTTTCCACACACGCCAGGCGGTATCAGGGGCGGGGAGGAGCAGAGTGGCGGCAGAAAGGGACATTCGAGTGGGGGAGGCGGTTACAACGTGCGCGAAACAGGGAAGTTGCGAGGGGAAATGACGAATGTGGAATGACGAATGACGAACTGGCTGTCGAGCGATTTTTCGTCATTCGCTCATTCGGGAATTCGTCATTCCGTGAACTCGGCTACTCTTCCATGCGCCCCAGGTAAGTCAGCGCCCCGGTTTCCGCGTTGCGGCGGGTCACGACGATGATTTTGGCGCGTTTCGTGCCCACCCAGCCGATGCTGGTGATGCGGCGCAGGCTGGTGTCATCGTCATTCACGATGCCGCGAATGGCGTTCAGACGGTCGCCGCTGAGACCGAGGAGCTGGTAGGCCTCCTCATCGCGGATGCGGCGGTCATCCTCGGTGCCGGGGATGCCGTCCGCGCCATCGCGTTCGGAAATGAAGCGGTCCACGTCGTTCTCAGACGCGCCGGTCACGGCCAGCAGCACATCCTTGAACACGGTGCGCAGGTCGATCTGCCCTTCGCCGTAGATGCTGAAATACTCGCGCCAGTCCGGCTTGCGGCGGTCCACCGCTTCCATGCCGCGCACCAGCAGCATCTCGTCCACGCGCACGAAGCCCTGGTTGCGCGGCGCGTCGTAAATGCCGAGCTGCTGGTAATAGTCGGCCTCCGCGCCATTGGCGCGTGGAGATTTGTCATTGTCGATCCAGTCGGCCAGCGAGTCGGCGGCGATGGTGGCGGACTCGGCGTCGAGCTGCCAGAAGATGAAGAGGTTGTAGATCGCCTCGCGCAGGCGCTCGTCGGTGGCGTAATTGATCGGGATGCGGGCGCCCTCGTAATTGATCACCACGTCAAAACCGCTCTCCGGCCCGATTTGCTGTTTTAGCACCAGGTCGCCGCGCCGTGTGCTGGGGTGCATGCCCACCGCGAGGCCGCTTTCCGCCAGATGCAGAGCGCGAAACTCATACGCCGCCAGCTTGGCCTCCTCCGCGCTGGAGCGGACGTATTCCACCACACCCATGACGGTGATGGACATCAGCAGCACGGCCCAGATCATGAGCATGAGGGCCGAGCCGCGCTCTCGACGCGACTGTCTGCGATGCGTTGAATCGAATGGGTGATTTGTCATTGGGGTCTGCCTCCTCCTTGCGGTGCGTTATCACCACCACCTCCTCCTCCGGGCGGGCCGCCACCTTGTCCACCGCGCCCGCCTCCACCATCACCACCACCACGGCCTCCACCGTCGCCGCCGCGCCCGCCGCCTCCTCCAGGTGCGCCGCCGCCACCACCTCCGCCGCCGCCCGTTGGCTGCGTGGCGTTGGATGATGTTGAAGTGCTGCTGCTCGTTGAAGACGCAGGACTCGGCGTCCTGCCGGGGGTGAGCGTGATCACGGGAGCGGTGTAAACCATGCGGATCGGCTGCGTGCGGTTTTTGAGCACCAGCAGCCCCTCGATCAGGTCCGGCCACGCGGATTTGCTCCACTCCTCATACCACGTCTGCTCTTTCTCGACGTAAAACCGCCACTTGAAGGACACCACGTTCGGCAGCAGCGGCATCCAGTAGCGTCCTTCCTCGTCAGGCGCGTACAAACCGGTCGTCTCCTGCCGGATGCCGGTCTGCCGGTCGTCGGTCTGCGGGATCAAATCCTCGCGCGAGATGCTCAGGTAATGCAGCGGCATGTTGTTGTCGTCCACGAGGCCGTCAGGATGCGGGCGCAGCCTCAGGATGGTGTCTTTCAACGTGATGGGGTTCATCCCAAAGGGGAAGCAATCCGGCGAACCGGCCACCGTCAGCTCCTGGATGATCGGCTCGGTGTTCTGCACCAGTTTCAGGCTCAGCGTGGCCGTGGCGGGCAGTGAGGAGAACGTTTTGCGGTTCAGTTCGATGAAACGGTTCACCGAGTCGCTCTCTCGTTGCAGTTGCTCGATCTCCGAGGCACCGCGCATCGAGCCACGGATGATGGCAAACAGCGTGGCCGTGATCATCGCGAGCAGCGTGATGCCGATCACGACCTCGATCAGGGTGAATGCCTGGCGCGTAGAGCGCAGGGCATAGGGCGCGGAGCCGTTTTGAGAAATCTGGCGCTTTGAGACGATTCGGAGCCTGGGTTTGGACTCTACGCCCTTAGCCCTTAGCCCTTCGCTTTGGCTAGCGCTGTGCGGGCTTGTAAACATAGACGCTCAGGGTGGCCTCCTCTGGCACGTCGTTGAAGCTCGACGTGGCCGTGATGGTGAGGTTGTAGATGTCGGTCAGATTATTGCCGCTCGTGGTGCGCAGCGTCACTGGTTCCGTGAAGCTGGTGTAGGTGACGCCATAGGTCGTGTCCATCGTGGTGGTGCTCATGTCCGTCAGCGGCTTGCGCCGGATTTCCTCCAAAAAATTGCGCATGCCGATGCGGATGATCTGGTCGCGCTTCAGCAAATTCGCCGTCTCCAGCGCCTGGTTCAGCGACTTTGCGAGCCCGAGCACCGCGATGGCGAAAATGCCCAGCGCGAGGACCAGTTCGAACAGGATGTAGCCGCCGCCTTTCCGGCGGAACGACGAATGACGAGTGACGAATGACGAATTCGAAGAAATGGCGCCTGCGCGGGTCATGCTCTGGCCCTTCGCGCTTAGTCCTTCGCTCTTGGCTTGAGTTTTCATCGCATATCGACACTCTCTTTCACGATGTCCGCCGTCAGGGCCGCGAATTCGACATCGAAGGTGGCGGACTCGCGCTCGATGTGGACTTTGAGCGGCTGGCAGATGCCGCTGGGCTGAAACACCCACAGCTTCACCAGATCGCCTTCGAGAAAGACTGGTTCTGTGTCATACCAAAATTGCATGGCATACTGCATGTCCTGCGGCATCTCGTATTTCTCGGTCCAGTGCTCGTCATACTTCGGCGCGGGTGGAGCCATGGGCATGTCCGTGGTCTTGGTGAGCCTGCCGCCGTTGTCGAGGTCGTTTGTCTCGAACGGTTCCTCCTCCGCTGGCGGATTCTCCGCCGTGGCGATGAATTCCTCCAGCTCGGCAAGTTGCAGGTAAGGATTGAAGTAACGCGAGGCCGTGAAGCCACGGCTGTGGAAAGCCACCTGATACGGCCGCTTCTCCGTCATCGCCCGCATGCGCACCTCACGCGCCATTTGCACCAGCTTCGCCACCGGCTCACGCGCCTGCCGCTCGTCCTGAAATCCCTTCAACATCGGCACCGCCGCCGCCGCCAGCACGGCGACGATGGTCAGGGCGATGATGATCTCGATCAGCGTGAAACCTTGAGAATGACGAAATCCGAAGGTCGAATGACGAGTGAAGGATGAAGCGCGAATGCAGGACGCATCGCAGGCTTCGTCATTCGTCATTGGGGCTTCATTCGTCATTCGGAAATTCCTCATTCGGCATTACTTCGTCGCGCTCGCCTTCCAGTTGCCAATGTCATCCTCGTTGCCGTCCTGGCCGTCGGCACCCACCGTCCACACATCATAGTCGTCTTTCGATTTCTGGGCGGGGATGCGGTACTTGTATTCCTGGCCCCAGGGGTCTTTGGGCACTTCCTTCATGAAGGCGCGGTAGTTCTCAGGAATCGGCTCCATGGTCGGCTTTTCCACCAGCGCCTTCAATCCCTGCTCGGTCGTCGGCTTGCGCAAGGCGCGTGACTCGTAGGATTGCAGCGCGAGACCGATGGCCTGGAGGTCGCTGCCCACGCGTGTGTCCTTGGCGGAGTCGATCTGGCCCTTGAGCAGGTAAATCGAGCCGGAGGCCAGGATGGCGATGATGGTCAGCGTGATCACGATTTCGATGAGCGTGAAGGCGGCGGTGCGGCGGATGCGGGGTTGTGGAGTGCGGTGTTTCATGGTGGAGGGATTGAACAGGGATTTGAACGGGATGAACAGGAAGAAATAGCCTTGGTTTCACCGCATCAGCCGCCGCCACGGATACCGGTGACGCTCTGGGCGATGGCGGCGACGATGGAGTAGGCCACGGTGCCGACCATGACGGCCATGATGACGAGGATGATGGGCGTGATCATGGCGGTCATGCGCTTGATGCGCTTGTCCAGCTCCTTGTCGTAGCGGGCGGCGCATTTTTCCATCGACTTGCCGAGCTGTCCGGTCTGCTCGCCCACGGCGATCATGTCCGCCAGCAGCAGCGGAAAGCTGCCGGCCTTGCGCAGGGCCGTGGAAAGCGGCGCGCCTTCGGAAACCATGGCGGTGACCTTGGCCAGCAGGTTTTGAATGAACACATTGGCCGAGATCTTCGACACCAGCCGGATGCTGTTCAGCAAGGGCACGCCGTTGGTGACCAGATTGCCCAGCGAGTGCGCGAACTGCGCGTAAAAGCGCATGCTCATGATCGCGCCAAACAGCGGCAGCTTCAGCCGCGTCTCATCCCACCAGAGGCGGCCCTTGGGGCTGGAAATGTAGCCGCGGAAGGTCAGAAAGACGGCGGTGATGGCGATGAGGATGGCCCACCACCACTGGCCCATGAAGTTGTTGAAGCTGATGAGCAACTGCGTGGCCGCCGGGAGCTGCTGGCCGTTTTTTCCCATCAAATCCATGATCTGCGGCACCATGAAGGTCATGAACACGACCATGAGCACCACGCACGCGCCCAGCAGGAAGGCGGGATAAATCATCGCCTGCGTCACCTTGGCCTGAAGATCGGCCATCACGGCGAGGTTCGTGGCCAGACGCCGTAAAATGCTCGGCAGCGAGCCGCTAACCTCGCCGGCGGCGGCCAGATTGCAGTACAACTCGTCAAAACTGGGCGATGCCTTCTTCAGCGCCTTCGCCACCGTGGAACCTTCGCGCAACTCGTTGCGCATCGTTGTGGCGACGCGACGCATCGCTTCAGCCTCCTGCCGTTCCTGCATCACGCGGAACGCCTGGTCAATTTGCAGGCCGCCATCGAGCAAATCCGCCACTTCCTCAGTGAAGTGAATCAACTGCGCTCGTTTCAACTTCACCGGGCCTTCCGCCGCGTCCGCCCTGGCCTGCGCCGCAGCCGATTTCTCCTCCTGCGTGACCTTCACCGGTGTGAGCGCCTGCGCCTCGATCTTCCGAAACGCCTCGGCCCGCGATCCGACGGTGACGGAGCCGGAGACGGTCTGTCCGGTGGCAGTGAGGGCGGTGTAGGCGAAGGCGGGCATTGGGTAAATGACGAATGACGAAATCAGAATGACGAATGCGCCGAATTAGCTGCGTCTGGAGGGTCGGCCGAAGCGACATCGTTTTTGGCAGCCTTAATGGCATCGACAATCATAAGAGTAATCAACCAGTGGAAGATTTGCAACGCTACTCGCTGGCCGCTGTGACGGTCATGACTTCCTCAAGCGTGGTGACACCCTCGGAGGCCTTGCGGAAGCCGTATTGACGCATCGGCACCATGCCGTCCTTCAGCGCCTGGGCTTTGAGTTCCATGGTGTTGGCGCGGTTGTTGATCTTGTCCTGCAGCGCCTCGGTCATGAGGCAGATTTCCATGATGGCGAGGCGGCCGGTGAAGCCGGTGTTGCGGCAGGCGCGACAGCCGCCGGGATGGAACAGCTTGCCTTTCCACTCCAGAGGGAAACCGATGGTGCGCAGGTGGCTGTCCTCGTGATGCGCGGGCTGCTTGCAGATGCCGCAGAGCGTGCGGACAAGGCGCTGGGCCTGGAAGGCGCGGACCGATGATGAAATCATGAAGGGTTCGATGCCCATGTCGAGCAGACGGGAGATGCCGCCGACGGCGTCGTTGGTGTGCAGCGTGGAGAAGACCAAGTGGCCGGTCAAAGCGCCGCGAATCGCGATCTCGACGGTTTCCTGGTCGCGCATTTCACCCACCATGATCACGTTCGGGTCACCACGCAGAATGCTGCGCAGGCCGGCGGCAAAGGTGAGATCGATCTCCGGCTTCACGGCGATTTGAATGATGCCGTCGAGTTTGTTTTCCACCGGGTCTTCGATGGTGACGATGCGGCGCTCCTTGGTGTTCAGTTCCTTGAGGAAAGTATAAAGTGTGGATGATTTGCCGGAACCGGTGGGGCCGGTGACGAGAATGATGCCGTTCGGCGCGGCGAGCAGCTTGCGGATCGTGGCCTCGGTCTTGTCGTCGAGTCCGAGCATGGAGATGTCGAATTTTTTGCGCGTGAGCAGGCGGAGGGCAACGGATTCGCCATTCACACTCGGAATCGTCGCCACGCGGACGTCGATCGGTTCTCCGTCGAGTTCCAGATTGATGCGGCCGTCTTGAGGCATGCGACGCTCGGCGATGTCGAGGTGCGCCATGATTTTCAAGCGCGAGATCAACGAAGCCTGAAGCAGGCGCATGTTTGGCGGCACGGGGACTTCGAGCAGCTTGCCATCGACACGGTAGCGGATGCGCAGATCGCGCTCCAACGGCTCCACATGGATGTCGGTGGCGCGTTCCTTGAGACCTTCGCGGAAGACCTGATTCACGAAATTCATCACCGTGGCCTCCTCATCGGCCTCGTCGAGCACGGTGGTCTCTTGCTTCATGTCGTCGTTGTCATCACCCGCCTCGCGACCTTCGAGCAGTTCCTCGAAATTCTCCGCGCCGACGCCATAGCCCTGATGCAGCGCCTCCAAAATGCGGTGACGTGGCGCGATCTGCCAGAGGACGCGTTTGTGCAGCTCCTGGCCGACAGCTTGGCGTGCGCTGAGGTCAAAGGGGTTGTAGGTGAGGATCGTCACCTCGCCATTCGCCACCTGCGCAGGGCAGATGCGGTGACGCAGCGCCAGTTTGGCCGGGAAACGGCTGTGCAAACCATCCGCAGCGTCAGCAATGCCGTTTTCCGAGAAGGGCATGCCGAGGCCGGTGGCCAGTTGGGCGAAGAAACGGTCCTCATCGACCATGTTCGCATCCACCAGCGCCTCGATCAGCGGCTGGTGCTTGTCCGAGGCGAGTTCGAGGGTGTGGCGCAGGCGGGTGGGCTCCTCGCATCCGGCGCTGGCAGCGGTGCGGACGAGAACGTCGATCAGGGTGGGGGCGGGCATGAGTGTCGATACAACGCGGAGCCGTGGGCAAAGTTTCGCCGTGTGTCAACGATGCTCGCAGCAAGAAAAACCGGTGGAGCGT
>DNXB01000512.1 GCA_003506995.1 Verrucomicrobiales bacterium
GGTGGGGAGATCGACGAGCGCCTCGGGGCTCACATAGCCGCCACGCGCTTCGTCATTGCGATTCGGCGTGCCGCTGAGCGTGCGACTGCTGTAAAAGATGCCCGCGAGCGCATAGTAGTCCTTTTGGCTCACAGGCTCTGTTTTGTGATCGTGACAGCGTGCGCAGGCGATGGTGATGCCGAGAAAGGCACGGGAGACGACGTCGATCTGGTCATCGACCTGATCGAGGATGTACTGCTCGTAGCTGCCCTCCTGGACGTTCATGCTGCCGAGCGCCAACATGCCGGTGCCGACGATCTGATCACGGCGCTGAAGCACGGTCTTCGCAGGAATCAGGTCTCCGGCGATCTGCTCGGCGACGAAGCGGTTGTAGGGTTTGTCAGCGTTGAGCGAATCGATGACCCAATCGCGATAGCGCGCCGCGTACAGGAAGGGCGCGTTCCACACGCGGCCCACGCTGTCCGCATAGCGCACGACATCGAGCCAATGCCGCGCCCAGCGCTCGCCGAAGCGCTCGGATTGGAGGAGGGTTTCCACGACTTTGGCAAAGGCGAGGTCATCGGGCGAAGGATCGCGCAGGAAGGCGTCGATCTCGGTTTGAGAAGGCGGCAGACCGCGCAGATCGAAGGACGCGCGACGGATGAGGATGGCGCGTGATGCATCGCCGATGGGGCGGAGGTTTTCCTTTTCAAGACGAGCCAGGATGAAGCGGTCGAGGTCGTCTTTGGGCCAGGTGGTGTCTTTCGTGGCGGGAATGGACGGACGCAGGAGGCGCTGATAGGACCAGGGCGTGGGGTTTTCGTATTTCTCGGCAGATTGGGCGCAGACGGGAGCGAGAAGGAGGAACACCGCAGAGAGGGGAACGCCGCAGAGTTTTTTCGGGAGCGAGCCGGAGGCTCGCGAGAGATTAGCCGGTGGTGAAGCGAGCCTTGGCGAGCGAGAACCACCGGATCGAGAACGAGAGACGATGTCCAAATCAAGGAAGCGCCCTGAAAGGGCGCGAGAAGGGGACGATTCGATCATGACGGTTGCGCTGGTTTTACGTTGGTTTCTCGCGCCCCTCCAGGGCGCGGCGAATATGGATCGTGCGGGTGATGTCGTGGTCCGGTGGTTCTCACTCGCTGCGCTCGATTCACCACCGGCTAATGTCTTTCGAGCCTCCGGCTCGGCGGGCAGATCGTAGGCCGGATGTGTTTGGCGGAGAGACCCCGGCAATATCTTTGACAGCCTTCGCCAAACTATCCGGCTTCGATGGATGCTGTGAACTCCAACGATCCCGAACCAGCCGGATAGTTCGGCAAAGGAGGCGCTGGATGTTGGCGACGACCAACGCGCCGAACACATCCGGCCTACGGTATGAGCGCCTTGGGATGTGCGGATGTCGTCGAGTTTGCGATGCGCCAGGAGACGGGCGGGCTGTCGCCACACCCGTCCTACGATGAGGCTGCCATCGCTTTTCATCGCACACCTCCTTTCGCTTTCAGCCACGCGCTCAGCGATTTCACGTTTTCGATGAAGTCGAGGCTGTAGATCACGCCGCCTGCGGGTTTGGTTTTCTTGCCTGCGGCATCGCGCATCCAGCCGCGCTCGTCGTCGGTGACGGGCCAGGAGCCGTCGGGGGCTTGTTCTTTGAGGATGGTGGCGATGTCGGCGTCGGTGGGCGGGGAAGACCAGCGTTCTTTTTCGGTGCGGGGGAAGGTGACCATTTCACCTTTTGCGATCTGGCTACCGATGGCTTGCAGGGCGTCGAGTTCGCTGTCCCAGACCCAGCCGTAGTTGGAGGAGGCTTTTTGGTCGGAGTAGGTCAGCTCGAAGCCTTTGCCGCCGGGGCCGCGCTCGAAGTAGAGGGGTTTGTTGGTATTGAGTTCGTAGAAGCGGGCGAGCTGGTTGCCGGGCAGGAGCACGGTGCGGAGGTAGGTGATGGCTTTGGCGACGGGCGGGAGGTATTTTTTGTCGCCGGTGGCGGCGGCGAGCTTCAGCAGCGCCCACATGGCGGCCTGGCTTTCGCGACCGCTGATGGCGGTGGGCTCGAACTGACGGCTCCACACGGGCTGCATCTCGGCGTTGTATTGCTGGCCCCAGGCGGGCTGCGGATCGGGCATCTGCGCGGTGACGAGGAAATCGCCGCCGCGCTTGGCCGCATCGAGGTATTTTGGATCGCCACGAAGCTCCCAGGCGAGCAGCAGCGTGCTCATGAGAGTGGCGTGCGTGTTGTCATTGAGGACATAGCATCCCGTAAAATCCTTCGGCCACTTGCGCGGCCAGTCGGCTGGGTAGTTGCCTGGCTTGATCGGATACTTGTCCACCGGCGGTGGCGAGGTGGGGGCGTCATCGAAATTCGCGCTCCAACCGCCCGCCGGATACTGCGTCATGATGATCGTGTGCAGCGCGAAGTCGGCGGCCTCTTTGATCTCCGCGTCCTTGCCGTCGAGCGCGTGATCCACTCGCACGAGCAACCGCGTGGCAGCCTGGGAGACATCGTCGTCGAAGGTCGAGCCATTGCTGTCCTTGTGATCGCCCTGCCGCCACACATGCCAGCCGCCCTCGCTTTGCGGGATCTTCCTTCGTTCGATCAACTGGCCGTCGAGATCGCGGCGATACAGCCACTTTGAGCGATTCTTCATATCGAAATGGCCCGAGTAGTCCCAACCGCCCGAAGCGAGCTGCGTGCGCGAAACACACCGCGCGGCCTCCACGGCGGCTTTGAGGCACTTTTCATCCTTCGTGGCCTCATAAGCATCCAGCATCGCCATCCCGACCGCGGGCGTGCCCGGCGGCTGAATCCAGATCGTGTCTGGGCCGGGAATGCCTTCCGCTTCACGCAGCGTGAAGTCAGCGCTGTAACGATAGACGTAGCCGCCGTGGGCCGCCGCTTTCGAGTGGAAGAAGCTGACAGCCTTGGTGAGAGCTGTGGAGACTTCGGCTGGTGTCGCAGCCGTCGCGAGCGGCGGAATGACGAATGACGAAATCAGAATGACGAAAGAAAACAAGGATGGGCGGTGCATTGGAAGTGGTCTTTATGTCTGCGTTTAGATGTGAGCAGCTTGCTTGGAATCTACGCACGCGCGTTCTTTTTAAGTGGAGGCATCCCAATCAAGGTAGCGAGAAGCTTCCTTTCGAACCCAAGCCGTTCGAGAGTCGCGGTAAGGCAGAATCTTCTCGGTGAAGCGCGGAGCCTTCATTTTGTTCAGAGTGGAGATAACATGTCCGTCTATGTCAGGATCAGGTAGCAGGCCTGTAATCTTCAAAGCCCAGTTGGAGCATGGCTTACAGCCAAAAAGCGAAACCCAGCTCTGTCGCCCTCTCATGCCAGCTCGGTTGGCCACGATTCCAAAAATGGATGAGCATAACGATTCGTCCTTTCTCAGGTTGGGTTGTTTACCGAGCAGTTGACGGACTTCCTCTCCTAACCTCCAAAGCTTATGCTCATAATCGTGCCAAGCAGGAACATCTGGAATGGTATCGGTTGGTGACAGATCCGCTGGCCGCGCATTGGGCATCAATTGATATGCTTTTAGTATGCGCTGCTCAATAGCTTCTCTTGTTGAGGTGCCCGATGACATGCGTTGTTCACCGAAAAGTTTTCTGAACTTAATGGAAGCTACTCCGCCTTGATCCCGACGTTCTTGTTCCCGTTGTCGCGGACGGCATCGACGATCTGGTGGAGGGACTTCAAAGGAGTGTCGGGATCGCCGGAGACGATGACTTTGGCGCCGGGGTGCTCGGGGAGGAAGGTGCTAAGGTGGCCGCGGAGGCCGCTGATGGGCTGTTTTTCGCCGTTGATGAGGACGGTGTCGCCGCTGGCGGTGACGTGCATGGTGATGACCTCGCTGCTTTTCACGGAGGCGGAATCGCCTTCGCCTTTGCGGGTTTTGGTGGAGCCCTCGCCGTCGCGAGCGCCTGTGCGCGGTTTGTCGCCATCTCGTTCGCCGGTGCGAGGCTTGTCGCCATCGCGCATGCCGGGCTTGCGTGCACCTTCTCCGTCTCTCATGCCGGGCTTCTTGGTGCCGCCTTCACGTTCAGCGGAGGGTTTGCCTCCCTCACGTTCTCCATCTTTCATGGCGGGCTTTTTGTCGGACGAGTCGGACCTGTCAGAAGGTTTGGAGCTAGCGGAGGCACCTTCACGGACTTTCGGCGGGACCACTTTTTCCTGCGCACGGGCGGTGGTGAAGGAATAACTGACGAGGACGCTGAGCGTGAGGACGAGCAGCATTTGCAGCAGTGGCTGGCGGGTGGTTGGGTGCGTGATCATGAGAATGCGTTGGCGCAGGGTGGGATGGTTGCGCACACATGGAGCCAACCCTGCAATGGCCGGTGGTGCGAAAAAGGTCTCCTGGATGCGCAGGAGGGTGTGTCCGTAGTCCAGACGCTCGGCGGGCGAGAGCAAAGCGAGCGCTCCGGCATCGCAACGCAGCTCACGGTCCGCCTGAAAGCGCGACACGACGAACCACACGAGCGGATTGAACCAATGCAGCGCCTGCACGGCGATGGCTGCCCAGTTCCACAGCAGATCATGCTGTTTCACATGCAGCAGTTCATGCAGCACGACATGGCGCAGGCTGCGGTCATCAAAACGCGACTCCCAGTCCTCCGGCAGCAGCAGCTTTGGCCGGCGGACGCCGACCATCGCGGGCGTGGTGCCTGCGGGCATGAGGAGGATGCTGACAGGCATTTTGACACCGGCTTTCTGCGCGAGGCTGGCAACGAGTGCGCGGAGATAGGGGGATGTGGTACGCGGGCTTCGGCGAAGCAGAGAGTCGAAGCGGCGCTGGCGGGCGAAGGCCATGAGCAGGACAGCGGCGGAACCCATGAGCCAGGCTGCTAGCGCGAAATGACGAATGACGAATGGCGAATGACGAATGTCTGAGGCTTGCGAGATGTCGGAGCGCGAGTGTGTCGGCAGACCACTCGCCACTTCTTCGAGGGCGGTGGGAGCGATGATGGACGTGGCGGACTGAGCTGCACTGGGGAGATCAGGCGAGTAGGCATTCGCCATACTCGTGCTCCGTGGGAACCAGCCACCGAGGCCAAACCCTGCGGGAATGAAGGCGGGAAGCATGAGCTTCATGCCGACGAGCATCCAAAGGCCGATGCGCCAAGCGGGACTCAAGCGCGTGCCGAGCATCAGGCGCAGGCCGAGCACGGCGAGGATGAGGACGCTGGCCTCGATGGAGGTGCGCAGGAGCCAGTGGAGGAGTGCGTCAGCGTTCATGGGCGTGGTGGATTACTTTTTGAGTTTCTTCTCGGCCTCGGCGAGCATCTGACGAAGGGCGGTGAGGTCATCTTTCGACACTTCTTCCCTCTCCATCATCCCGGCGACGAAGGGCGTGAGGCGACCGTTGAAGACGCGGTCGAGGAAACTGACGCTCTCTTCGTGCTGGCACTGATCCTGGGCGACGGCGGGCGAGTAGCGGAACTCGCGTCCGACGGCTTCGACCGCGAGCGCTCCTTTGTCCGTGAGGCGGCGGATGAGGGACTGGACGGTGCGGGGCTTCCAGGAGAGGCGACCTTCGAGATCCTTCACCACCTCGGCCAGGGTGCTCGTGCCACGCTCCCACAGCACCTTCATCACCGTCCATTCGGCGTCGGAAATTTTGGGGGAGGGTGGTGTTTCGGGACGGCGTGCCATGGTGGTGGATTACAGATGTGATCCACGGATTACGCATGTAATCCAATCTGGCAAATACTTTTTCTCAAACGGCCAATCTCTGCCTCGGAAACCGAAGAAGCGCTTGCCACTGCGCTATTCCGCAGCACAAAGCCTGCAACATGGAAAAACTCATCGTTCACGGCGGCGCTCCGCTCAAAGGTCGCATCAACATCAGCGGATCGAAGAACTCGTCGCTGCCCATTCTCGCGGCCACGTTGCTCACGAAGGACACCTGCACCATCCGCCGTGTGCCTGATCTCTCGGACACGAATTACATGGTGCGCATCCTCGGCGAACTCGGTGCCGAGGTCGAGCGTGCCTCTGGCGTCGTCGTGGTGAAGGCGGAAAAGATCAAATCCGTCGCGCCTTACGAGCTCGTGCGGAAAATGCGTGCCTCCATCTGTGTGCTGGGGCCGCTCACGGGCCGCTTGAAGAAATGCACGGTCTCACTGCCAGGCGGCTGCGTCATCGGCGACCGCCCGGTCGATTTGCATCTCAAAGGACTCGAAGCGCTCGGTGCGCAGATCACCGTGGAAGGTGGCGACATCTTTGTGAACGCCAAAAAAGGCTTTAAAGGCGGCCCGATGAACCTCATGGGCAAACACGGCTCCACCGTGCTCGGCACCGACAACGTCATGATGGCTGCCGTGCTCGCCAAGGGCACCACGATCATCGAAGGCGCTGCCGCCGAACCGGAAGTGGAAGACCTCGCGAATTTCCTCATCAAGATGGGCGCGAAGATCGAAGGTGCGGGCACCAACCGCATCACCATCGAAGGCGTGAAGGAACTCCACGGCGCGGAGCACATCGTCATCCCGGATCGCATCGAGGCCGGCACCTTCCTCGTCGCTGGAGCGATGCTCGGCGATGGCGTCACGTTGAAGCGCGTCATGCCTGAGCACATGAAATCCGTGACAGATGCGATGATCAAATGCGGCTTCCCGCTCGAAATCACCAAGGACAGCATCACCGTACGCCCGAACCCGAACGCCAAGGGCTTCGATCTCACCACGCTCTGCTACCCCGGCTTCCCGACGGACATGCAGGCCCAGTTCTGCGCGCTGGCGTGCGTCATCAACGACACCAGCACCATCACCGAGACCATCTTCCCGCAGCGCTTCATGCATGTGGCCGAAATGAACCGCATGGGCACCAAGATCGAGATTCAAGGAGCCACCGCACGCATTCGTGGCGGTGAGAAGATGAAAGGCGCTCCCGTCATGGCCTCAGACCTGCGTGCTTCTGCGGCGCTCGTGCTCGCCGGTCTCGTGGCCGAGGGTAAAACGGAGATCAATCGTCTCTACCACATTGATCGTGGTTACGAGCACCTGGATGACAAACTGGCCGCCCTCGGTGCGCAGTTGGAGCGCGTGAGAGGGTAAGGAAAACTCAGATTTAACACCGCAGAGGCAGGAACGCCGCAGAGAAAACCTTCTGGATCAATCCTCTGCGGCGTTCCAAACTCTGCGGTGTAGCTTTAAATCTGCGCTGCCTTTATGGAATCAATTGGAGCAAAGCTTGGGCGGCAGGTGAGAGCACGCTGCCCTTCTGCCACACGGCGGCGATTTGACGCTGCATTTTCGGTTCACGAATCGTGATTGCTTGAATTGTCTTGGGCAGGTTTCCAGCCGCCAGTTGCGGCACGATGGCCAAACCCAGGCCCGCAGCCACCAACGCACGCACCGTTTCGAGCTCGCCGCTCTCACAGGCGATGCGTGGCTCGAATCCGGCTTTGCGGCAGGCTTCCAATGCGGTGTCTCGCGCACGGCCTTTGTAAAAGATGAAGGATTCGGCGGCGAGTTGCTTCAGTAGCACTTCCTTCTGCCTCGCCAGCGCATGCGACTTCGCGACGAGCAGCATGAACGGCTCGGTGATGATCGTCCGCGTCTCAAACGCCGCTTTGCTGGCCGGGAGTTGCAGAAAACCGACATCCGCCAGGCCGGATTCGACGCTGGCTGCCACTCGTTCGGAACTGTCCTCGATCAATTGCAGCTCCACCTTGCCATGCTGTCTGCTGAAGCTGCGAATCACCTCTGGCAGCAAACAGGCGCTCACACTCGGAATCGCTGCGATGATCAGTTTGCCGCCGCGAAGCTGCGCCACATCGGAAACGACAGCCTTCGCTGCCTCCGCCTGCGTGAGAAGCGCTTCCGCACGCGGCAGGAAGGCTTTCCCAGCGGCGGTGAGCTGGATTTCTTTGCGGCCACGAATGAACAAGGCGGTGCCAAGCTCTGATTCGAGGTTCTTCATCTGCTGACTCAAAGCCGGCTGCGCCATGTGCAAACGCTCAGCCGCCCGCGTAAAGCTGCGCTGCCGGGCGATTTCGATGAAGTAGCCGAGTTGGTAGAGTTCCATGATCCAGAATCAGTATTTCCAATCCCGAGCATCGTAAAATAATCTTTTTCTTATGGCCGGTCGCTGCCATGATCGTTCCCATGCGCCGACTTTGCGTCCACACCATCACCACCAAGCCCCTGAGCATCGAGGAATGCCTCGTGCAGTTCCCCAAGCGCGGCGTGACCGGCATCACGATCTGGCGTCAGGCGCTTGAGGGGCGTGATTTGAGCACTGTGAAGCGCCAGACGAGCGAAGCAGGCCTCGAAGTTGTCAGCTTGTGCCGCGGTGGCTTTTTTCCAGCCACATCGGCTGCGGCGAGGCAAACCGCCATCGACGACAATCTGAAGGCCATCGAGCAAGCACACGCCATCGGCGCTCCGCTCATCGTTTTGGTCTGTGGAGCCGTTCCAGGACAATCGCTGATCGAATCCCGCAAACAAATTGCTGACGGCATCGCCGCCGTCTTACCAGTAGCCGAACAAGCGGGCGTCAAACTCGCCATCGAGCCGCTTCATCCGATGTATGCGGATGATCGCAGCGCGGTGAACACGATGCGGCAGGCGCATGAGATTTGCGACGCTCTAGGCTCGACGAAGTACGTTGGCATCGCCGTGGATGTGTATCACGTCTGGTGGGATCCCGAATTGAAGGCGCAGATTGATCTCGCAGGCCAGACCGGTCGTCTGCATGCCTTCCACATCTGCGATTGGAAGACGCCGACCACGGACCTGCTGAATGACCGTGGCTTGATGGGCGAAGGCTGCATCAACATCCGCGAAATCAGCGACTGGGTCGATGCCACCGGCTTCACCGGCCACCGCGAAGTCGAAATCTTCTCCAACAAATGGTGGAGCGTCGATCAAAATGACTTTCTCGATCAGATCGAGGCTCGATACCGTGAACTTTATGACCAGCCTCTTTAACCACTAATATTCACTAATCAGCACTAATGTCCGAGCCAGATGGCTTCAGAAATTAGTGATCATTAGTGTCCGATTAGTGGTTCAAAATCCCTCAACCAACACCTCAAGCATTCAGACCATGGAAACCAAACGAATCGGCATCATCATGAACGGCGTCACCGGACGCATGGGCACCAACCAGCACTTGATCCGCTCGATCAAAGCGATCCGCGATCAAGGCGGTCTGCGCGTGAATGATGACCTCACCTTGATGCCTGATCCCATCCTCACGGGTCGTAATCACGACAAGCTCCAGGCTCTCGCCCAGCGCACGGGCGTGAGCCGCTTCACGACCGATGTCGATGCCGCGCTCGCGAACAAAGACGACACCATCTTCTTCGATGCCTCGGGCACGCTTCAACGCGCTGGCTTCATCGAAAAGGCCGTGACCGCTGGCAAAGCCATCTACTGTGAGAAGCCGACCGCTGTCGAAACCGTCGAAGCGTTGCGCCTTGCCAAGCTCTGCGAGGACGCTGGCGTGAAGAACGGCTGCGTGCAGGACAAGCTCTGGCTTCCCGGCATTCGCAAGTTCCGCACGCTGCGTGATCAGGGATTCTTTGGCCGCATCCTCAGCGTGCGCGGTGAATTCGGCTACTGGGTCTTCACCGGCGAAGACGGCGACCAGCCAGCGCAGCGTCCGTCATGGAATTACCGCAAGGAGGATGGCGGCGGCATCATCGTCGATATGCTCTGCCACTGGCGTTACGTCATCGACAATCTCTTTGGCAAAGTGAAGGCCGTGAGCTGCCTCGGCGCCACGCATCTGCCGAAACGGCTCGACGAACGCGGCAAAAGCTACGCCTGCACAAGCGACGACGCCTGCTACGCCACGTTTGAGTGCGAGGACGATGTCATCTGCCAGTTCAACAGCTCCTGGACCGTCCGCGTGCGCCGCGATGACCTGCTCACCATGCAAGTCGATGGCACGCACGGCAGCGCCATCGTCGGCCTGCGCAAATGCTGGGTGCAAAGCATCGGCACCACGCCGCGCCCGACGTGGAACCCCGACATCGACCAGCCTATCGACTTCTTCGGTGGCTGGCAGGAAGTGCCCGACGCCACGACCTACGACAACGCTTTCAAAATCCAGTGGGAGGAGTTCCTCAAGCACGTCGCCGTCGGCACGCCTTTCCCATGGACCTTGCGTGAAGGTGCCAAAGGCGTGCAGCTCGCCGAACTCGGCCTGCAAAGTTGGGAGCAGCGCAAGTGGCTGCCGGTGGAGGCTCTGTAAGCCGGGAGTTCTGGCTCACCGCACGTTCGCAGCGGGAAGGGGGCTATTCGCCGCCGCCTTCGAGCTGCGCTTCGGTCTTCTTCTTTTCACGCTGACGTTGGCTGCTGTCGAGGGTGCGCTTGCGCAGGCGGATGCTCTTCGGCGTACATTCCGCGAGTTCGTCGGGAGCGATGTACTCGATGGCACGCTCCAGGCTGAAGCGAACCGGTGGCGAGAGCGCGATCGCCTTGGTGCCGCCTGCTTCGCGGAAGTTGGTCAGGTTTTTACTGCGTGTCGGATTCACCGGCAGGTCATCCGCACGTGGGTTTTCACCGATGAGCATGC
>DNXB01000210.1 GCA_003506995.1 Verrucomicrobiales bacterium
GACACCATCCTGGCCGAGGCGCTGGCCGTGTTGAAGGCCGGTGTGCGCAGTTTGTGCAAATTGAAGGGGCATCGCCCCGAGATCGCCGAAGCTTTTGTGGATCGTGACAAGGGGCTGGTCATCGGAGCGACCACCCTGGCTGAAAAGGGCGAGCTTTTGCTGTTGGACGCCGATGCCGCCGTGCAGTCCGTCGATGGCAAGCCGTTGCTGGCCCGTGCCGTCATCAGCGATGTCGAAGCGCTGGCGAAGTCAGCCTCGTCGTCTGGATCATTCGTGACCTTGGATGCCGCATGGTTCGAGAAACGCGGTGAAAAGGCGGCCGAGTCGAAGCCTGTGGCCGGGGCGGCGCCCGCGCCAGAGGTCGAAAAGAAGACGCCTGTGATCACACGCTCGCAGAGCTACGAGGGCAGGGTGGTCGTGATTCCCGTCGGGGAGGATGATCTGATCATCCCAGCCCGCTTCGAGTTCATGAAACGCACCTTGAATTTGTGCGATGAGCAGGGCGCGGAGGCGGTGATTTTTGATCTCGACACACCCGGCGGCCTGGCCTGGGACACCATCACCCTGATGATGAAAGACCTGCAAAATCTCAAGACGCGCAGCCTGGCCTACGTCAACACCCGGGCCATCTCCGCCGGGGCGCTGATCGCCATGGCCACCGACGCGATCTACATGGCCCCCGCCAGCGCCATTGGCGCTTCAACGCCCGTCTCAGGGGACGGCACACCGCTCGCCGAGGCCGAGCGCGCCAAGAACAACTCCGCCTTCATGGGCATGGCCCGCACCGTGGTGCGGGAGAAAGGCTACGACGTGCGCATCATCGAAGGCATGATCGACATGGACCGCGGCCTCATCATCAACGGCCGCGTCATCATCCCCAAGGGCGAGATCGTCACCCTCGACTCCGAGCAGGCGACCATGATCATCGACGGCAAACCGCTGCTGGCCAAAGGCGTCGTCAAAAGCATTGAGGAACTGAAACTGCGCGAATCCTTGACGGGCGAGGTGATCACCGCCGAGCCGACCGGTTTCGAGTGGATCGCCATCTGGGTCACACGCTACGCGGCCATTTTGATCCTGATCGGCCTCGCGGGCGGCTATCTGGAGATGCAGACGCCCGGTTTCGGCATTCCCGGCTTCATTGCCGTCGGCGCGTTCTCGCTGTTCTTCTTTGGGCACTATGTGGCGGGCAGCCTGGCAGGTCGGGAGACGATGGTGGTCGCTTTGATTTTTGTCCTCGGCATCATTTTGATCGGCATCGAATTGTTCGCCGCGCCCGGCACCATCCTGCCGGGCTTGACAGGCTTTCTCTGTGTGATGGTCGCTCTCGTGTATGCCATGTCCGGCTGGGAGGTGGCCCCTCCAGAGGGTGAAGCGCCGTCCTCCGAGGGCGTTTCATTCAGCTTTGCCCCCTACGCCTCAGGCTTCCGCCATTTCGCCCTCGGAGTGAGTGGTGCGGCGGTGTTGATCACCCTCCTGGCGCTCTGGCTGCCGTCCTTGCGGCCCTTCCGCGCCCTGGTGCTGCAAAGCGCCGCTGGTGGCACATACGATGACACGCCGGTCATGCGTGATGCCGCGAGGGCCAGGGCGGGGGAATGCGGCACTGCCCGCAGCGCCCTGCGGCCGTACGGCACCATCGAAATCGACGGACGCCTTGTTGAGGCCGCCGTGGAAGGCGATTACATCCAGAGCGGCGCCGCCGTTCGCGTGCGTGAAGTGCGCGGCGAAAAGATCATCGTGGAGCCAGTCTAGACGTTACTTTCCGTATCCTGACTGGTACATTTGGCGTTAAATCGTTCCCCCCAACCATGTCCAAAAACCTCAGTGCTCTCTCCTTTCGCAAAGGAGTCGAAAAAAATGTCTTCGAACGCATGGTCGCTGCCGCCGACAAGGCGGGCACCACCGAGAAGAATGATGTCGTCCATCAAATGGGCCAGGATCATCTCTTTGGCGATGCGCTCACGCTCGGCGCGGTGTCATTCTACGACTTCCTCAAAAAGGAAAACGAGGGCAAGAAGGTCTTCGTCTGCAACGGCAGCGCCTGTTTGTGCGCTGGAACGCAGGACAAGCTCCACCACACGCTGGAGACGCATTTCAAGAAGGAAGAGATCGGCCACATCTGCTGCCTTGGCCGCTGCCACGAAGGCGGTGCGCTGCAATACCAGGGCAAAAACTACTCCGGCCAGAGCGACACGGCTCTCGGTGATCTTTTCAAGACCGGCCAAGGCGATGCCGAAGACCGCTATGCCGTCGTCTCGCATCTCCAGCCCGCGCAACTCACCGCCGAGTTCCCCGGCATGGATGCCTACTACGCGCCCTTCAAGAAACTCATCACCGAAGGGAATCAGGATGCCCTCAGCACTGAGTTGAAGGACAGCGGCCTGCGTGGTCGTGGCGGCGCGGGTTTCCCGCTGCATTTCAAGTGGTCCTCATGCCGTGCGGCGGAAGGCGCGGTGAAATACATCGTCTGCAACGCCGACGAAGGCGATCCCGGTGCCTACATCGACAAATACCTCATGGAGAAGCAGCCACACAGCGTGCTGCTCGGCATGATGGTCGCCGGTTGGTTCGCAGGCGCTGAACACGGCATCCTCTACATCCGCGCCGAGTATCCCGATTCAGTCACGATCATCAACGAAGCCATCGAAGACCTCCGCGCCGCCGGACTTCTCGGCCAGAACATTCTCGGTACCGGCTTCAACTTCATGCTGAAGTCCATCAAAGGCGCCGGAGCCTACATCTGCGGCGAGGAAACCGCCCTGCTCGAGTCGCTGGAGGGCAAGAAGGGCCAGC
>DNXB01000006.1 GCA_003506995.1 Verrucomicrobiales bacterium
CGACATGTATCGCTACATGATCGAGCACCCACAGTGGCTGCCGCAGAATGGCAAAGAGGAGCTGCTGCCGCATTATCGCGAAGGGGATGACAGGGGGCGGATTTGGCGGGTGGTCTCTGATTTCATGGTGAAAGCCGAGAAACACAAAGATGATGGCGGCGAGATCAAATTCACCAAGTGGACTGAGCGGCGCAAAGGATGGTCCAATGAGCTTAATGGCTGGCTCAGGGACAAGTCTCAGATGTTGGCTCTTCAAGGAGGAGAGATCGCGAATCAGGCTCATGGCGATGCTGCCATCGCTCAACTCACATGGACAGCGTTGCAGAAAGGCAAGCTGTCGAATGAGATGTGCCTGAAGCTACTGGAGCTCGAAGCCCCACGCGTCCGTGAACAAACTCTGCAAATCGCGGAGAAGGTCGAATGGAAGGGCGACGATTCCTCGCCACTCCAACAAGCCCTCGCGAAGCTCGTGAATGACCCAGATGCCAAAGTGCGGCTGCAATTGGCCTGCACGCTGGGCGAGCTGAAGTTTGAATGGGCCGGGGATTTGCTGGCGGAGCTTTTGAATGAAGCTCCGGCGGGTTCGGCACTGCAAGGCGCGGCGTTGAGTTCGGTGCTGCCGCATTTGGGGCGGGTTTGTGAGCGTGCGGATGCGAAATCGGCCGGGATGCTGTTTCGCTGTGCGTTGGCGGTGAAGAATGAAAAAGCCATCGCGGACTTGGTGTCGCGGCTCGAAGGCCAGGAAGGCATCGCGGAGCTTCTGGCTGTCCTCGACGAAAAAGACCTCTCGCTGGCTCAATTTACGAAGCAGGTGAGTTCGCCTGAGGCGCAGGCGGGATTGAAGAAGATGGCGGACATGCTGGCGAAGGCTGCGGAGGCGGTGAAAACGGCCAAGGAGGCTCCGCCGATGGCGGAACTGGCGCTGCTGGCCTCGGATCGCGAGCATCGGGAGATGGTGCGCGAGTTGTTGCCTG
Organism: Verrucomicrobiales bacterium; assembly: GCA_003506995.1. Classification (GTDB taxonomy): domain Bacteria; phylum Verrucomicrobiota; class Verrucomicrobiia; order Verrucomicrobiales; family Verrucomicrobiaceae; genus Prosthecobacter. The sequence goes on from DNXB01000006.1 coordinate 975, forward strand.
AGCTTTGGGCGAAGACGGGCAGCGCGGAGGTGCTGCGGCTGGTGGGACGGCTGCAACCGAAGGATGGGCCGGTGTTTTTGCTGGCGCGCTTTGAGGAGCGCACGCCGGCGGTGCGGGGTCAGATCATCGAAACGCTGCTCTCGAACGATGCGTGGACGCTGGCGCTGCTGAATCGCCCCGAGGCGAAGGCTTGTGATGCGGCGACGCGGGCGCGGCTGGTGAAGCATCCGAAGAAGAACCTCGCGCAGGCGGCGGAGAAGGTCTTCGCGGATTCGACGAGCGTCACGCGGGCGACAGTGGTGGAGAAGTTCAAACCGGCGCTGAAGCTGACGGGCGATGCGGCGCATGGGAAGGTGGTTTTCTCGCAGGTGTGCATCAGTTGCCACAAACTGGATGGAGTGGGGCTCAAGCTGGGGCCGGATCTGCGCAGCGTGGTGCAGCATGACGCGGAGAAGCTGCTGAATTCGATTCTGGATCCGAGTGCGATCATTGAACCGGGCTTCATGGCGTATCATTGCACGCTCAAGAACGGCGAGCAGCTCTACGGCGTCATCGCGACGGAGACGAGCGCGAGTTTGACGCTAAAGATGGCGGGGAACGTGACGAAGTCGGTGCTGAGGAGTGATGTGGCGTCTTTGAAGAGCGCGGGGATTTCGCTGATGCCGGAGGGGCTAGAGGCGGTGATGACGCCGCAGTCGCTGGCGGATTTGATCGCGTATTTGAAGGTGGCGCGGTGATACGGCGCGTTTTCGCGCCTGCCACGCACGATTCAGGGTTCAAATTGCGGCTGGGAGGACATGCGGCTTGCGATGAGGCCAAGTCTTTCGCATTGTCCGCTCCCCCCCATGACCACCCGTGACCTGCTGACCCTGACGAAATTCCGCCTGAGCGCGCTCGTCATCGTCACGACGTTTGTGGGTTTCTGGCTGCGCGCACCGCAGGGGTTCGATTTTTGGCTGCTCTTCCACACGATCATCGGCAGCACGCTGGCGGCGTTCGGGGCGGCGGTGTTCAACCAGCTCATGGAGATCGAGCCGGACTCGCGCATGCAGCGCACGGCGGACAGGCCGCTGCCCTCAGGACGTGTGAGTCCTTCCGCCGCGTTTGGCCTCGGCTGGTTGCTGAGCGCCTGGGCGCTCATTCATCTGACGATTCGCGTGAACATGGAGGCTGCGGCGCTCACGGCGCTCACGCTGGCGGTGTATTTGTTCATCTACACGCCGCTGAAGCGTCAAAGCGCCACGAACACGCTCGTGGGCGCTGTTTCAGGTGCTTTGCCGCCGCTGATCGGCTGGGCGGGTGCTGCCGGACCGCTGCCTGCAGGCTCCACCCCGCATTTTCGCTGGGGTTTGATGTTCGAACCGGGTGCGATCTACCTTTTCCTGCTGCTGTTCCTCTGGCAGCTCCCGCACTTCCTGGCCATCAACTGGATGTATCGCGACGAGTATCGCAAAGGCGGCTTCGTGATGCTGGCGAACGACGACGAGCTCGGCGCGCGCACCTCGCAGCATGCGCTGGCCTACGCCATCAGCACCGTGCTACTGATGTTTTACCCGGTCTTTGCCGGTGCGGCGCATGCGTGGTGGTTTTTGCCGCCGGCGCTGCTGCTCAGCGGCTGGCTGTGCGTGCTGGCGCTGCGCTTTAACCGCCAGCCGGAGCGCCCCACCGCGCGCAAGCTTTTCTTCTGCACGCTGATGTATCTCCCGGCCATTCTGCTCGTATCCATCCTCGCCTGGAAGCGCGTCTAACCCGCCCCTGACATGAACGAATCTCCCGCCAAGTCAAAACTCAGCCCCTGGACCATCTGGGCGCCCATCATCATCGCCGCGCTCGGCATCGTCGTTTTTTACAACTATCTCATCTACCGCTCACGCATCGACAATGACGTGAACCGTCCGCCGATTCTCGGTCGTCTCGAAAAAGACCTCGAACTCACCGAGCGCAGCGGGAAGACCGTTCATCTCGCCGATTTGAAGGGCAAGGTGCTCGTCATCTCCTGGGTCTTCACCCGCTGCCCGCGTGGCTGCGCCGCAGTGATCGCGAAATTGAAAAAGCTGCATGAGGAGTTCGGCAACGAGCCGGGTCTGCATTTCCTCAGTTTCACCTTGGATGCCGAGGACACGCCGGAGATGATGAAAAAATTCGCCAGCGGCCTCGGCATCGCGGATGACGCCAACTGGTGGTTCCTCAACGGCGACAAAGACGCCGTGCGCAAGTTCATGACCAGCCAGGCGCAGTTCCGCCCCGTGCAGGACATGCCGGAGAAGGACCGCCTCTCGCCCGATGACAAATACATCCACGACCTCCGCGTCGCCGTCATTGACCACGTTGGTCATGTGCGCAGTCTGGCCGATATTTTGAATCCCGATCCCGAGTTCACCAAATTCTGGGATGAAAAGCTGCGCAAAGACCTGCGCTACCTGCTCAACGAGCAGAAAAAGACCCCTTACAAGCCTGCTGACACGAAATAAGCCATGACAGTCCTCGAACTTCCGAAGCTCTACACGTTGTTCAACGCCGCCGCGTTGCTGCACATCATCCTTGGTCTGGTGATGATCAAGATCGGCCAGAAGAAGCCTCACATCGTCAGCATGGTCATCGCGCTGTTGTTTTCGACCGCGTTCCTCGGCTGCTACCTGTATTATCACTACCATGCGGGACATGTACGGTTCGCTGGCACCGGCATCACGCGGCCGATTTATTTCACGATCCTCTTCACCCACATCCCGCTGGCGATCCTGAGCCTGCCGATGATCATCATGACGGTCGTTCCGGCGCTGGGGCATCGCTTCGACCAGCACAAGCGCATGGCGAAGTGGACCGTGCCTGTCTGGCTCTACGTCTCCGTCACCGGCATCATCGTGTATTTGATGTGCTACGTCTGGTATGGGCCGCCGATTCGGGCGTGACGAGGTTGGGGGTGCGCTGCGCCAGAGGCATTCGTCTGCTCTGCAGATTGCTTCGCAGCATGCTCATGGTTTGAGTGCTCTTGGCTTCTTTCGAGGCCGCAAACAGACGGGCGGGCTGTCGCCACACCCGTCCTACGTTACGCCTTTACTCCTGCAGGAAGACAAACACGCCCTTCTTGTTGCCGACGATCACGTCGGTCTTGCCGTCCTTGTTCACGTCGCCGGCGGTCACCTGAGTGCCGACGCCGCTGTCGTTGTCGATTTCGTGGGGAATCAGATCCGCGCCGCCTTTGCCGTCGCGCTTGATCTGGAACCAGTAGAGAACGGCGGGAGCACCGGGCTCGGCGTCCTTGTTCGGGCCGTGTGCCCAGAAGCGCTTGCCGGTGATGAGATCGAGCACGCCGTCGCCATCGACATCCGCCATCGTGGTGGCGTGGGTTTGAGTGAACTTCACGCCGTGCGGGCTGTCCTCGGGCTTCTCACCGAGAATTTGATGAGTTTCAAAGCTGCCGTCGGCCTTTTGCTCATACCACGCGAAACCGTAGCCATGCGCGTCCCAGCTCGTGAGCACGTCGTTGCGACCGTCTCCATTCACATCATAGACCTGCATCTGCGAGCCACCGCGAGCGCCTTCGGGCGCGAACGGCACCGCATGAAATGCCCATTCCTCCGAGGCGGTGCCCGGCTGCTCGCGCCAGCCGTCCTTGTCGAGGATGTCGGGACGCTTGTCGCCGTTGATGTCGCCAAAGCCGTAGCCGTGCGTGTAGCGGAAGTAGCGCTTGATGTCCGGCTTGGCGATGGCGTGATACGTCGCCTTCGCGCCAGGATTCGACCAGTCGAGTGACGCATAACCGAGACGACCGCCGGTGTGGCAGATGAGCTCGGGTTTGCCGTCGCCGTCCATGTCACCGAGCTGAGGGGATTCATTGTCGGTCACGTCAAAGACAATGTGACGCTTCCAGGCTTCGGACGTTCGCTTGCCGGGGTTTTCATACCAGGCCGTGATGTCGCCAGGCCAGGAGAAGACGAGGATGTCCATCTTGCCGTCGCTGTTGAAGTCGTGGGTGTTGGTGAGGAAGTAATCCGAGTAACCCAGCGGATCGACCGCCTTGCCTTTGAACTCAGGCGCGGACTCGATGAACTTCGCGTGATTTGGCAGGTATTCCTCGTCTGTCAGCGGCTTGTTGCGGTCCGGCTTCGGCGCGTTGTAGGCGCTGCGTTCCTTGAAATCAGGCCCCCACCACACAAACGGCCCGGCGCAAATGTCGTTGTTCCCGTCCTGGTCAAAATCCGCGAAGTGCGCACCCTCGCACCAGAACTCATTGGAGAGCGTGAGTTTCTTGAACTTCGGATCGGCGGCGCACAGCGGCAGCGCGAGCAACAGGGTTGGAATAAGCAGTTTGGTCATGGTGGATGGCAGGGAACAACGTGGAGGCGGATGATCTTGCAGGCAGCCACTGTTTGCAAAATCATTCATGATCCCTCCGGGATCGAACTTCATTCAGTCGAGAAACTTCCCAGGATTCAAAATCCCGTTCGGATCGAGCGCGGCCTTCAGGCGCAAGTGGGTTTCATGCGCGGCGGGTGAGACGGCATGCCTCCACCAGCGTTTTTTGGCGACACCGATGCCGTGCTCGCCGGTGATGGCACCGTTCCAGGCGATGACCTGATGGAAAAGCTTGTCGAGCGCGGCTTCGGCTCGTTCGCGGATCGCGGGATCGTCCATCGTGGGCACCATGATGTTGACGTGGATGTTGCCATCGCCCGCGTGGCCGAAGCTGGCGACGGGGAAACCGAACTCGGCCTGCAACTGCTCGGCGAAATCGACGAGCTCGACGAGTTTGCCGCGTGGCACAACGATGTCCTCGTTCAGTTTGATCAAGCCGGTGTTGCGCAGGCTGTAGCTGAACTCGCGGCGCAATTTCCAAAAGGCTTCGCAGGCTTCATCGCCCACTGCTTCCTGCAAACAGATGCAGCCGAGACTGCGGACGAGCTTGGCGAGCTGCTGCAGCTCGCCTTTGACCGATTCCGCCTGGCCGTCGATTTCAACGAGCAGATGCGCATCGCCATCCGGTGTGACGGAGGCACCGAGATACTCGCGGGCGGCACGCAGCGTGAACTTGTCGGCGATTTCGAGCGCACTGGGCAGGAAACCGCCGCCGAGGATGCGCTGCACGGCGTTCGCGGCCTCGGTGAACGAATTGAAGCCCGCCGAAAGCATCGCGCGCATCGGCGGATGCGGGATCAAACGCAGCGTGGCCTCGGTGACGACGCCGAGCATGCCCTCGCTGCCGACCATGAGGCCGACGAGGTCGAAACCGGTCTTGTTTTTGTGACAACGCCCGCCAGCCTTCACAATCGAGCCGTCTGCGAGCACCGCCTCCAAACCGAGCACATAATGCCGTGTGACGCCGTATTTCAGGCAGCGCGGACCACCCGCGTTCGTGGCGATGTTGCCGCCAAGGCTGCATTCTTTGAGCGAAGCGGGGTCGGGTGGATAAAACCAGCCGAGCTTGCGCACCGCAGCCTGCAAATCGCCCGTGATCACTCCTGGTTCGACGACGGCCACGCCGTCTTCCAGCGCGATCTCCTTGATCTTGTTCATGCGGGTCACCGAAAGAGCGATTCCTCCCTTCAACGGCACCGCGCCGCCGACATAGCCGACGCGAGCACCTTGCGGCGTCACAGGAATCTTGCGCTCGTTCGCGAAGCGCAGCGTTTTGGACACGTCGTCCGTCGATTCCGCATGCACGACGACGTCGGGCGCGTTGGAGGCGAACCATTTGTCCGTGCTGTGCGTGGCGAGGTCCGCCTGCGTGACGGAGACGCGGTCAGGACCGAGGAGGGAAACGAGTTGATCGGCAAGGGAGGCCATGCGCATTCTTGGGGCCGGATGCGCAGCCTTGCAACTTCATGACCTGCTCCTAATTTGGCGTCCATGCAGCCGCGCCCTGTCATCAACGTCGAAGAATTCATCGGCAAGACCGTGGGGCGGCGCGTGCCGAATGACTCAGGTGAGGCACTCGAAGAAGCGCTCAAGCAAGAGAGCAGCTCGCAAACTCGGAGAATCTGTCCAAGGGGCGTCTATCGCTTTCATTCTCACGAGGAGGCAGACGCATGGATGGAACGAATGCTCAAGCGCAATAAAGGTGGCGGTTGATACAAATAATGAAAGTGAGGGCACCCGCGTTTTGAAAGCCAAACGCCATCGCATCACACATGCCTCCGCTGATCGAAGTCACCCACCCGAAGGGAATTTACCTGCCGGAGGCGGATTTGTGGCTTGATCCGCACTTTGGGGTGAAGCGGGCGTTTGTGTCGCATGCTCACAGCGATCATGTGGCGCGGCATGATCTGACGTTTTGCTCGGAGATCACGCATCAGCTCATGGTGGCACGCAAAACGGCGAAGAAATCGGGCACGGTGGTGTCACCGGAGCTACGGGAGGTGTTTGAGTGGGAAGGCTGGGAGCTGCGGCTGCTGCCGGCGGGGCACATCATCGGCTCGGCCATGCTGCATCTGACGCGGAAGACGGATGGCGCGACGCTGCTCTACACTGGCGACTACAAGCTGCGGCAAGGGCTGAGCGCGGAACGCTGCGGGCTGATGCAGGCGGACACGCTGATCATGGAGACGACGTTTGGCCTGCCGAAGTATCGTTTCCCGCCGCTGCGTGAGGTGCGCGCGGCCATGCATGAGTTTGTGGAGCAGACGCTGGTGGCTGGCGCGGTGCCTGTGCTGCTGGGCTACTCGCTGGGCAAGGCGCAGGAACTGCTGCGCGCGCTGCATGGCCTGGGGGTGCCGGTGATGGTTCACCCGTCCATCGCGCAGATGACAGAGGTGGTGCTGCCGCATCTCGGCGAGCTGCCGGAGTGGCGGCTGTTTGACGCGGCGCGGGCGCAGGGCCATGCGCTGATCTTTCCGCCCAATGCCGCGCGTTCCCCCGAGCTGCGAAGGCTGGGACGGTGCCGTTTTGCCATGGCGAGCGGCTGGGCGCTCGATCCGAGCGCGAAATTTCGCTACGGCGTGGACGAGGTGTTCCCGCTGAGCGATCACGCGGATCATCCCGAGCTGCTGGAGACCGTGCAAATCGTGCAACCGCGCCGGATTTACCTCGTGCATGGCTCCACGCGCGAGTTTGCGGCGGAACTGCGTTCTCTCGGCCACGATGCGCGTGCGCTGGGCGCGGTGGATCAGTTGGAGCTGCTCTTTTGAGCTTCAGCGCTTCATCTTCGCAAAGAAAACGCGGGCGCTTTCCATGACGCCATACGCGGTCTCCTGCGGCGTGAGCTCGGCGGTCTGGATGCGCAGGTCGGCGAGGGATTTGTAGAGCGGTTTGCGCTCGGTGAGCAGGCGTTCGAGCTTGGCTTTCGGATCTTCCTCACCGGCGAGCAGCGGGCGGTTCGAGTTCATCGCGGTGCGGCGGGCGAGGCGCTCGGGATCGGCGTCCAGCCAGACGATGTAGCCGAGGTGCCGCAGGATGGGCGGATTGCGCGGCTGGGTGATGATGCCGCCGCCGGTGGCGATGACGCAGCCGCGCTTCCCCAGCAGTGAACGAAGCGCGGCGGACTCGCGCAGGCGGAATCCGGACTCGCCTTCGCTGGCGAAGATTGCGGGAATCGTTTTGCCGGCGGTCTCGACGATCATCGCGTCGGTATCGACGAACTGGAAGCCGATCATCTGCGCGACGATGCGGCCGACGGTGGTTTTGCCGGAACCCATGAGGCCGATGAGCACAATGTTCGGCTGGCGGGGCAAAGGCGCCTCGCCGCAGGTGTGAACGAGGTTCAAAATCGACGAGGCGAGCTCAGGATCGTCACGCAGGGCGACGAAGTAGCTCGCATGACGCGGATTCCAGCCGGTGGCGTGCAGCTTGGTGTTGGAGACGCGTTTGTGGCTCCAGCCACGTTTGCGGTTCGGGTCGGGTTCGCGCTCGGGCGGCAGTTTGACGCCGAAAGTCATGCACAGGCGCTCCAAGCACTGCCGCTGCGTCATCTGCGCGTCATCGACGATGTTGAAGATGCCGCCCAGACGTTGCGTGATGAGATGCACGAGCGCGTTAGCGGCGTCATCGGCGTGGATTTGATTGAGCAGGCGGCCCTGGCCGTTGTTGCCTTCGATGGCGGCCTTGCCTTCGAGCAGGTTTTTCAACACGAAGGAGCGTCCGGGGCCATAGATGCCGGCGAGGCGGCCCACGGCTCCACCAGAGTTCAGCGCGATGTTTTCGGCCTCGCGCAGCAGGCGGCCGGTGTCGCGGTCGGGATCGGCGAAGCTGGTTTCATCCACGGTCTCGCCGTTGATCTGCGGATAGACGCTGGTGCTGCTGGTGTAGAGCGCGAAGGCCTGCGGAAAGGCCGCCACGAGATGGCGCATGCCGTTCACATAGACGCTTTGATACATCTCCGCGCCGCCACGGCTGGAGCTGGCGCAGTGAATGAAGGCGTCGAGGCTCGTGGCATCGAGCTTGGCGGCAAGGGCGGCCACGGCGTCGCGAGCCGAGATGTCGCAGGACTCCACGCGCCAGGGTTTGGCGGCGGCAAGACGCGCGGCGGATTCCGGCGAGTGTGTGAGGCCGATCACCTCATGCCCGGCGGCATGGAGCTGATCCGCAGCCCGCTCTCCGACGAACCCACAGCCTGCGATGAGCACCTTCATTGGGGACGGTGTTTCTGGTAGTAAGCGACGACGCCGTTCACGATGCCGCGCACATAATCCTCGATGGCGCTGGATTGCAGACGACCGGCGATGAGCGTGCGGCCGAGGAAGTGGCCGTTCAGCAGACGGCGGTAGGTTTCCTCGTGGTTCATAACGTAGGGCTCCAGATAGACGACCGGGCACTGATAGAGACGGTTCGCGAGGAGATTGCGGGCATAGACATACGGGCTGGCGCCGGCCCGGCGGGCATTGGGCATGGTGTAGATGTAGGCGGGCAGACCCGTCGCAGAACTCATGCCACCGGCCACCGCCTCGGCCAGCGGCAGTTCCTCCTCATGGATGCGTGAGAAGAGGCGATGCAGCATCTCAAAGCGCACGTCCTGCTGCTGCAGCTCCACCGGAGCATAGCAGCCGTTCACGAGCACATGCAGGTGGTTCGCAGGCGAGAACTGCGGTGAAGTGGCATCCCCCCATGCCTCGGCGTTGTAGTGCAGGCAGAGCACGACGTCCGGCTTGATCGTGGCGTTGACCTTTTTGGCGCGGGCGTGGATCTCGCTGACGCGGTAGAAGAGTTTTTCACTCTGCCACTGCACGGTAATGATTTTCGCGTCGCCAGTGAGGCCGTTGTAAGTCTCCTGCGGCTGTGGAAAACCAGCCTCGGTGAGGAGCTGCCGTGCTGGCACGACAAGATCCTGAGGACGCAGGGGGGTCACAGGCTCCAAGGACTCGCGCACGAGACTGACATAGGCCCCGAGGGCCTTGAGACGCTCCGCGAGCACCTGGGCGGTGATGAGCGTGAGCTGGCCTTCCTGAATGGCCTCGCCCGGCGCGAAGCTGAGGTAGCGCTCCTCCATCGGCGCGTACGCCCCGCCGATGTGACCGGGGTCGATGGCAAAATGGACATCGCTGAGTATCGGACGGCCCTTCAGCGGCGGCAGCTCGCTGGCTTTCCGCCAGGTGCGCGTGCCGGGCAGCGGGGGCTGCGCCTTGTTGGTGAAGGCGATGCGCGCCTCCGGCTTGGCCGGATCACCGGTCTGCACCACCACGCCATCGGATTCCAGCTTCCACGGCGGCGGCAGCGGCGAGGCATCGGAGTAAATGTCGTTCACCGCGGCCTCGAACTCGGCCCGGGTCATCGTCTGGTGGAAAGATTGCAGCTTCAGCCAGTCCGGCGTCGTGCCCAGGGGGCTGAGACGGTTCAACTGGGGCGGCGGCGGCGGTGGAGCGACCGAAAGCGGTGCGATGGCCGGGGCCGCAGGCGCTGGCACAACGGCAGCGGGTGGGGCGGGCGGAACTGGTGCGGGTGCAGGCGCGATGGTCTGCGCCATGCCTGTAGCCGCGCAGCAGCACGTCAGCACGACGACTGGCAGGGGACGGCGCGTCATTCGTTTCATCATCCGCGCATCCTAGACTTGATCCCCGGCCTCATCATCTACTAAGTGGCGGCACATGAACGACAACACGGCTGACAGCACGGACGGACTCTTCCGCCTTCTTTTTTTGGGCGATGTGGTGGGCGAGCCAGGGCGCAAGGCGGTCTCCGTGCTGCTGCCGCTGCTCAAGGAGGAGCTCAAACTCGATTTCATCGTCGTGAACGGCGAAAACTCCGCCGGCGGGCGCGGCATCACGCCGAAGATCGCCATCAGCCTCATGCGCGCCGGTGCCGCGGTCGTGACCAGCGGTGACCACATCTGGGACCAGAAGGAAATCGTGTCCTACCTCGGCGACGAGCCGCGCATGCTGCGCCCGCTGAACTACCCCGCCGGCACGCCGGGCAACGGCTACGTCGTTTTGGAGTCCAAAAAGTGCAAGGTGGCCGTGGTGAACCTGCAAGGCCGTACCTTCATGAACCAGCAGCTCGACAACCCCTTCCCGGCCATCATCGCGTGTGTGGAAAAACTGCGCGAGGAGACACCGGTGATCTTTGTCGATTTTCACGCCGAGGCCACGAGTGAAAAAGTCGCCATGGGCTGGCATCTCGACGGCAAGGTGTCCGGCGTCGTCGGCACGCACACCCATGTGCCCACCGCCGATGAGCGCGTGCTGCCCAAAGGCACCGCCTTTCAAAGCGATGCCGGCATGTGCGGACCAATGGACAGCGTCATCGGCAGCCAGATCGAGCCCGTGCTGGAGCGCTTCCACACCATGATGCCCACACGCTTCGGCGTGGGTCGCGGCGCCGTGCGCTTGAATGGCGCGCTGATCACCATCGACCCCGCCACCGGCAAGGCGCTGAGCATCGAGCGCATCGCGCGGACCTGGCATGATTGAGGACGAAGTCTCCTGCGTGTGAACAAACCTGCCGTCCTCGAACAATTTCTCGCCGTGCTGAAGGCAGAACTCGCCGCGCTCACCCGCGCCGCGCAGGGAGCCTTTGCCGCGGCCACCGATCCAGACAGCAAAGCAGAGAACAAGTATGACACGCGCACACTGGAGGCATCCTATGTCGCGCGTGGGCAAGCGAAGCGCGTGGCGGAGCTGCAGGAGGCGGTGCGGGCGTTTGAGGCTTTGTCTGGAAATGCGTTGGAGTCAGGCGCGGCGATCACGCTGGGTGCGCTGGTGAGTTTGGAGGCTCCTGAGGGACGCAGTCATTACTTCCTCGGTCCGTTCGCCGGTGGCACGGAGATCATGCACGAGGAGAATGAAGTCGTCGTCATCACGCCCGCATCGGCCTTGGGACAGAAGCTCATTGGACGACGTGAAGGCGAGACGGTGGCACTGCGACCCGGCGTTTCGGCCAAGGTGGTCGCAGTGCGTTAGCACGCCTCAACTCTGCGCTGCGACGGCAGCCGGGCGGGTGCGCTCGAGCAGGTTGCCGATGCTGGCCACCATGCCGCCGATGTCGCTGAGGTTCGACGGGATGATCATGGTGTTCGTGCTCTTGGCGAGGTTGCCGAATTCACTCACATACTGCTCGGCCACGCGGAGATTCACCGCCTCGCGGCCGCCGGGCGTGTTGATGGCCAGTGCGATCTGCGCAATGCCCTGGGCCGTGGCCTGGGCGAGGAGTTCGATCTCGCGGGCCTTGCCTTCCGCCTCGTTGATCTGGCGGATCTTGATGGCTTCGGACTGCTTGATGGCCTCCTGCTTGTGACCTTCCGCCACGTTGATGCGCGCCTCGCGGTCACCTTCAGACATGGCCACCTGGGCGCGGCGCTCGCGTTCGGCGCGCATCTGTTTCTCCAGCGCATCCTTCACGGACTGCGGCGGATTGATGTTGCTGATCTCGTAGCGCATCACCTTCACGCCCCAGGGCTCGCAGGCCTTGTCGAGCGCATCGACGATGTTTGCGTTGATGCTGTCGCGTTCTTCAAAGGTGCGGTCGAGGTCCATCTTGCCGATCTCGGAGCGCAGCGTCGTTTGTGCGAGCTGGGAGGCGGCCATGAAGTAGTTCGTCACACCGTAGGTGGCGCGGGCGGGGTCGAGCACCTGCAGGAAGAGCACGCCGTCGATCTCGATGGCGATGTTGTCCCGCGTGATGCACATCTGCGAGGGCACATCAATGACCTGCTCCTTGAGCGAATGCTTGGCCGTCACACGGTCCAGAAACGGGAAGAGCACGTGAAAACCCGCATCCAGGGTGCGTGAGTATTTGCCCAGACGTTCGATGACGAACGCACTGCGCTGGGGCACCACGCGGGCGCCTTTGAGGATGGCGATGACGACAATGGCGGCGACGCCAAGGCCGACGAGAGTGCTGAATTCGAGAGTCATAAGATTCGAGAGGTTGAGGGTTGGTGTGACAGGTGAAATTAACGGGGGTGGACGGTCAGGAGCAGGCCGTCACGTGAGACGATCACGGCCATGTCCCCGGAGTTCAGCGCGACGGTGGAGCGCGCATTCCAGCTCGCGCCCTTGAACTCCACCTTGCCCGCACGGTCTTCCGTGATGGCGGTGACCACGCGCACTTCCTTGCCGGTGAACTCTTCATCCGTCTCGCGCGCATCGCCGGTTTTCGACAGGCCCATGAACCAGCCTTTGAAGAGATTGCGCAGGCCGAAGAGGAAGACGAGGGAGGCGACCGCGAAGACCGTCATCTGTCCGGCCGGTGTGGGCGTCCAGCCCAGCCAGGTCGTCAGCGAGGCCGCCCAGGCGCCCAGGCCGATGAAGACGATGATCACGCCCGGCGCGGCAAACTCGAGCAGCACCAGGACGAGGCCCGCGAGAAACCAGAGAGCAAAGGGTTCGGTAATCATGACGCGCCGACTGTCTCCCGGGCGCATCCCGGCGCGATTATACTTTTGTCAGGAGTTTACAGCCCACACGACAGCAGACCCTGTAAATGGCTCACGCCCTACCTCCCCTTCTTCCGCAGGGTGTGGATGATCCAGATCACGAGGCCAAGCACGATGTAAAGGGCTCCTGCCACTATCATCAGCCATTTGAGCTGGGAGGCCGTGCCTGTCAGCCACAGTGATCCTTTCGTGATCGTGTTGGATTCGATGATCCGACGCAGCCCGCGATTCTCCACAAAGTCGTCATGCCGTTTGATGATACGTTCCACACGGACATCGTTGCCCCTCGGGCGGATGACTGGCGGCGGAAGTGCGGGTTGCGCACGATGGGGATTCCGTTAGCTTCACCGCATGTCATTCGATCCTGCCGCCATTCAACTCCCGCCGCCGGGTTTGAAGACGCGCATGCCGCCGAAGAACCGGCGTGAGCTGTCTTATGAAGAGAAGTACCAGCAGGTGCGCCGCCATTTGAAGGATGATGAGGGCGAAACGATGTCGGTGCAGATGAAAGCCCAGATCAACGGCTGCCATGCTCACGCAGCGTGAGTTTGCACGGCTGGTGGATGGCCCGTCGTTGGATCGCGAGATCGACCGCCTGACGAAAAAAGGCGGTGGCTGGCTTCAGGCGGCGCAGATTATCAGCCGCAGAGTCAATGGCACCGTGGATTGGGAGCCTTTGGGACAAACGGGTGCGAGATACTCGGTGATTGGCAGTCGTGGCGAGGCCGTGTTGTTTGATGATCGTGAAGACGCCAGCCGCATCGTGAAACTGCGTGGCCGGGAGGAGAACGGTTACGGCATGGCGGGCTTTGGTTGCATTCTGGTGCGCAATGATCGCGGCATGATCGAATACGGGTCCGGAACCGTCGAGCAGGCGCTGGAACGCGAGCGCCTGAGCTGGGAGCATCTCGGCTTTGGCTGCGTGTTCGAGGACGTGATCGGCGATGTTGACGGCCTGCTGCTGGCGCAGGCGTTCATCAGCGGCACTGCGCCGACGGAGAAGGAAATCCACGCGTGGATGACGCAGCAGGGCTGGGGATCCTTGGACGAGGCCAAGGATGTGCCCACAACGCTCCGACATCATGCCTGGCGGCGTGGGAGGATCGGCGCGTTTGATGCCAATGAGACGAACTTCATCAAGAGCGACGTGGACGGCCAGTTGTATCCGATTGATCTGATCGTCTGGACGATGCCGGAGTGACGGAACCTCGTTGAGGTTCGTGAGCCGGCGGGGATCGTGGCTGGCGCGGTTCCCAGGGAGCCTCGCTATCGCGAGACACCCCTGGGCTGCATGACGAAAGCCCGTTGGGCTTTGGTAGAGCATTATTTCTCGTCTCCAGGCATCGGCGGAACGTCGGGGACCATGTCGAGGATTCGGCGAAGGTCTTCCGGGTTACCGCGTTGGGCGCGTTCTTCGAGTGAGGGGCTGAGAAGGCCGAGAATTTTCAGAGCGCTGATGCGTGCAGCGCGATCGTTGAAGTAGAAATGGGCGTCGATGGGGTGCAGCCAGCCGGTGGCGTCTTCAATGACATTGTTGGGGTGCAGATCGAAGACATCGACTTCACCGAGGACATCGTGGTCGAGGATGAAATTGCCACCGAGAGCTCGCGGAGCGGGATCGCGCAGGTTTTGTCGGATGAGACCGGCTTTGAGTTCAGCCCATTCAGGATGGATGCCGTCGATGTAGGGCTGAGTAATGACGATTTGCAGCCTTCCACCTTCCATCATGCCGCCGAGCAGTTGGACCTCGTCGTCGAAGAAGTGGTTGGCGAGCAGCAGATCGCTCAGGTAGTCGAACAGCGACTCCGTGGCGAGTTTTCGGGCATCGGCGACCTTGAGAACGAGGTTCTGCCCCGGCAGCAGGGCCACGCGATGCTCTTTACCGCCCTTCAGGGCATCGGTTTGAAGTTCTCGGCCCACTTCATCCGCTGAGAGCAAGCAGCGTTTTCGGGTGATCAGGTCACTCAGGACACGGATTTCATCGTCAATTGATTCGCTCGTGCCTTCTGGATCGTCACCACGCCCTGCGTCCGCAAGGCTCTGCGCCGCGCGACGGAGAAAGCCTGACGCACCTGCGTGAACGGAGTCGTCACGGGCTTGTTGGAGGGCTGCGGAGATGGAGATGAACGATTCAATGCGCCAATGATGCTTCACCCGTCCTCCGGTGTCAAAATGTGAATCCGAGGTCGTGCGGGACTAGCGGTGCGATGCCGCAGGTTCGTGATCCGGCGGGGATTGTGGGTGGCGGTTCCCAGGAGAGCGCTCGCTGTCGCTCGACACTCCTGGGCTGCATGACAAAAGCCCGTTGGGCTTTGGCGGACGAGGCCTCCGCAGGTTCAATTGAGTAAATGACCAGTTCAGTTCGGCTTAATACCAACCAAGAAAATAGCCACCAACGAGCCATGGAACCGCCAAATGCCCCAATACATCAACAATCATCACAAGGGCCATGCGAAACGGAATTTCACCGTACATGGCTGCTTTGAATTGCCCGTAATCACCCAGTGAACCTGACACCATCCCCAAGAGCATCGAAGTCATCTTCTCCCAAATCCAATCAGCACCGAGCCATAGAATGAAAAACAGGACACCTTTGATGAAACCGATCCGAAACATCACAGTGAGGCATAATGCCGGAGCGATTAGCCAATTAAGCAGAAGCAGCTTTTGGAATGATAGGACTCCGCGCATGGCAGTGAATATGTGAGTTGTTGGAAAAGCATCTCCCAAAACCGCCGAGTTTCAAACTCTTGGATTCGGTCTTGTGTCCAGAATTGGCAAAGGGAACCTGCAATAGACGTCTTGAACAAAATAGACCTGATCTCCAAGGCTCCACAGGTTATGATCCACAGATTCAACAGTCACAGAACGGCCTTCTTGGCCTAGCGGCCAATGAGTAGTGTGCAATCGGTCTCCGACCTCGTATCGTGGATAAGGAGTGCTTGTGTGCAGCAGAATGACCGGCGCAATTGTGGACTCGTTGTTCCAGATGCGAAGAGCATATCGCGCAGGCTCGTAAATTTCGGCTCCTGGTTCCATGCTGCATAGTTCAGAGTTCATTGGATGTGATTATTGGGATTTCGATTGGGACTGACAATTCCTCACTTCACCAGCCTCACCAGCAAATCCTTGCTCTCAACGCTTTCGCCGATCTTGACGCAGATTTCGCTGACGGTGCCGACGCCGGGGGAGGCGACGGCGGCGAACATCTTCATGGCTTCGAGGGTGGCGATGGCTCACGCGGCCACCTTGGTCTTTTTCGCGGCTTTACGGCGGCGGCGCGGTGCGGGCTTGGCGATGAAGAAGCTGTTTTTGTTGCCGAGGTAGCCGGGAAACAGGTGCTCGGACTCGGCGAGCTTGAAGAGGTGCTTTTTCAGAGCGGCGAATTCTTTTGGCGTGAGGTCTGCGAACGGTTTCATAACACTTTGACGCTAGTTCATCGGCCTGTTGGCTTCAACCCGGGTTTTGGGTTGGTTTTTAACCGCCTGGCGAGCTCATCCATCTGCGTTTTTTCGATGGAGAAGTGATCCTCGACCTCTTTACCAAGCTGATTTTGGTAAAACGGGGCTGAATCCAGAGTGGCCTCACCCCAAACACGTTTGCAGCCAAGCTCGCGTGCCACGAGGCAAATAGCCTGCAACATCTGCACACCGACCGTTTTGATGGGCAGCAGGCGTCCGCTGATGTCGGGATGCACAAACAGGAAGTCGATCATGATATGATGGCACCAAGTGCGCCGGATCATGGCTGCACCCATGATTTCCGGGAACCATTTCGCAGTGACTTTGAGGTGAAAACTGAACTCGCCCTGCGGATCAGTGGCGATGAGCGACTGCAAGTGCTCCAAGCTAGTCGCAAAGGTGCGGCTGTCGCGATAGTAGCGCCAACGTTTGGCTGCGAGCTGGGCCAGATCGCAGGCTTCCTTGGCGCGGTATTTCATTTCAGGACGCTTCTCAAGCCGAGGTGAAACCGACCACTTCTTCACGGCTTGTATGTCCTTCCCCGTGGCAAAATCGAGATGCGCCTCATCAATCACGCTCGACCTCACCACACCGAGACGGAGCGGCATCTGAAACGGTGTGGAGGATGGCTTTCTTGAGGCCATGTGACATGCAGACTACTTCACCAACCTAACCAGCAAGTCCTTGCTCTCGACGCTTTCGCCGATCTTGACGCAGATTTCGCTGACGGTGCCGGCGCCGGGGGAGGCGACGGCGGCGAACATCTTCATGGCCTCCAGCGTGAGCAGGGTTTCGCCTTCCTTCACTTTTTGACCGACGCTGACGGCGATGCTGGCGACCATGCCGGGCATGGGGGCACCGACCTGGGTCGTGTCGGCGGGATCGGCCTTGGTTTTGGTGACGGCGTTTTTGGCGAGGGACTTGTTGGTGACGGTGGTGTGGCGCGGGTAGCCGTTGAGCTCGAAGATGGCGGTCTGCTGGCCGGTGGCGTCGGCCTCGGTCATGTTGAGGAGGCGGACGAAGAGGGTCTTGCCTTCCTCCAGGCTGATGTGGATCTCTTCCTTGTCCTGCAGGCCGTAGTAATACGCGGGCGTGGGCAGGGCGGCGACGTCGCCGTAGGTCTTGCGGAAGTCGGCGAACTTCAGGAAGACATCGGGATACATGAGGTAGCTCCACACATCGTCCTCGGTGGGTTCCTTCTTGAGCTTGCCCTTCAGCTCGGCGCGCACGTCGTCGAGCTTGATCTTGGCGGCGTGGGTGCCGGGGCGGCCTTTGATGCGCTTGCCGCCTTTGCCGACGATGGCGTCGGCGAGCTTGTTCCACTTCTTGCGTGAATCAGCGGCCTTCTCGGACTCCATGCCGTAGAACGGTTCGCCGAGCCAGCCTTCGAACATGCTGGTGACGTCCTTGCTCCACTTGGTGCCTTGCAGGTTGATGATGTCGGCGGGTTTCACGCCACGCGCGACGCACTCGATGGCGAGATCGCCGACGACTTTGCTCGACGGCGTGACTTTGACGATGTCGCCGCAGAGCTGGTTCACCTCCGCGTAAGCGTGAGCGATCTCGGGCCAGCGCGGGCCGAGGCCCATGCCGATGGCCTGCTCCTTGAGATTGGTGTACTGACCGCCGGGCATCTCGTGGAGATAGACTTCGGCGGTGCCGTAGGGCTCGGAAGTGTCGAAGGGTTTGTAGAAGCTGCGCACAGCGGCCCAGTAGTCGCTGAATTCTTGCAGCGCCTCGACATCGAGTCCGGTGTCGCGCGGCGTGTTCTGCATCGCGGCGACGATGGAGTTCAAGTTCGGCTGCGAGGTGCCGCCGGACATGGAGGCGATGGCGGCATCGGCCACATCGACACCTGCGGTGGCGGCTTCGATGATGCTGGCGGCGTTCAGGCCGCTGGTGTCATGCGTGTGGAAGTGAATCGGGATGCCGACCTCGTCTTTGAGCGCCTTGACGAGCTTCTTCGCGGCGAACGGACGCACCAAGCCGGCCATGTCCTTGATGCAGAGCATGTGCGCGCCCATCTTTTCGAGCTCCTTGGCAAGGCGGACGTAGTACTTGAGGTCGTACTTGTCGCGCTTCGGGTCCATGATGTCGCCGGTGTAGCAGAGCGTGCCTTCGCAGATCGACGTCGTGTCCTCGCGCACCGCGTCCATGGCGGCGGTGAGGTTTGGCAGGTAATTGAGCGAGTCAAAGATGCGGAAGATGTCCATGCCGTTGGTGGCGGCATGTTTGATGAAGCCCTTCACCACATTGTCCGGGTAGTTGGTGTAACCGACGGCATTGGAGCCACGGAAGAGCATCTGGAGCAGGATGTTCGGCACCTTGGCGCGGATGTCGCGCAGGCGTGCCCATGGGTCTTCACGCAGGAAGCGCATGGTCACGTCAAAGGTCGCGCCGCCCCACATTTCGAGGCTGAAGAGGTTCGGCGTGCGGCGTGCGACGGCATCGGCCACGGCGAGCATGTCGAAGGTGCGCATGCGGGTGGCGAGGAGCGACTGATGCGCGTCACGCATCGTGGTGTCGGTGAGGAGCAGGCGCTTCTGCTTGGCGATCCAGTCCTTGCAGAACTGCTCCGGCCCCATCTCGGTGAGGAGCTGTTTCGTGCCCTTCGCGGGCTCGATGCGGTGATCGAAATGCGGAATCGGCGGCGCGGTGAATGCCTTGCCGAGCTTGTGGCCCTTCGCATGCGGATTGCCGTTCACGATGGTGTCGGCGAGGTAGTTGAGCAGCTTCGAGGCACGGTCTTTGCGGGCGACGAACTTCAGCAAATCAGGATTGTTGTCGATGAAGCGCGTGGTGGCCTGGCCGGTCTTAAACTCCTCGTGATGCACCACGTTCATGAGGAACGGGATGTTCGTCTTCACGCCACGGATACGGAACTCGCGCAGGCCGCGGTCCATGCGGTCGAGCGCCTGCTGGTAGGTGCGGGCGAAGACGGTCATCTTCACCAGCATCGAGTCATAATAGGGCGTGATGACCGAGTTGGTCGCGCCCATCGCTCCGTCGAGCCGCACACCGAAGCCGCCGGGGCTGCGGTAGGTCAAAATTTTGCCAAAGTCCGGCGTGAAGCCGTTCTCCGGGTCTTCCGTGGTGATGCGGCACTGGATGGCGAAGCCGCTTTTCTCGATCTTCTCCTGCACAGGCAGCGCGAGCGGCTCCTGATGAATCTGGTAGCCCTGCGCGATCAAAATCTGGCTGCGCACGATGTCGATGCCGGTGATTTCCTCCGTCACGGTGTGCTCCACCTGGATGCGTGGATTCATCTCGATGAAGTACCACTCGCCCGTTTCGTGATCGACTAGGAACTCGACTGTGCCGGCGTGGGTGTAGTTCACTTCACGAGCCAGTTTCACGGCTGCCTCGCACAAGCCGTCGATGACCTCCTGCTTCACGCCATAGCTCGGCGCCTGCTCGATCACCTTCTGGTGGCGACGCTGCACGGAGCAGTCGCGCTCGTGCAAATGCAGCACGTTGCCGTGCTTGTCGGCCAGGATCTGCACTTCGATGTGCTTCGCCTTGCCGACGAATTTTTCGAGGAAGACGGCCCCATTGCCGAAAGCGCGTTCCGCCTCGGTCTGCGCCTCATCCAGCAGCTTTTCGAGGTCCTTGGCCTCACGCACGACGCGCATGCCGCGACCACCACCGCCGNNACCGGCTCGTCGGTGCCTTCGAGAATCGGCACTTTGACTCGACGCGCGACTTCGCGCGCGGCCGTTTTGTCGCCCATCATGTCGAGGATCTTCGCCTCAGGGCCGATGAAGATGATCCCCGCATCCGCGCAAGCCTGCGCAAACTGCGGATTCTCACTCAGGAAACCGTAACCGGGGTGGA
>DNXB01000093.1 GCA_003506995.1 Verrucomicrobiales bacterium
CTCGACTTTGGAAAGTCGAGCTACTCCAAGCACTTGCTTCAGATAACGCCCCGTGTGCGAAGCCTCGCACTTCGCGACCTCCTCCGGCGTTCCCGCAATCACCAGCGCACCACCGCATGCGCCACCTTCCGGCCCCAAATCAATGACCCAGTCGGCACATTTGATGACTTCGAGATTGTGCTCGATGACGATCAGGCTGTGGCCTTCGTTGACGAGGCGTTGCAGCAGTTTCACCAGCAACGCGATGTCATCGAAATGCAAACCCGTGGTCGGTTCATCGAGCAGCAGCAGGCTGCCGGAGCCTTGCTTCGCTTTGGGATTCGTCGGGTTCTCGATGAGATGCCCGATGAGCTTCAAACGCTGCGCCTCACCGCCGGAAAGCGTGTTCAGCGGCTGCCCGAGCTTCAAGTAGCCGAGACCGGCCTCGTTGAGCATTTGAAGCTGCGTCACGATCTGTGCAGCTTTCTTTGACGACTCAAACAACGGGCTGCTGAACCACGCCACCGACTCCTCGGCGGTCAAACCGAGCACATCGTGAATGCTTTTGCCATGCAGCAGGATTTTCAGCGCATGCGGCTGATAGCGGCGGCCTTCGCACTCGGGGCAGGTCACATAGAGATCGCTGAGGAACTGCATCTCGATCTTCTCATAACCATTCCCCGCGCAACGCTCGCAGCGGCCTTCACCGGAATTGAAGCTGAAGAAGCCCGGCATGATGCCCTGCGCCTTTGCATCCTCCGTTTCGGAGAACAGCGTGCGAATGTGATCAAACGCACCGAGAAACACCGCTGGCGTCGAGCGCGGCGTGCGTGCCAGCGGCGATTGATCCACCATCACCACCTCGCGCAGATCTTCATGCCCCGTGATCTTGCTCACGCGGCCTGGTTCGTCCTCGCAGACCTCGCCACGCAGCTTTTGCAGGTTCCGGTAGAGCACGTCATGCACCAGCGTCGATTTGCCGGAGCCGCTGACGCCTGTGACGCAGCAGAACACGCCGAGCGGAATGTCCACATCGAGCTTCTTGAGGTTGTTTTGGCGTGCGCCGTGGATCTTCAGGTACGGAGTCCCGCCTTTAGGCGGTTTGGTGCTCTTGGGTGTTGCGGTGTCTTTTCCGCCTGAAGGCGGGACTCCCAACTTTCTCCGTTCCTGCGGCACAGGCACCGACTTCCTCCCAAACAAATAATCTCCCGTCAGCGAACCCACCTTCGCACTCAACTTCGACAGTGGCCCGCTAAACACCAACTCACCGCCTTTGTCTCCACGCCCTGGACCGATGTCGATGACGTTGTCGGCACTGCGCATCACGGCTTCTTCATGCTCGACGACGAGCAGCGTGTTGCCTTTGTCGCGCAGACCTTCCATGACGCCGATGAGGCGGCCGATGTCGCGCGGATGCAGGCCGATGCTCGGCTCGTCGAGCACGAACAGCGTGTTCACCAGCGAAGCACCGAGACAGGTCGTGAGATTGACGCGCTGAAGCTCACCACCGCTCAAGGTGCGTGTTTGGCGATCCAAATTGAGATAACCCAACCCCGCACGATCCATGTAGCTGATGCGGCTGGCGATTTCATCGCGCAGCATCGCGGCGGCGTGATCGCCGTCCTTGAGCGGCCACGATTGCACCAGCGGATGCAGATCGCTCACCGGCAGACGCCACAGGTCGGCCAGCGTGTGCTCGCCGATGCGGAAGTAGTGCGCCTCCTTCTTCAAACGCCCGCCGCCGCAGTCCATGCACTCCGTGTAGGCGCGGTAGCGGCTCAGAAACACGCGCACATGCATCTTGTAGCTGCGCGACTCCTGCCACTTGAAAAAACCGCGCACGCCATACCACTCGCCGCGATTGTAAGCCTCCTCGGGATCGTCCCGCGTGCCTTCGATGAGCCATTTGCGATCCGCATCGCTGTAATCTTCAAACGGCTTGTGTATATCGACGCCACGCTTCCGTGCCGCGCGTTCGAGGTCGAGCTGCGATTCGCCATAGGTGCTGCCTTGAAACGGCCGCACCAGACCTTGATTGATGCTCAGCGACTCATCAGGAATCGCTTTCCCCATGTCGAGACCGAGCGTGCGGCCAAAGCCACGGCACGTCGGACACGCGCCGATGGGTGAATTGAAGCTGAACAAGCCCGGCGTCGGAGCTGGCAGCGTGATGCCGCAGTCCGCGCAGCTCCAATCGGTCGAGAGGTTTAAAGTTTCAGGTTCAAAGTTCAAAGTTGTCGCGCCCGCCTTGGCATTCGAGGGCGGAGAACTTGAAACTTGAGACTTGGAACCTGAAACTTCGAATGCGACAGCGACCTTGCCTTTGCCGAATCGAATCGCCGCCTCCACGGCTTCGCTGATGCGTGCGCGTTGTTTTGCTTCGAGCGTGACGCGATCCTGCACCACCATCACCTGCGCCGGCAGTTTGCGCTCGGTGATTTCATCCAGGCGCACGATCTGCCCATACAGCCAGATGCGCACAAAGCCCTGCGCTTGCAGGAAAGCCGCGAAATCAGCCGATGCCGTGTCCTTCGGCACCGGGACGGGAAACAGAATCAGCGCCTGCTTGCCCGCGTGACCGTGCAGCAGCGTGTGCAGGATGCTCTCCGTCGTCTCCGGCTTCACCGCCTGCTTGCATGACGGACACGTCGCCGATGCGAGGCGCGGGAAGAGCATCTTGAGGTAATCATTGATCTCCGTGATCGTCCCGACGGTCGAACGCGTGCTGCGCATGTTGTTCACCTGCTCGATGGCGATGGCCGGCGGGATGCCCTCGATCGAATCCACCTGCGGCTTGTCCATGCGCTCGAAGAACTGCCGCGTGTACGGCGAAAACGTCTCCACATACCGCCGCTGGCCTTCCGCATAAATCGTGTCGAACGCCAGTGACGACTTCCCCGAGCCGCTCGGCCCCGTGATCACATTCAGCTTCCCCAGCGGCAGATCGAGATCGATCCCCTTCAAATTGTTCTGCCGCGCCCCGCGGATGCGGATGACGTCGTCAGAAATGGGGCGGCGGGCAGTTTTTTTCGGAACACGAGACATGAGGGGGCGTCGAGAGTAGCGATACGCCCCGAAGTGGCAAACGGGCGCTCAAGGCCGAAAAAAGAAAGTGCTCGCTGATGTGCGTTATACCTCGCGTCATCAGGTTTTGTGATTTCGGGTGATGAAAGGTGCTGGAGGCACCCAAGAAGGTAGCCGGTGGTGAAGCGAGCGTAGCGAGCGAGAACCACCGGTTTCTCGCACAACGGCCAAGCCCGGTTTGACGCGCCCTGGAGGGGCGCGAGAAAGGGGCGGGCGATCTTGGCAGGCGTGGGGTCGCTGCCCCCTGCGCTCCCCTCTCGCGCCTCTCCGGGGCGCGGGCAGGTGGGGGAAGTTTGACGCTTCGATCCCGGTGGTTCCCGCTCGTTCCTCGCTCCACCACCGGCTACCATCTCTCAAGCCTCCAGCTTGAAACACACTCTTCAAATTCACAAAATCTGATGACGTGAGGTATAAGCTTTGGATGGAAGTCCTTCACCCGACGAATGAAGTTGTTGGAGCAGGGCCACAGGATCGGGCTGGGCCGCTGGCCTCTCAGCCAGTGAAGCCGCACGCCGCACCACCTCCGCCTGGGAGACCTTCCAAAACTTTTGATGCGGGTGGTGGTCCCTTTGTCGAGCGCGAAGGTCGCACGATGGGGCATGGCCTCCAGGTCATAACACATGCCATCACATGAATTTAATCGCAAGTGTTGCGACGTTGATGATGTAGCCGCTGAAGCGCTTGTTTTTATTAGGCTGCTACAATTCCGCAAGGCGTTTAGCCAGTTCATGCGCTGATGGAGGCCGTGCCGCAGGATCATCTTGGATAGTCTCCATGATCAAATCTGCGAATTTTCCTCCAAACGGACAATTCGTTCTCGAAGGAATACCCGCAGAGATCTTGCTTGTGGCTAAAAACCATAAGGTTTTGCCAAGTTGGAAAATGTCGGAGCGCTCGTCAACTATCACCGACTTATCGCGGGCATATTCGATTAGTTCTGGAGACGAGTAAAATACAGGCCCAACAAACTCCATGCTTCGGGTGAATTGATCCAATGGCCTTCCTGAGACATCCTCCCCCATTCGCTTCGCAATACCAAGGTCGATCATCATCACTTCTTTGAATTGACCAATCTCGCCCCAAACAAAGTTATCGGGTTTGATGTCGCGATGAATAAATCCATGCTCATGAAGATGTGCTACCGCCAAACACATCTGGCCTGCGATTATCTTCAATAGATCTGGAGCTATCTTTCCTTGGCCGAAGACAGTTTCTCGGAGGTTTCTTCCACCTGCTTGTTGAGACATCCATGGAACTGAATGACCTCCGATTTGCGTTGTACCCTCTCCAAAGCAGGTTGCGATGTTTGGATGATGGAGAAGCTTGGCAATACGAATCTCGTTGTTGAAGCGATCTCTCCGCTGATCATCCAGGCGGCGAAGAAATTTTACGGCGCAGGCTCTTTCGAGTTTCCCAGACAAATATTGGTGAGCCGAGAAAACAATGCCATTGCCACCTCCCTTGAGAGCTTTCCCAATCTGAAACCGAGTGGTTCCATTGTAGAGCGCCGTGGGAAGATCGAATTCGCCCAACCAGCCATCGGCACCGTGTAGATCTATGTAGTTTGGCATCAAATCAAAGTGTCGTCACACCTTCGCCAGGATCGCATTGAACGTCGCGCTCGGTCGGAGTGCGGCATTGGCTTTGGCGGTGTCGGGTTTGTAGTAGCCGCCGACGTCGGCTTTCTGGCCTTGGACGGCGAGGAGTTCGGCGACGATCTTGGATTCGTTGGCGGTGAGGGCCTCGGCGATGGGTTTGAAGGTCGCGGCGAGGTCGGCATCGGCGGTTTGCGCGGCGAGTGCCTGAGCCCAGTAGAGGCAGAGGTAGAAGTGGCTGCCGCGGTTGTCGATGGTGCCGAGTTTGCGGCCGGGGCTGCGGTCGTTTTCGAGGAACTTGCCGGTGGCGGCGTCGAGGGTGTCGGCGAGGACTTTGGCTTTACGAGAGAAGTCGGCAGGCGAGACGCCCGCCGGACTGGCGTCAGGCAGGATGCCTGACCTACTTTGTTCGGCGAGGTGCTCGAAGGAGGCGGCGAGGGCGAAGAACTCGCCGAGGCTGTCCCAGCGGAGGTAGTTCTC
>DNXB01000475.1 GCA_003506995.1 Verrucomicrobiales bacterium
CAGCAGGGGCTTCTCACCCGGCTTTCCTGCGGTGAAGCTCTGAAAGAGCAGATCGTGCGTGGTGTGGCCAGCCGTGGTCTCGGCGAGACCGTCTCCCGCATGGTGGTCGGGGCGTTTTCCGACGACCGGGGCCGCGTGGCCTTCGACCTGAGCATCACCGGGCCGCTGTCACGCCCGGTGGTGAAGCCGGACATCCAGAACCGCCTGGAGGGCCTCCTGGGCGGCGACATCGAGGACAAGGCCAAGGGGCTGATCAACAACTTCAAAGAACTCCGAGGACTGTTCAAAAACTTCTGACCAGGCCTGCCTGACCCGCACGGCGGTGCGGATCAGGCGGGGGGATGAGTCAACCTGATAGTCTCATAAAAAATCAAGACACTGCCTCTGCATCCTCGATTTTCCGTGCCAAGCAGCGCTTAATGCAGGCCCGGCTCCGCTTCACTGTTGGTGGCATCTGCCAGNNTGGAGAGACGCGAGAGAATCTAAATCAGAACTCTTGCGTCTCTCCATTCTCTTGCGGTGTTTTGAAACGTTAGGGTCATGAAACGAAGGCAATGCATGACCGGCTCAGTTTAGACGAACTTCCAAGTTCGTTCCATCACAGTGAAGCGGCGTGGGAGAACGGGTTGGAAAACTCGTTTTACGTCACGCGATGATTTCCTTCACTCATACCCGTGCATGTCGGTGAGACTGCTGTTTTTAATCCGGGATGTAATGCCTAGGAGTGCAGAAAAAGTGATGCGGCAATGGATTGAGAATGAATCATTCAAGTGATTCTGAGTGCCAGTGTTGAAAAAGATTCTTGTAGGAATTGACCGGTCCCGTTAAAAACGCTGCCGATGATGCCTCCCGCTTTCACGCTCCACGGCTCCACGGCTCCACGGCTGATCGTTGCGGCAACTTCGGGTCGGCGCTTGATCAAGTGCCAAACACGGTTCCCACTTCCGGGAGATGATTATGACGCGTCATCCCCATCTTCCAGCGCGGTTGGAGTTCGTTTTGGCAGGGCTTCAGCGCCTTCCTCGACATGCTGGAGATCCAGGTGGACCGCAACGACGGCAAAGGCTGGGTCTTCCCGACCTACGACACCCCGCCGAACTACACGGAGGCCATCTGCCGCGTGGGCGATGCGCCGGTGGGCCAGTGAGCAATACCGTGGAGATCGTGGCGGGCGGTTAGGAGGCAAAAGCTGGAAGTAGAAAGAACGCTGAAATCTGAACCTTGAAACAGCACCCATGATACCACCATGAAAACATCCGCACCTCTCATCAAAGCCATGCGTTGGCTGGTCTTCTTCTGGGTCTGCTCCTGCATGCAGGCGCTGGGGCAGAGTTCCCAGTTCGGCGGCAGCCACACGCTCAACGGCACCACCTACAACTGGGATTCCGGGTCGGATGACGGCACCTACCACACGGACATCTATTCCGACGGCTCGGGCGGCACGGCCACCATCCGGGGCAGGCTGGACAATCTCAGTCTTGGGGAGGTGTCCGCCAACGGCTTCGCGGGGTATTACCAATGGGGTTCCATCAATCCGTTGAACACCACTTACAGCAATTCCACGAGTTACACCTCGGTCACCGGGAAGAGCTATGACTGGGTGTCTGGGGACGCGGCTTACGCGTTGGATCTGGACGCGGGGATGATCTACACGCTGTCCTACAATGAAATGTATTCGGGTTCCGGCGGTTCGTTCACGGTGTCGGTGTCCGGGGACATGGGCAGCATTTCCGGCAGTGAGTCGGGTATTGTCGTCAGCGGCACCTGGTACATGGATTCATCCTCGGAAAGCACATGGGAGCTGGGCCAGGGATCCAGCTTCACCTGGTTTGGCGTCACTTATTACCAGACCGCCAGCTCCACGAGCACCACGTATGATTCCAGCGGGGGGGCCTCATACTCATCTTACAACACCTACGGTTCGCTAGACAATGGTACCATCAGCGAGAGCATCTATGAGCCCTACTACTCCTGGCCGATGTATTCCACCAGCGGCTGGGATCCGTATGTGGGGGACTGGAGCCTGGTGAGTGACACGACTCTGTCGAGCCCCCAGTTTGTGGACCGCGGTGCGCCGAAATTCGTGGAAAGCCAGGTGCTCTGGGTCAACGGCATGGTGGTCAACTGGTCGCGCAGCGAGATCAGCGCCGATGGCGGCATCACCGACACGTTTGGTGACGTGGGCAGCATCCAGGTCGTGATCACCGGCAATGCGCGTGCTTTTGACACGGAGGGCGCGGCAGCCAGCGTGAGTGTTTCAGTCACCGGGATCGGCCAGAACCAGACCGGCACGGTGACGGCGGCGGGTGGTTTCAGCGGGTTTGATCCGCAGACCGTCGATCTGCAGATTTCCGATCCGAATCGTGACACGCCCTTGTTCACGGTGGCCACGCTGTACGTGGACGGCACGCCGTTTGCCTTTGCGGGCGGCTATGAGGACAGCGCGGGGAACCGCACGGACCGCTATGAGCATACCAGCGGCAGCCTGCGCCTGACGGGCCAGGTGGCTGCCGCCACGACGGCGGCGGTGGCGCTGACAGTGGGGTCTGAAACCTTTGCCGGCACCTTTGCCAGTGGCGTCTTTGCAGTGACCGGCCACAGCATTCTAACGACGGCGTTCGAGCCGCCCGCAGCCTTCTGGGTGGCGGGTGCTTTCTATCTGCGCACGTCGGGCACGGACACCTACACCACCAGCGGAGCCACGGCATACTCCCTGACCCTGACCGGCACGGACAGCGCCAGCCTGACCTTGAGCGGCACGCATGCCGCCGGCGCGGTCAGCGGCACTTACAACGCGCAGCTCAGCGGGGTGTTCCAGGTGACGGTCAACGGCACGGGGGCCATCGCCTGCCCGGCGGAGGCGGATGGCGGGCTGCGGCCCGGCCCCGGTGCTGCCGCGCTGCCGGCCGGCTTCCCCTCGGCGGTGAGGGTGTCGGGAGCGAGCTGGGATTTCCTGGGAGTCGTGCTGGAGGAGGGCTCCGCAGGCGGCAGCGTCGCCTGCTATGGCAACGCGCAGGTCGTGCCGGATGGGACGGGCTACTGGACGGACAACCTGTGGCTGCTGAAGATTGAGGCCGGCGGCAGCGGGTCAACGAAGGTGGTGAGGCTGACGGACTATCATGAGAACACCAGCGACACGGGCAGCTACGACACGGGCAGCCGCCTGTTTCAGACAGTGTGGACGACGAATCCCGCCGACCCGCAACCGCTGCCCATGCCGATGCTGGCGCTGGACGCGGCCCAGGACGCCTACGCGCTGTGGCTGCTGCCGCCGCCTGCGGGCACCATGCTGCCGCCTTCTTTCCTGGTGCGCGGCCAGCCGTGGCGCTTTGCGGGTCATGATGAAGCCACGGACACAGCCATCTACCGGGGCTTTTACGCGGGCCAGGAAATGATCATGGGCGCGGCGGACGCTGCCGGCCAGCGGCTGGTGACGCTGAGAGACCGGGTGTCCAATGGCAATGACGAGGCTACCAGCGGCATGCTGAGCGGCGAGCGCCGCAGCGTGCGGCTGCGGGACGGCACGCTGGCGCTCTCTGGCAATGAGCAGGGCGCTCAAGTGGCGGTGCAGCATGTGGACGAGTACAAGCTGCACACCATCGCCGCCGATCTCGACCTGGTGGGCAACAACCTCTCCTTCGGCATCCTGCAAGGAGATGCGAGCCTGGCTGGGGCGCTGTTTCAGTTCGCGGATGACTCTGCCACCGCCAGCCTGCACAGCATCCTGAGCCGTCCGCAGGCGCAGTGGGGCTGGTGGAAGGCGGAAGGGACGGACGGTGACGCGCATCGCCCGGTGATGTGGCTGGGCAGCGATCATCGGCTCAATCTCTACAAAGCGGGTGCCTACGCCGCCCCGGCCATCGTGCTGGACCCGGCGGGCACCAGCTCGTTCCAGGGGCCGGTGCGGGTGCCGCAGAGCGGGGACATCCCCATGGGCATTTATCAAGAGGGTGATCCGCCCTGAGGCCACGGCAAGTCCGACGCGTAGCGGCAGGCGTCAGCCTGCCCTCCCCAACTGAGAACCGCGAACTGCGAACCGAGAACTTCAAAAGAGATGAACACCCTGCGCCAGCCGCTCCTTCGAGAGATCACCACCGCCTTGCTGATGGCGGTGCTGCTGCTGCAATCTGCCACCGCCGTGGCCCCCGGCCCGGCGTGGTGGGGCGTGCAAAACGTGGCCGATCCCTACGCGATCCCGGACGACTTCGCCGTGGCGAACGCGGGGCAGCTCAAATACTTTGCCGCCAAAGCCGCCGCCGCGATGAATGTGGAACTGCCCGGCGGAGCCGGGGAGACGATCAACACGATGATCGCCGCGTGGAACGCGCCACCTGCGCAAGGCGTGGCGCGGGACAACTACCTCGCCATCAACCAGGGCCAGCTCAAGCAGGTGGCCACGCCGTTTTACGACCGCCTGGGCCTGCCCTACCCCTGGGCGGGCAGTTCCGGCGTGCGGGATGACTTCCAGCTCGTCAACCTCGGCCAGTTGAAGCATGTGTTTTCCTTTGAGCTGAAGTTCCGCACGGTCGGTCAAGGGCCGGTGCAGATCCCCGCCGCCACGCTGGCAGCAGCGCAGGCCCAGTGGGATGCGCTGCCGGTGAAGCCCTTGGGATCGAGCGCGGATGATTTCGATGGCGACGGCATCCCGAATTTGCAAGAGTACCTCATGGGCAACGCGCTCTTCGATCCGCTCGATATTGATGGCGACCGCATCCCCGACAGCATTGAGGACGCCAGCGGCGGCATTTTGAGCAAGCTGGACTTTGCCGACGCCGTGCGGGATCACGATGGCGACGGCGTGATGAACTTCGAAGAGGTGCTGCTGGGGTTGAACCTCAACGGCACCAGCACCAGCGGACGGGCGGATGGGCTCACCGACGCCGAGGTGCTGGCCTGGGGGCTGGCGGCAGGGACCACGCTGGCACCCAGCACGGACGCGGTGCGGGCGCTGTGGCTGCAAATCGATGGGGAGTGGCTGGGCACCAACGTGGGAGAATCCTACAGCGTGAACTTCGGCACCTGGCTCAATGATGCGGACCTCAACAGCAACCAGATCGAGGATGGACTGGAGGCCTTCCGCACGGAAGTGCTGGACGCCTGGCTGTGGTGGCCGTGGAACCCGGACGCGTGGACCATTGAGAACCCACCGCTGGCCTATGACGGCAACTATGATCCCATCGACCTGGACGGTGACAGCGTGAGTGATTTTGACCGCGACAACGACGGCCTGCCGGACCTGTGGGAGTATCGTTACTCGCTCAATCTGCGCGACGCGCAGGACGCGTGGGACGATCCCGACGGCGACGGTTTGAGCAACCGCGAGGAATACGCCGCCGGCACCAACCCGCGCTTGGCCGACACCGATGGAGATGGCTTTGATGATGGTGTGGAGCTGTGGCAGGGCGGTGATCCGCTGAATGGGGCGGTGGGCCTGCCGCTGGTGCTGGCGGTGGTGGGCTCGGCCTATCCCTACATTTACACGGGCCAGACGACGCCCGCTCTGGCGGTGAAGGCGACGCAGGGAGGGCAACCGGTCTCCGGCGTCGAAGTGAGCTTCAGCCTGACAGCGGGCGAGGGACAGTTGCATCCGGCAACGGCGCTGGGAGCCGCCGGAGCGCAACTCAGCGTCATCACGGGCTCCAACGGCACGGCGGCGGTGACCTACGAAGCGGGGAGCCAACCAGGCAGCGCCACGGTGAGCGCCAGCGCGGTGGGAGTGACCGGTCAGCAGCAGTTCAGTGTGAGCATCATGGCGGTGCCAGGCGCCTACGGCGCCAATGGAGGCAGCAATAGCGCAAACGGGACGGATGGCGGCAGCGGAGCGAACTCCACACGGGTGCCACCGCCGCCGCGCAGCACGGCGATCGGTGCCGCAGACATCGCGGCGGCCACCGGGGACGGGTTCAGGATTCTGGTGCGGCAGAGGGACGAGCCTGAAGATCCCTATCCCTATGATCTCGTTCCTCGGTATTTGCCGCCGCCGGGGATGAGCCCGGCAGCCCTGGTGGGGTACGGGCAGGTGTTTCTGAATTCGTGGGTGCGGCACACCCGCCTGGAGTTTCAAGCGCTGCCTGGAATGACCGGACCATTCATGATGAAACCGGTGGTTCCCTCGGGGGCACGCCGCTACCTGGTTCTTGTGCATCAAGGGGAGCATGTCGAGCCGGACACCAACAACCCGCCAGAAGTCAAACACGCCGGGGTGCTCACCTTCCAATACACGGAGACGGGAGCGCGGGTGATCACGCTGACGGGCAACATCCCCGGAAAGTTTATCAAGCGTGATGGCAACGAATCGGTAACCTTCGAACCGCCCCTGGCCACCAAGGCAGAGGAGCGGGTTTGGGTTAGGCTGGATGAGTTGTACGTCATGCAGCCCAAACTCGTGCAGCAGAGCCAGTATTGGGAATGGGAACAGGTAAAATCCGTCCGGTTTTGCCGCTGGCAACACGCCTTTGAGGAAAGTGGGGGTGCGTTCGACCCTTATTTCATATCGAACGACCCTGACCGGGTCAGGCTACAGATTCCAAGTGTTGTCTTTGATCCTGCGAAGCCCAGTATCGAACTCAAAGTTAAGGGGATTCAAGGCGTCAAGAACTATACAGGAACTGGACCTCAAACCGAAGATACAGGGACTCTCACTTTCTCGGGCGAATTGGGGGCGCAGTCGAGGCCGGTTATTTTTGTTGCCGACGCTCAAGATGACAAAACCTTCAACGGAGGTCCTGATGAAAATAACGTCACCGCCAGTGACAACGGCAAGGGCGATCAAACCAGACTCGCTGGATTTGGTGCCACCATTGCGATCAAGTTCACTCCCAAAGGGATGACGAGTCCCATTGAGCTCGATGTAGCCACCATGACACAGCCCATCAAAAATGTGCCAGTCAAATTGTACGTGGGGACCACCAATGGACAGGCATCCACTGTCACACAACGGAACCAGATGATGGATCAATTCGAGGCCGCAAAACTCATTTACAGGCAGGTCGGCTACAACTTGGTTCTTGTGCCGAACGGAAAGAATATCGTGGGAGACTTTCCATTGCCTTCAGCTTACGAGCCCTTGATTTTTGAGGAACCTATTCCGGACACAACTTTAACTTTTAGAGTCTTGGATGGAAGAACCAAGGCATCGACCGGCAAAACCATGCTTGAGTTCATTAATGATTCGTCGTCTGGGCAATCCTGCTACCAATGGTATGGGTTCGATGTGGATCATCTGAAAACACAAAACTCCAATTCGGCTGGTGGGGTTACGTATCTAAACGGCAACTGGGCAGTGATCGCTTTGAAGGACAATAAGGATAAGCTCAGTATGGGTGCTCATGAGCAGGGGCATTGCTTGGGACTGAAGCATCCTGTAGATATCGGGTTTCCTAATGATCCTCAGCTATTGATGACCATCCCAGGCAGGGATTGGGTAAAAAATTACACTGATCAAAAAAGATTTCACCACACGGACCCGGCTAACCTGAAATCAAAGTATTGATTCCATCCACTATGCAACCTGAGCACCTATTTCGCCGTTGTTCGGTCTTTGCAAAGCAGGGCCTCATCCAGTTCATCGCTTTCAATATCTGCTGGTCTGCGGCCGTGTCAGAGTTGGAGGCACAGCAGCCTTCATCGGCTCTTTCACCCGCCAAGGATGTCATAGATCCCGAGTTCAAACTTTCACCCTTTTCTGCGGAACTCCAACGAGCAGGCTGGACTGCCTACAGGAATGCGACTCCCGAGTCGTTGGCCGCACTCAGGGACGATGACCCGCTGCTCAGAGAGCTCTATGTGAAATATGGTTTCAATAAGGTCGAGATTGGACCCAACGACATAGCCTTGAAGGCGGACATGCGCCGCAGGGAAAAGTTGGCAGCCAGTTTTATCGTCGAGGCATTCAAACATCCAGATTCCATAAACCTGCGCGGTCGAATTTTGCAAGGGGTGTTATATTACCCATTAGGCGCATGGAATAAGTTGCTTCCGTTGGCGCGCCAATGGTATGCGCAGCGCAAAGAGATTCCTGTGGGAAATCCAACGGGCATCGACAGTGATCGATATACCATCGCGCGCTTTTTGTGCTACGCGGGAGAACCAGAGGACGAAGCTATCATCCGGGACATTCTAGGGAAGGAAGCGATGCTCTACGAAGAGATGAGGAGCTATCTAGCCCGCATGGAAAAGCTCAAACAGACGAAGACGTCTCCCGCGGAAGTGCAGATGGGTCCGGTGCAGCAAGGCAATAACACTCCTCACAAGCCAACAACTCCACCAACACAACAGCCCGACTCTACGTCAAACCTAACCATCTCGGCGGCGCTGATCATTGCCACCGTCGCACTTCTCGGCCTCTTTCTTTTTAAGAGAATATGCAAGAAACGGTCGATTCTGGACAGATGAGATAAGACGGTTAGCCTTGCCGCCATGTACAGACAGCTGCGCAAGAAAGGGACATTGCGCCAAGATAAACACAGAAAAGCAGGAAATCAGACAAACAGTGAAATGAGAGTTGGAACATGGAAACCTTATATCGCGACCCAGCGGGCAAGAAGGGGTCAATTCTTGACAGAAATGAGTGAAGCGCTTGTGAACTTCTCAAATCGCGAAGAACCTAAGCGGGCAGGTTTGCCATTGAGCTTGGCGGGTAGTGCTGCCCACTGCCTTTCGCCTGGACTTGCAAAAAAGATGCCAGGCATTATGCGAATTCAGTACGGTTGCAAGGCACTGGTTTTGAATGCTTTATGAGAACCTTCACGCCGCCTGATTTTGGCGCGTGTGACGCGGGATGACTTCCAGCTCGTCAACCTCGGCCAGTTGAAGCATGTGTTCTCTTTTGAGCTGAAGTTCCGCACGGTCGGGCAGGGGCCGGTGACGATCCCGGCTGCGGCCTTGCAGGCGGCGCTGGACGCCTAGAACGTGCTGCCGGTAAAGCCGCTGGGATCGAGTGCGGGTGTTGTGGCGCGGAATTCCTATTCCACCTTTTTGGAGCAGCGGAATCAAGGACGAGTCCGAGCAGGAGAACGAGGACGAAACCTGGATGCTACGCGATGATTTCCTTCACCACATGCCCATGCACGTCGGTGAGGCGGAAGTCGCGACCGGCGTGACGGAAGGTGAGTTTTTCGTGATCGAGACCGAGCTGGTGCAGGATGGTGGCATGCAGGTCGTGCATGTGGACTTTGCCATCGACGGCCATGTGGCCGATGTCGTCGGTGACGCCGTGGGAGAAGCCGGATTTGAAGCCACCTCCGGCAACCCAGACGGTGAAGCCGAGCGGATTGTGGTCGCGCCCAGTGCCGTTGTTTTGCGCGTAGGGGGTGCGGCCGAACTCGCCGCCCCACCAGACGATGGTGTCTTCGAGGAGGCCGCGTTGTTTGAGGTCGGCGAGGAGGCCGGCGATGGGTTTATCGACGGCGGCGGCGTGGTCGCCGTGCTTGGGGAGGTTGGAGTGCTGGTCCCAGGCGGGGTTGTTGGAGTTGTCGCCGTAATTGACCTGGATGTAACGCACGCCCTGCTCGGCGAGGCGGCGGGCCATGAGGCACTGGCGGCCGTAGTTGTCGGTGGGCTCCTCATTGATGCCGTAGAGCTTGAGGGTGGCTTCCGATTCGTCGGAGAGGTCCATGGCGCCGGGGGCCTTGGTCTGCATGCGGGCGGCGAGTTCGTAGCTGGCGA
>DNXB01000249.1 GCA_003506995.1 Verrucomicrobiales bacterium
GCGCCCATGCCGCCACGGCCGAGAAGTTTTTCAATCGTGTAGCCCGGCATCTGCGCCTGAAGCTCGGCGGGTGAAGGCGGCTCCCAGCGGACATTGCCGCCGGTGGTGCGTTGCGGTGTTTCAGGCTGAGGTGGTGCTTCGGATGAATCGCTCATGGCTGGGAGGCTTAAACTTGCGTTACCCGGCCTTGCTACGAAAAAGGCAGAGGTTTGGCAAGGATAGAATCTTGGGTGTGGATGTGCGGTGCTTGTGCTTGCTGGCGCGGTTCGAGGACGTAGTCTGCCGCACCATGAAAACCGTGTCTGCTTTGTTCTGTGTGCTAGGTGTCGTGTCCTTGGCTGCCGAGCCGGTGAGTTTGCCGAAAATCTTGCTCGCGCCTTTTTCTCCGCCGCCGACGGCCATCACCGGGCCTGCCGAACCTGAGAAACCGATGGAGGCGAAGGCGCCGACGCTCGACAAGGCGGCGAACATGAAGTCGCTGCTGAATCAGCTCGGTGTGCTGCTCACTGAGGAACAACGGAAGCATCTGGAGCAGCATCGCTTCGTGCTGCTGAGTGTGACGGGCACGCGGTTGGAGACGGTGTTTGAGCCGCCCTCGAAGGAAAAGGACGAGGACGGCAATGTGCTGCCGGATTACCGCTCCACGCCGGATGAGATGCTGGCGGCGTTTGATCACATCGCCGAAGATCCGAGCGATCCGTGGTCGCGCACGCCGGGGCAGGCCAAATACATCACCGCCGATCTGGCGATGCATGCCTTCCATCGCTTCTTCTCGCAGGCCCTGGAGTTTCTGGAGCAGCGGCAGCTTCGCGCACGGCTGGAGGATGTGCTGGAGCAGGCGATGACCTCGGCGCGTGCTTTGAGGAAAGACGCGCCGAAAGAAGCGCAGGCGCGGCTGGAAGTGGTGGAGGCTCAATTTGCCGCCGCGTGGTGTGTGCTGGGCCGTGAGACGCCGGGAGAGAAGATCGAGGAGGAAACGGACCCTGAGATCAAAGCGGCCATGGAGCGCGCGAATCCACGCACGGACCCGCGCACCGTCACGGAGCGGCTGAGCGACAAAACGAAGGACTTCAGCGCTGAAGTGGTCGCGCGGCTGAAGGCCGAGGTGGCGCAGATCATGAGCACGGAGACGACGGACACGGCGGGCTTGTTTGGCGAGTATGATCCATCGAAAACACCGGACTACACGCAGTTCCGCCCGCGCTCGCACTACACCAAGAGCGAGGAGCTGAAGGGCTACTTCCGCGCGATGATGTTCCTTGGGCGCAACGGCTACGCGCTGAACCCGGAGAGCGGCCCGCCGACGCTGGGGCTGACGGATTCTCTGCTCGCGGCGATGGCGCTGTCACGGCCGGATGAGGAAGGCAAGCGCGCGCTCGATGGCTGGAAGCAACTGATGGAGATCACCGGCTTCTTCGCCGGACAGAGCGATGATCTGACCTTCATCGAGCTGCGCGAGTGGCTGGCGGCCAAGCTGGGCCGCGAATCGCTCACACCCGCTGATGCGGTGAATGCCGAGGTGCTCGCTCAGCTCAAAGGCGCGCTCGCCGGACTGCGGCTGCCGCAGATCGTGTCCGACGAACGCAGCCGTGAGCGGCGTGAGGGCGATCTGCGGCCGGAGTTCCGCATCTTCGGCCAGCGCTTCAGTTTTGATGCCTGGGTGCTCAACAAGTTCATCACCGACAAGCTCACCATGCCCACCGGTTTGTTCATTCCCGCCGCGTTTGGCGACGTGGCGTCCGAAGTCTATGCGAAGGATTTCATCAAGGAGCGCTTTGAACCTGCAGACGAGCAGGTGGCGGTGTTTGAGAAGACGCTGGCCGAGCTGCGTGGCAAGCTGGCGCAGGTGCCGGATGAGCTGTGGTTTGGCAGTATGGCGGGGCAGCAGCTTCATGCCATCGCCACGCTGGCCGGCCGGCGGAACGAGAACTACCCGGCCTTCATGCGCGGCCCCGAGTACGCGAAGAAGGACATCGAGTCGATGCTCGGCCACTGGACTGAGATCAAGCATGACACCGTGCTCTACGCGAAGCAGAGCTACGCCGAGATGGGCGAAGGTGGCGATGGCGACAAACCACTGCCGCCGATGCCGCGCGGCCTGGTACAGCCGGATGTGAGGTTCTGGCGTGAGATGGAGCGGCTGGCGGACTTCACGCGCCAGGGCATGCTGAAGCACGCGCTTCTCCCTGGCATGGAGGAGGATGAATGGGCGCCGCTGAACCGTTTCCACACCGATATGAAATTCTGCCGCGAGATCGCGGAGAAGGAGGTGCGCGGCCTGCCGCTGACGAAGGAGGAGCTGGAGAAGATCTGGCAGTTCACCCTCACCTACATGGAGCAGCCGCTGGATCAAAACGGCATTCCCGATGCCGAGCGTGGCAAGAGCGCCCTCATCACTGATGTGCATACCGATGCTTACAGCAATCAGGTGCTGCAGGAGGCGCTGGGCCGGCCGTGCGTGCTTATCGCGCTCGTCGGCAACGAAAATACGCCGCGTCTCGTCACCGGCATGGCCTACCAGCATTTTGAATTCACCGGGCCGCAGGACAAACGCGCGACGGACGAGGAATGGCGTGCCAAAGTCTATGCCGCGAAGCCGGAGCTGCCACCCCGCGCGAAATGGGCGCTGCCCGTGTTTCCCGCGAAGGCTGATCCGAAGGGAAAGAAGAAGCGGGATATTGACTGAGGGTAGATTAGCAGCGCTTAGATGCTTCGATTCAGGATTTGTGAAAACCAGTATGTCCCGCAGATTCAGAAAACCCGCAGATTGCCAAGTCAGAAGAGAAATCTGTGGGTTATCTGAATCTGTGGGAAATCACAAAACTTGATGACGCGAGGTGTGGCAGCCGATCCGTTGCGCTGGCGTGTGTTGGAGGGGCGTGTGCGCCGCTGCCTCGTCCACCGTTTCCCCTACATCATCTATTATCTGGTGGAGGACGATCTGCTCTACTTCGGAGCCTTGCTGCACAGCACGCGTCACCCGGAGACGTATCGCGCCGCATTTGAGGATCTGTAAGCAGCTTGAACCGCAACGCGGTTCCGCCATGCAGCCCAGGAGTGGACGCGTAGCGGCCTCTCCTGGGAAACAGGCCGCCTTCCCTCAACGCTCCCGGACCGCAACGCGGTCCCGTCACGGGCGATGCGGTGCCGCAGGGACGTTCGGGTGACGGAACCTCGTTGAGGTTCATGATCCCGCGGGGATCGTGGGTGGCGCGGTTCCCAGGAGAGCGCTCGCTGTCGCTCGGCACTCCTGGGCTGCATGA
>DNXB01000619.1 GCA_003506995.1 Verrucomicrobiales bacterium
GATCCGGTTGATGTCCTCGATCGTGGCCAGTCCCGTTATAGGGGGACAGATACTCTGAGAAACAGTAACGACGGGGGTGGGGGTGGATGTTTGATTGACTTAGACTGGACGGGAGCCGTACTTTTTCAATACTGATTAAGGGGTTAGAAAAATTTGGCCGCGCGGGGACGGTGTCCCGGGCGGCCTTTTTTTCTCTGAGTAAATGCAAATCCGGAAAGCGACTTATCAACCTGTTTTTTGCAGATAGAACGAGAATTATTTCGGCCCCGACGCCCATCAGTTATCAGGGACGACGGTGATCGGCTTACCATCCTTGTAGCGATCGAAATGCCCGAGCGGCCTGGCGCCTGTAAATCTCCAGGGGGCCTCAACAAGAATACGCGCCGAGGCTTCAGAGACTCCGATGGGGAAAGTGATTGGCAGCGTCGCAAGGAAGAATCCGGTCGTAACGCCAGATACTACAAGGCTGATCGGGCGAACAATCAGGAGGTCCAAGACCTTGATCCCCACGTCCGGTTCGGAACTCGGGGGCGCGGCCTGGGCCATCAGCGAGGAAGGAAGGATTAAAATACCGATCAATAAAAGGGTTGCGATGAATTTTCTTGTCTTCATGGGCCACCTCCTTTCTTAGATTGCGATCATTATCTAATGAAGTTAATCAATAAAACAATACGACGGAAGTCTGATTTATGAAGCCGCTTTATTCTTCTTCGGGGGAGACTCTTTACCTAACTCAGTGATCGCTCGCACGAGGCAATAAGGAATGATGATTTGTGCTGCGGCCATAGCAGCCACAGCAGCCTGTTGTGGTGCACTTTTCGCGCCAAGCAGCCCGCCCATTAATTCAAATGCTGAAACAATAGCAGCCAGGATAACCAGGATCCACCAGTATTTCATAACTCTCCCTCCTCAATGAAGTTATTCCTTCTCCTCGTCCGGAGGAGTGGGTTTGTCGGGAGGCGGTGGGGTGTGGGATTCTAGTTCGGCGTTGCGGGTTTCTAGCTCCTGGAGGCGGGAGGTTAGGTCGTCGAGCTTCTGGAGGAGCTGGCTTTCGCTGGTGGTGACGCGCTGCTCGACCTGGGTGATGCGCTGCTCGGAGGACATAGCGCGTCCGAAGGCCTGGATGTTCAGGCGGAGGGCGGTGGCGTACGGCGTGCGCGACTCAAGGATGCGCGCAGCCATCGCGATATCGTCGGACAACTTTGTCCCACGCATTTCATCTTCCCCTTCCGGGGGTGTATTCGGCAGTTTCCCTGCAGAACTTGAACCCGGAAAATGAAACGCCTGAAAGACGTGCGGGCCGCAGATCTCCGGGTATTTCTCGCGGGCACCAGGGAATGGCTCTCCCTCTCCAAACATGAACCACTTATAATCGAACCCATATAATTTACAGAACTTTTCTATGAACGAGATCCGGGGATCTGTTCTCATTGTCCGGTAATTATTAACCGTGCCAACATTCACGCCCATCACTTGAGCGAGTCTGTCGTTCGACAGCTTTCTCGCGTCGATCACATAATTGATTGCCCACCTTGACCTATTTTTCAATCCAGATGTCTCCATAATTGAAGTAATAACTCACTTGTAAGAAGGCTATCGACTAATCAAGAGAGACCCGTATGCGCTCTCGAGGAGCTTTATTAATCATATTATTGTTTAAAATCGCATACATTCAGACCAGAAAGGTACAAGCTAAAGTTTTCGACTAAACAACCGAATAAATATCTTGACATCGAAATATTACTTCATGTATAAGCGGGTTATGGCACAGGGAACAAACCACACCACTAAGGAAACCGAGATCCCGAAGGACTGGTCCTCGAAGGACATCCGGAAGGCATGCATCGACGCCGACGTCACCTACGGCAAGATCGCCAAGGAGTTGGGAGTCGCACGCGACACGGTCGGAAAAATCACCAGGGGACAGGCTGTTTCCGACCGGGTACGGCATGCCGTCGCCCGGGCGCTCGGCGTGAGCGTCAAGGACATCTGGCCTTCCGTCTATTTAAGTGGTGGACCCAGAAAGAGGGGGCGTGAGTTCGGGAGCAAAACGAAACGGGGTGAGCGGGCCGCCAGGAAGTGAACGGGTGGTCGGGTCCCTCCTTTTGTAGGAACGATAAACCATTTCAAGGGTCGTTTCAATGACAAAGATGAGGAAAAAAATAGACATCAACCAGGGCAGCATCTTCGACATCCTTCGACAGGCTCAGGATGGCAATTTGTCCCTGGGGGAAAATGCGGCGGCGGGAAGCCTGGACATCGACCGGCAGTTCCGCGAGGCCGTGAGCCTGGACTTGAAGGGTTGCCCGCTTTCGCGCTACGGGGTGGCGGGCAAAATGAGCGAGTTGTTAGGCCAGGATATCACGGCGGCGATGTTGAATAGCTGGACGGCGGAGAGCCACAACGGGCACCGCTTCCCAGCCATTTTTTTGCCCGCCTTCTGCGCCGCGACGGGGCAGTCGAGGGCGATGCAGCTCGTCGGGCGGGCGTCGGGGTCATTCCTGTTGCCGGGATCGGACGCGCTGCGTGCGGAGATCCGGAGGCTCGACGAGGAGATCGCGAGCAAGCAGTGCGAGAAGAAGAAGCGGCTGATGTTTCTCAAAGAGGTGGAGACGAAAAGGTAGGGCGGGACGGACATGGCGCGATACACGATCACAGCAAAAGAAATAGCCGGCCTTATGGGGGTCTCAAAGACGTGGGTATTCAGGAGAGCAAACTCCGAGAAGTGGCCATTCACTGAGGTTTCTGTAAGGGGCGGACAGCAGAGGCTATTTTATGTCCGCATGCTACCCGATGATATCAGACGCCTGATCCAAGGGGAGGAAGAAATGAAGAAGACGCTGGAGGAGAGGCTGGAGCCCGCCGCCGGGCGGATTGCGGACATGACGGAGCGGTTTTTCGGGTCGACGGCGTTTGACCGGATGTGCATCGCCACAGGGATTTTTGCCCTGGGGTGGCTGGTTGCCTGGGTGCACTTCATCGGGCAGCGTGGTTGACGGGCGCCAGGGGATGGAGGCGACAGTCACGTTAACCCAAAAAGACATTGCCACCCTTCTTGGAGTGACCGTTCAGGCTGTTCAGCTGCGGGCCGCAAAGGGACAGTGGCCGTTCACCGAGGAGACCGGACGGGGCCGCGGGGGAAAGATCAAACGCT
This sequence comes from Verrucomicrobiales bacterium, assembly GCA_003506995.1. Lineage (GTDB taxonomy): Bacteria > Verrucomicrobiota > Verrucomicrobiia > Verrucomicrobiales > Verrucomicrobiaceae > Prosthecobacter. The sequence continues at coordinate 3,155 of DNXB01000619.1, forward strand.
ATCCCCTGCATGGGCTGCCGACCGAGATCGTCATGCTGTACAAGCGGGCCGAGGCGGCGGGACAGAACGGAGAAAATTCACCCTCACCCCNNGAACGGCGGGAACGGGGGGAATTCACCCTCACCCCTGCCCTCTCCCGTCAAGGGAGAGGGGGTAAAGAGGGGGAGGGCGGAGGGGGCAAAAAAGGCTCTCTATATAAAGGACGGAAATGGCGTCCTTCGACAGGCTCAGGATGACAAGAACGGCGGGAACGGGGGGAATTCATCCTCACCCCTGCCCTCTCCCCTCAAGGGAGAGGGAGACATGGGGGGCCTCTCCCACAAGGGGAGAGGGGGTCATTTGAGAGAGGGATCTGACAGCTCGAGCGGCAACGGGATAAATGGGTCCGATTCTATCCTTCCTCTCTCTTTTGACGGGCGGGTTTCCCCTCCTTCGGGAGGCCCTGTAACGGGCGGGGCCTCCCTCCCGCCTCATCCTTCGACAGGCTCAGGATGGCAGCAGGAAGATGAGCATTCACCCTCACCCCTGCCCCGTTCGACAAGCTCACGACACCGCTCTCCCGTCAAGGGAGAGGGAATGGAGAGAGTCAAAATTGTGTGCGAGGGGCTGACGGACTGGCAGACGCGGATCGCGGCGGCGCGGTTTGACCTGGTGTCGGCCTACATACGCGACAAGGCCCGGGCCCGCAGGAAGAACGGCTGCGGCGTCGTCAAGTCCTGCCGGGAGTTCGTCGAGGCCTACAACGCCGACGTGATTCTAAAGGAGTTACACGCGGCTCTGGGCGACGTCTCCTGGAAGACCCTGGAAAAGTGGCACCTGCTCCTCGAGCGCAACGGCTTCGACATGGCGTGTCTCGCGCCTCTTCACGGGCAGCACCGCAAGGGGATCAGCAAGCTCACGACCACCGAGATGGAGAGTCTGTTGCGCTTTGCGCTGCACCCGAACCGCCTCCGGATCTCGCAGATCACCCGGTTTGCCAAAAAAACATTGCTTTCCGAGGGAATCGAATCGCCGGCCTCCGAGGCCACCATGCGCCGGGCGCTTCTGACCTGGCGCGACCGAAACTACGACCGCTGGGTGTTTTTCCGAGAGGGCGAGAAGGCGCTGGCGGACAAGGTCCTTCCTTATATAGAGCGCGACGACACGCGCCTCGAGGTGGGAGACGTCCTGGTGGCCGACGGCCACAAGCTCAACTTCCAGGTCATCAACCCCTACACGGGAAAGCCCGGCAGGGCCACCCTGCTGATGTTCTTCGACTGGGCGTCCCGTTACCCCGCCGGCTGGCACATCATGTTCTCCGAGAACATCCAGTGCGTCCACGCAGCCCTGCGCCGCGCGATCCTGGCCCTGGGCAAGATTCCCCGGGCCGTCCTCCTGGACAACGGGAAGGCCTTCAAGGCGAAGCTGTTTCACCACGCGGACCTGGAGCAGGCCGGCATCCAGGGGCTTTACGCACGGCTCGGGATCCAGGCGCACTTCGCCTTCCCCTACAACGCCAAGGCGAAGCCCGTGGAGCGGTTCTTCGGGACCTTCAACGAGCTGGAGCGCATGTTACCGTCCTACACCGGGCAGTCCATCGAGGACAAGCCCGCATGGATGATGCGCAACGAGAAGCTGCACGGCAGGATGCACGACGCCCGGGTGCCGGAGCTGGCCGAGGCCGACGCGATCATCGAGAAGTGGTGCCACGGGGAATATGCCAGACGGCCGCACCGCGGGATTTCGGGCCGCACCCCGGAGTCGATCTGGACAGCGGGCAAGGGTCCCGGGATCGAGGAAGAGGGGCTGCGCTTCCTCATGATGACGCAGCTCATCAAGAAGGTCGGCCGCAACGGAGTCACCCTTTTCGGAGTCAACTTCTACGACGAGGCCCTCTATGGATACCGGGAGCAGGTGCTGGTCCGGCTGGATTACCACAACATGGACAGGGTCTTCGTCTACACAGCCGACGACAGCCAGCTTCTCTGCGCGGCCAAGGCCGTGAAGGGCATGCACCCCCTGGCGAAACTCAGCGGCGACCCGCTGGACAGGGAGACCCTCAGGGAAGAGCTGAAGACGCAGAAGCGGCTGAAGAAATCGACGGAGAAAGAGGTGCGGGAGATGGCCGCCCGGATCGCTCCCTGGAGCGTCTCTCAGAGGCGCGAGGAAATCGAGGTCCCGATGACGCCGGCGCAGATAGCGGACATCGAGGCGCAGGCGGCGGCCACTGAGGTAATCCACCTGGACGTGGAGGAGAAGAGGCCCACGATCTGGGGGTCCGAGTTCGAGAAGTTCGATTACCTCATCACCATGAGCATTAACGGGGGAGCCCTCAGCGACGAGGAAAAAGACTTCCTTCTCACGCACAAAGACATCGCGCCCGTTCGCTCCATCAGGGCGGCCAGCTCCGAATGGCAGCAGGCGCTGGCCGGGATGGAATCGGCAGCAACACAAGGGGGAAAGGACAATGAAATTCGGAGAGTTTAAGATCATCGGCAAGGGGTTGTTCGCGGCGATGGTGACGCCGATGGACGAGCGGCACCCGGATATCCCGCTGGTGCTGATCGGCGACGACGCGAAGTATCTCTACTTTTCCTACATGCTCCGCAATGGGCAGTTCACCAAGGAAACCTGCTCCTTTCTGAACCGGTTCGAGCTCTCGCCGAGGTTTGCCGGCAACCGGGAGTTCTACCTCTGGCTGCGCGAAACGGTCGCCCTGCGCGAACTTACCTGCATCGACAAGGAGCCGGGCGCCGAGAAGGGGAAGAAGGGGAAGGGAGCGAGATGAGCGTACCGGGGAATTTTCTGAGGGGATACGTGGATGGAATGTCGGAAGCGGTCTGGTGGTTTCAGTGCCGGCTGCTGTCCGCCGGACATGAACTCGGGAAAGCCAGCGTATACCTGGTCGCGCTCTCGATCGTTCTGGTGGCGGCATGGCTGGCCATGACGTGGGGCGCGGGGATGTTCAAGGGGAAGAAACTGTAGAAAATACCCCCTCACCCCTCCCTCTCCCGCCAGGGGAGAGGGGAAAAATGGGGAGCCTCTCCCCTCAAGGGAGAGGGAGATCAGGGAACGAGGACCTTATAGGAGGAGCGAATGAAGCCCGTTTTCGTAGTGACGTCGAACGTCAAGGATTTCATGCAGACGATGGAGATCGTGAAGAAGCGCATCGGCCATGACTCGCTGGCGATGGTGTCGGGCCGGGCGGGCCGGGGAAAGACCCGGACGGCCAAGTGGTACGCCACCCAGAACGACTGCGTCTACCTGACGAGCCTGCGCGACTGGTCGGTGCTCTGGATGTACCAGAACATCCTGGCGGCGATGGGAAAGCCCGCCCCGAAGCGCCGCAAGGATGCCTTCGAGGCCATCGTGGCGGCCTGCCGGGACAACCCGAGGCCCATCATCCTGGACGAGGCCGACCTGCTCGGATCGCGCCTTCTGGAGAGCGTGCGGGATCTCTGCAAGATGGGCGAGGTTCCCTGGGTGCTCGTGGGCGAGGAATCGCTCCCGGTTCTCATGAACAAGGACCGCCGCGTGTGGTCCAGAAGGTGCGCCTCGATGGAGTTCCAGCCCATGTCGGTTTCCGACATCAGCACCTTCGTCAAGGAGGCCGCGGGGCTTTCCATCTCCGCCGAGTCGGCGGACCTGGTCCAGCGCAAGACGGGCGGCGATATCCGCCTGATCGAGCTGATCGTGTCGGCTGCCGAGAGCTCCGCGCGGGCGAGCCAGGTGAAAGAGATCTCCGTGGATATCGCCCAGGGCGCCCTGAAGAAGGTGATACCGGAGGCTAAATGAACAGGCAGTGATTGGGTAACTGGTAATTGGGTACTTGGGGGAGAGGGAATACATGATCAACGCGGAGCACATCAAGGAATTCTACCGGGGGATGGGCACGGCGCCTGTTCAGTGCTGCGCGGCGGCCCTGGGGATCTCCCCGGAGTCGGCGCGGCAGAAGATCCTGCACCTGCAGCGCAAGGGCTGGCTCGAGCGGGTCGAGGGTTTACCCGACTTTTTCCGCTTCGTCGACGCGCGAAACGGCGACGTATCGCCGGACGGCCTCCAGGAGAAGCTCTGGCGGGCCGCCCGGATCGCGAAGAACTTCACGGCCTGGGACCTGGCCATGTATGCCGGCGTCTCGCTCGAGTACGCCCGGGGATACGCCGCGTGGCTCGTCTCGAAGGGGCTCCTGGAGAAGGCCGGCTCCGCGAAGGGCAACCAGCGACAGGCGTTCCGCTGCATCGAGAACCCTCCCATGCAGACGCCGCGATGGCGCGTGAAGACCGCGGAAAAGGACTTCGGGTGGATGGAGGCCCTGGACGGGGCGTGGGCGCTGGCGAGGGCGATCCTTGAGCGCGACCTGCCGGCGGCTCGCGCGGCGCTCGTTAAAATCGAGCAGCTCCTCGCCGCGCAGGAATCGGGCGTCGGGAATCGGGCATCGGGATCATAAAACCCCCTCACCCCAACCCTCTCCC
>DNXB01000625.1:0-2562 GCA_003506995.1 Verrucomicrobiales bacterium
TGATGACGACGGTCTTGCCGACGCCAGCACCACCGAAGGCACCGACTTTACCACCCTTGGTGAAGGGGCAGATGAGGTCGATCACTTTGATGCCGGTCTCAAGGATCTGCGCGGAAGGGTTCTGGTCGGTCAGGGCGGGGGCCTTGCGATGAATGCCGTAGCGCTTCTCGGTCTTCGGGGAAGGCTGGTCATCCACGGCGTCGCCGGTGACGTTGAAGATACGGCCGAGGACTTCTTCGCCGACAGGAACGGTAATCGGGCCGCCGGTGTCGGTGACGTCCATGCCGCGCTTGAGACCGTCGGTGGAAATCATGGCGATGGAGCGAACCCAGCCGTCGCCCAGGTGGCTCTGCACTTCGCAGATGAGGCGGATGGGCTTGCCGCCCTGCTCATAGTTGATCTCCAGCGCATTGTAGATGGCCGGGAGATTGCCAGTGGCGGAGAAATCCACGTCCACCACGGGACCGATGACTTGAACGATTTTGCCGATGTTGCTCATAGAAGGGGAAGGGTCAGGAATGCGAGGATTTCGTCGTGATTAAAAAGTTTAGCTGCGTGGAACAGCGTCGAGATAGCTATTTTGGAATGGAACGTAGTCAGGATTGGATGTGCCTGGGCCAATGTGAACATCCTTGGTCATGGTCCACATGCTGCCAGTTAGCGGATCTACAAGGAGCATGCCCAAAAGCAATCCACCTGAGGCAAAGTTGCCCCAAAACCAGCCGCTGATGCGTGCGTCCAGGATGGCTGTTCCATGAACCTTGCCATTCTTGCGTGCGGTAAACAGATAGGTTTGTCCCTTCATGAAGCCGTATCGGCTGCTGAGTTTTACCACAGCAGGAGTAACTCCATTATAAACAACCAAGCCATCACGGTTTTTAACGTCAAAACTAAGACCGGAAGGAGTCGAATTAACCCTGACGCTTTTGCCGGTCCGGTTGAACACAGTCGCGCAGCTTGCCAACGCGAAAGCGAGGCAAATGGATGCTAGACGTATCAACAGGGATTGCATGTGGCAGAACGGAGGCTACTCAAGAGCCATCTTGGCGGTGGTGATTTCGAGGAGTTCGTTGGTGATCGCGGCCTGGCGCAGCTTGTTGTACTCAAGGCTGAGGTCCTTGATCATCTGCTTGGCGTTGTCGGTGGCGTTTTTCATGGCGACCATCCGGCTGGAGTGCTCGGAGGCGCGGGATTCGAGCACCATCTGATACACGGTGTCGTTCACATACTGCGGCAGCACAGTCTCAAAAACGACGGCAGCGCTGGGTTCAAAGGTGTACTCGCTGGAGGCCGTGGCGGCGGGCGTTTCGATGAGATGACCGAAGTCACGCTTGCCGCCGAGGGTCACGGGATTGACGGGCAGGAGCTGCTCGACGGTCGGGACGATGGTGACGGTGTTGATGAAGTTGTTGAAGACGACGAGCACCTTCTTGTATTCGCCGGTGCGGAACTTGTCCTGCACGAAACGGCCCACGGCGCGGACTTCGGCGAACTTGGCGGGATCTTTGATCGGGAAGTCGGCGAGGAGGTTGCGGCGCAGGCGGTTGATGGCCTGGACGGCCTTCTTGCCGATGGTGACGTAATCGACGTGGCCTTCGATCTGAGTGGTGATCAACTTCTTGAACAGGTTGGTGTTCAAGGCACCGCAGAGGCCCTTGTCGCTGGCGATGAGGAGGACGAGTGTCTTGTCGCCTTTGCCTTCGGAGAAGAAGGGGTGGATGCCTTCTTCCGCCTGCTCCTTGAGGTTCACGAGCACCTTGTTGAGCATCTCGGCGTAGGCGCGGCCGTTGCTGGCCTGGTCCTGCGCTTTTTTCATCTTCGCAGCCGCGACGAGCTGCATGGCCTTGGTGATCTGGGCCGTGTTTTTGACCGATTTGATTCGGCGTCGGATGTCGCGGGTGGAGGGCATTGAGTGTGAAGTGTTATGGGTTAAGGGTTAGGAGTGATGTGAGTCGATGGATTCAGTGGCGGATGCCCATAACTCATAACCTATAACTTTGAATTTTACTTCCAGGAAGCCTTGAAGTCGTCGAGGGCGGTTTTGAGGCCGGCTTCAACATTGTCGAGGGTCTTCTCATTGGCGAGCTGCGCCATGAGGTCGCCTTTGCGGGTGGAGAGGTATTCTTCGAGCTTGGCCTGGAATTCCTTCACGCGATCGACGGAGACGGAATCGAAGTAGCCTTTCTGCATCGCATAGAGGCTGCTGACCATGATCGGCAGGCTCTTCGGCTGATACTGCTGCTGCTTGAAGAGTTCCACGATGCGGGCACCGCGGTCGAGCTTGGCCTTCGTGCCGGCGTCGAGGTCGGAACCGAACTGCGCGAAGGCGGCAAGCTCGCGGAACTGCGCGAGGTCGAGCTTCGTGGTGCCGGAAACCTTCTTGATGGCCTTGGTCTGTGCGGCAGAACCCACACGGGAGACGGAAAGGCCGACTGAGATGGCAGGGCGGATGCCTTGATAGAACAAGTCGGTTTCGAGGAAGATCTGTCCGTCGGTGATGGAGATCACGTTTGTCGGGATGTAAGCGGACACGTCGCCGGCCTGCGTCTCGATGATCGGCAG
>DNXB01000625.1:2606-6504 GCA_003506995.1 Verrucomicrobiales bacterium
TAGGCGACGGCCTGCTTGGAAAGGTCATCAAACACGATCAGCACGTCCTGACCCTGATCCATGAACCATTCACCGATCGCGCAACCGGTGTAAGGCGCAAGGTATTGATTCACCGCCGAATCAGAAGCGGAGGCGCTGATGATGGTGGTGTATTCCATCGCACCGGCGTCTTCGAGCGTCTTGACGACACGAGCGACGTTGGACTGCTTCTGGCCGATGGCGACGTAGATGCAATAGAGGGGCTTGTGACCGGCGAGCTTGCCCTGTTCGGCAGCCTTGTTCTGCTGGGCTTGGGAAATGATGGTGTCCACCGCGATGGTGGTCTTGCCGGTGGAGCGGTCACCAATGATCAACTCACGCTGACCACGGCCAATCGGGATCATGGCGTCGATGCTCATGATGCCGGTCTGCACGGGGACGGACACGGATTTACGGGCGATGATGCCAGGAGCGAGTTTTTCGACCGGATACTGCGCTTCACCTTTGATGTCGCCTTTGCCGTCGATGGCCTGACCGAGGGCGTTGACCACGCGGCCAAGGAGGCTCTTGCCAACAGGAACGGAGAGGAGGCGTCCGGTCGTTTTGACTTCGTCACCCGCTTTGATGCCTTCACCGGAACCGAGCAGCACGCAGCCGACTTCGGTTTCTTCAAGGTTGAGCGCGAGGCCGAACACACCGCCGGGGAACTCGATCATTTCGTTGAGCATGACATCGCTCAAGCCTTCGATCTTGGCGGCGCCGTCACCGATTTCACGGACGATGCCCACATTGGACTTCGTGACGGCGGTCTTGAGGCCGGCGATTTGGGATTCGATCTCCTGGAGGATGTTGCTCATGGTATTGCGGGTTTGAAAAAGCTAAGGGCGATGAAAATGACGAATTAAGAATGACGAATGACGAAGGAATGACGAAGCCGGAATGACGAAATCACGCCCGCTGGTCGCAAAGCGGCGCTTCGGACTTCGGCATTCGGATTTATTTCGTCATTGGTCATTCGGGTTTCGTCATTCAAAGGTTGTTGGCGGATCAAGACAGCGAGACTTGCAGCGCTTCCAATCGCGCCTTCACACTGCCGTCCCACACGTCGGAGCCGACTTTGACGCGGATGCCGCCGAGGAGGTCGGGATTGACGCTGAATTCGAGGCTTAGCGGGCGGCCATACTTTTTCGAGAGGCTGCCTTGCAGCTCTGTCTGCGTGGCGGACGTCAAAGCGGTGGCGCTTTCGACAAGCGCACGCTGGCGGTCCACCTCGTTCGAGACGAGACGCGCAAAGGCGTCGAGGATGCCGATGTAGCCACGCGGTTTGTTCTTCGCGACAGTGGCGACCACCGTGCGCACACGAGACTCATCGAGCTTTCCTTCTGCGATGCAGGCGCGGAAAAGCTGGCGGGAGGTGCGGCGGGCTTCCTTGGTGATCTTCATGTTGAGGTTCGCAGTTCGCGGTTCGCCGTTCTCAGTTTAGGCGGAGACCTGGGCGGCGGTTTCCTGGTTGATGCGGGTCTGGTCGTCGGTGTTGAGCACCTTGCCGGTGACGCGGCTCGTGGCGTCGGAAACCATGCGGCCGAACTCACGCTTGAGCTGGGACATGAGCTGCTCTTTTTCGAGATCCGCCGCCTCACGGGCTTTGGCGATAATGGTGTTGGCGCTCGATACGGCCTCCTGCTGGCGGCGTTCCTGGATGGCCTTGGCGGCATCGTCGGCCTCTTTCACGAGGCGGGCAGCGGCGGCCTCCGCCTTGTCGATGATGGCCTGGGAGTTCTTGGCGGCCTCGGCGGCGTCCTTGGCGATCTTTTCGAGCTTCGCCTCGCCATCGGCGATGCGCTGGCGGCGCTGCTCCAGCATGGCCAGAATGGGGCCGAATGCGTATTTTTTGAGAATGGTGAAGACGATCCAGAAAATGATGACCTGGGCGATGAACTTGCCCCACGCGAGACCGAATTTATCGACAATGGCGTCAACCTTGCCTGCGGCGATGATGATAGGCGTGGCAGAGATCATAAGCGGAATGAGGATGGTCTAAAAAGAGTCGGGGAAGATGAGAGGAGAGAAAGAGCGGCGGGCCGCAGGGCGACCCGCCGCAGAAAGGTCAGATTAGAAGCCGCCGAGGTAGGCAATGATGCCCAGACCTTCAGCGAGAGCCATGGCGATAATGCCGAGGGTCAGGATGTTGCCGAAAGCACCAGGATTGCGGCCCACGGCCTCCACAGCCTTGGAGCCGACAAGACCCACGCCGATCGCGGCGCCGCCGCCGCCGAGGCCCATCGTGATGCTGCCGGTGATGCCTGCTGCCGCGTCAGGAGCATGAGCGGCCGCTGCCTGGGCCATCGAGATAAGTTCCATTGTCATAGTTTTAGTCGTGTTGTGTTTGTTGTGTCGCCAGCGTCCACACGTTGCGCATGGTCCCGCTGGCAAATTCGATTTTAATGATGCTCCTCCTCATGACCGTGATCGTCATGAGTGGTGGAAAGCTGGATGTACACCGCGCAGAGCAGCGTGAAGACGATCGCCTGCAGCAGGCCGACCAGCAGCTCCATGAAGTAGAAGGGCAGGGGCAGGGCGATGCTGCCCAGGAAACTGCCGACCGGACCGGTGCCGGCCATGAGATCGCTCATGGTGTGCAGCACATTCTCGCCGGCAAAGATGTTGCCAAACAGACGGATGGAGAGCGTGACCGGACGAATGATGATGGAGACGACTTCGATGACGCCGACAAACAGGAAGACGGCGGCGACCACCATGCCCATGACACCCTTCAGGCCGCCCTTGGGGCCGAAGGTGTGAACGATGAAGCCCCAGACGCCGATTTCCTTGATGGTGAGGAACAACCAGACGAGGAAGGCTGAGACGGCGAGCCCGATGGTGGCGTTGAGGTCGGCCGTGGGCGGGCGCAGCAGCGGATCGTGAGCCGCTTTGATCGACAGAATGCCAGTGGACTCTCCCCAGCCGATGGTGCCAACGCCTGGCAGCAGGCCGAACCAGTTGGAGACGAGGATGTAGATGAAGAGCGTGCCGAGCAGCGGGAAGGCCAGCCTGGCCTGCTTCGGTCCCACAATGCCTTCCACCTGGCCGTAAAGGAACTCGACGATGAACTCGAAGAAATTCTGCGCCTTGTGCGGCACGAGAGTCATGCTCTTCGTCGCCTTGCGCGCAAACCACAGCACCAGGCTGAGAACCACCAGCGCCACCAGCACCGAATTGGTGAAAAATCCCAACACGCTGCTCTTCGCGAACAACTCCGACGCGTAGCTATGCACGTTGGCCAGCACGGGCGAGAAAGAGTGTGATTGAAGTGTGAAAATCGACATGCGGATAGGGTCTGTCGGGGAGGAAAGGGCTAGCGCCTGTTGGGGATGGCGGGCTGCTTTTCTAGCAACACGAGGGATGGGGAGCAAGCCCTATTTGTGAAAAATTTCACAAAGTCTCCGGCTGCCTGATTTTCCGGGCTGGGAGCGCCGTTTGAGTCATCCTGCGCGGTGGTCTTGAATGCTCATGCAGGATGAAAATGCTCAGTGCTTGATCCCGCACGACACCCCAACTCGACATTCCCTCCGCCCCGTGCGAGCTTTTAACAATGCTGTTTATTTCACGTCTCATCTTCCTGGCTCTTGCTGTGGCGGTTTCCTCCAGTGCCGTCGCCGCGCCAAAAAAACGCTCAGCCTACGGCAAGCCGAACGTGCTGTTCATCATCGCCGACGATTTGCGTGACTACACGGGCTGGCTGGGCGGGCATCCGCAGTCCGTGACGCCGAACATGGATCGTCTGGCGAAACTGGGCATGCGTTTCACCAACGCGCATTGCAATTACGCGCTCTGCAATCCCTCACGGGCCAGCTTGATGACGGGCATGCTGCCGTCTTCGAGCGGTGTGTTTGGCAATGAGCAGGACTGGCGGCGCAGC